>JANPKP010000172.1:0-15852 GCA_031426095.1 Gemmataceae bacterium
GGGGGGTTCCCTTTCCCCCACACCACCCCCGGTGTTACCCGTCCCGTCCCCCCCCCCACACCTTGTCACCGTGTCATCCTCACCCCGGGGCCGTCGGCGGCACGACCGCCGCCGGCTCGTCGGTCGGGGCGGCCGGGGGGGCGTCGGCGGTCGGCTCGGCCGCCTTCTCGGCGTGGTGGTGCCGGTGGGTCACCCGCTCGACCGCGTTCTCGACCATGTGGGCCACCGCCTCGGCCGGCTTGGCGATCATCGGCGGGACGTGGACCGGCTCGCCGACCGCCACCCGCCGCGACAGCAGGTACTTGTACACCAGGATGCCGGCCACCCCGGACAGGAGGCCGACGAGCAGCAGCGGCTTGTAGTGGTTGATCTTGTTGAACACCACCAGCACCTGGTCCGTCAGGAGGTACGCCGTCCAGAACAGGAGGTTCACCCCCGGGATGGCGTACAGGGCGTCGGCCAGGATGAACCGGGTGAGCGGCACCCGGAGCACCCCGGCCATGATGAACATGGGGCTGCGGATGCCGGGCAGGAGCCGGGCCCCGAGCAGCACGGCGATGCCCCGGTCGTGGAAGTTCTTCTCGATGGCGGCCCGCTTCTCGGGGGCGATGACCTTCCGCTGCACCCACGGGTTGTTAAGGAACCGCACGCCCCAGAACCGCCCGAGGCCGTACAGGAAGCCGTCCCCGATCACCACCCCGAGGATGCACACCGGGAGCATGATCCACCACTTCAGGGTGGTGTCCTCGTGCCCGACCAGCACCCCGGCCGTGAGGACCGGCAACTCCTCCGGGAGGGGGAACCCGAGGCCGGACGCCAGGAGGGCGGCGAAGATGCCGATGTAGCCGTAGTCCGAGAAGAATTCCATGCGGGGCCGTCTCGGCAAGCGGGCGGGGGCCGAAAGGGTTTAGGGTACAGGAAGAACGCGGGGCCGGTCCACCCATTTCCGGCCGACACGGGGGCGACATGCGACTCGGGCTCATCAACTCGGCGTGGGTCCAGGCCGGCCGCGGCACCGCCTGGGGCATCCGCACCACCAAGGAGATCGGCTTCGACTCGATCGACATCTTCGCCGACCCGCTCGACGCCGACGCCCGGGAGCGGAAGCTCATCCGCACCGAGTGCGAGCGGGCCGGGCTGCCGGTCGTGAGCGTGGCGTGCGTGGCCGTCGGGCTGACCGACTTCAACCCGTCGGTCCAGCGATTCCACCTCGGCCGGTGCAAGGCGTACCTCGACTTCGCGTTCGAGTTGGGGGCGGGGAACCTCCTCGTCGTCCTCGGCGAGTACATCTGGGACCGCCATGTGATCCCGCCGGCCGAGCAGTGGGCGACCGGCGTCCGCCACCTCAAGGCGCTCGGCGACCACGCCGCCGGCCTGGGGCTGGAGGTCGCCCTGGAGCTGGAGCCGTTCCCGCTCTCGCTCCTCAACAGCGTGCCGAACATGGTCCGCTTCCTCGACGACGTGGGGCACCCGGCCGTGAAGGCGAACGTCGACATCAGCCACCTGCAACTCGCCGGGTCGAAGCCGGAGGAGTTGCGGCTGCTCAAGGGGCGGGCGGCCCACGTCCACATTTCGGACTGCGACGGGAAGGTCCACGGCGACCTGCCGCCGGGCCGCGGGGTGGTCGATTTCGTGCCGTACCTGCGGGAGGTGGCGGCCCTCGGCGTCACCGGGGCGGTCAGCATCGAGTTGGAGTATTCGCCCGAGCCGGACCGGATCGTGGAGTGGGTGCGAGAAGCTTACGAATCGACATCCCGATTGATGCAAGCGGCGGGGGTCGCTCGCGAATAATGGGTGTGGGAGCCGCACGACGCTGGCCTCCGAGAACCAACCGTCGGCGGGCCGAGAGCGTGGCGACGCGGCCCGCCCCCGAACACTCCCCCGGCGGGCCTCGCACGCTCACCCCGCCCGACGAGACGACGTGACGACATGGCCGACCAGACGCTCGACCTCCCGCCCGTGTCCACCTTTTCCCCCACACTCAACCCCCCGTCCGGCGACTGGCAGAAGGCCGCCGCCGCGGCCAACCCGGAGGAGACGAAGTTCCTCCGCGGCCCCCAGCGGCGGGGCTTCGAGCTGGGGCAGACGTTTAAAATCTGGTGGGAGATGGTCCGCGGGTTCCGCAAGCTCCACTTCGTCGGCCCGTGCGTGACCGTGTTCGGGTCGGCCCGCTTCGCCGAGGGGCACAAGTACTACGACATGGCCCGACAGGTCGGCCGGCTGGTGGCCAAGAGCGGCTTCACCGTGATGACCGGGGGCGGCCCCGGCGTGATGGAAGCCGCCAACCGCGGGGCGAAGGACGCCGGCGGCCGGTCGGTGGGGTGCAACATCGTCCTGCCCCGCGAGCAGAGCCACAACCCGTACCTCGACACCTGGATCGACTTCGAGTACTTCTTCGTCCGCAAGATGATGCTCGCCAAATACTCCTATGCGTTCGTCGTCCTGCCCGGCGGGTTCGGCACCCTCGACGAGTTCTTCGAGGTCGCCACCCTCATCCAGACGGGCAAGTTGAAGGACTTCCCGGTCGCGCTCATGGGCGTCGACTACTGGGCCCCGCTGGTGGACATGATGAGGCGGATGGCGAAGGAGGGGACGATCGACCCGGCCGACATGGCAAGGCTGGTGGTGACCGACGACCCCGGCGAGGCGGTGAGCGGCGTGACCGACGCGGCGATGAGGCGATTCGACCTCAGTTACGGCCCGCAGGTGCAGCCCCGCTGGTGGCTCGGCGAACGCTTCGGCCGCTTGTGGAGGAAGAGTTAGCCACGGATGACCACGGACGGACACGGATAAAGACAGAGGCGGGGTGAAACCACGGGGCCGATCACGCTTGCTGCTTTGTCTTGAACCCGGTTCCCGTCTTCATCCGTGTCCGTCCGTGTTCATCCGTGGCTAAATTTCCGCTTGATCCTGAGCGAGTTGGCGATCACCGAGAGTGAGCTGAGGCTCATCGCGGCGGCCGCCCAGACGGGGCCGACGCCGCTGACGAGGGCGGCGACCGGGACCGCGAGCAGGTTGTACGCGAACGCCAGGGCGAGGTTCTGGCGGATGGCCCGCACGGTCGCCCGGCTCAGGCCGCGGGCGTCGGCCACCGCCCGCAGGTCGGGGCGGACGAGCGTGACGCCGGCGCTCGCCACGGCCACGTCGGTGCCGGTGCCCATCGCGATGCCCACGTCCGCCGCCGCCAGGGCGGCCGCGTCGTTGATGCCGTCGCCCACCATCGCCACCACGCGGCCTTCGTTGCGAAGTGCTTCGATCACGTGGTGTTTGTCCGTCGGCAGCGTGTCCGCCACCACTTCCGTGATGCCGAGCGATGTCGCCACCCGGTCGGCGGCTTCCTTGCGGTCGCCGGTGAGCATGACGACGCGGACGCCCTCGCGGAGCAGCGCCTGAACCACGTCGCGGGCTTCGGGGCGGACCTCGTCGCCGACCGCGAACCCGCCGGCGAGGGTGCCGTCGACGGCCACGAACAAGGCCGTGTGACCGCCTTCGGGTAGCGTCACGTCGCCCGCCACGCGGTTCTCGGCGAGGTAGCGGCGATTTCCCACCAACACGCGGCGGCCGCCCACGGTTCCCGACACCCCCTGCCCCGGCGTCGCGGTCACGTCCGTCGCGGCCGGGAGCGTGAGCCCCTTCTCCTCCGCGTATCCCACGACGGCCCGGGCCAGCGGGTGTTCGCTCCCCTTCTCCACCGCCGCCGCTAGGGCGAGGGCGTCGGCGGGGCCGACGACTCCGAGGACCTTCGGCTTCCCCCGCGTGAGCGTGCCCGTCTTGTCGAACACGACGGTATCGACGCGGCTCAGGACTTCGAGGGCGACCGCGTCCTTGAACAGCACGCCGAGCTGCGCCCCGCGGCCGGTGCCGACGACCACGGCCATCGGGGTCGCCAGGCCGAGGGTACACGGGCAGGCGATGACGAGGACCGACACGGCCGACACCAGCCCGCGGGCGAACCGCTCCGGCCCTTCCCCAAAGGTGGCCCACCCGGCGAACGTGAGGGCCGCCGCGAGCAGGACCGCCGGCACGAACACGGCCGACACGCGGTCCACCAGCCGTTGCAGGGGCATCCGGCTCCGCTGGGCCTCGCCGACGAGCCGCACGACCTGCGACAACAGCGTGTCGCCGCCGACGCGGGTCACTTCGACCACCACCGCCCCGGTGCCGTTGAGGGTGCCGGCCATCACGGCCGCGCCGGCCGCCTTCTCCACCGGGAGCGGTTCGCCGGTGAGCGTCGATTCGTCCACCGCCGTCGTCCCCTCGCGGACCGTGCCGTCCACCGGCACCCGCTCGCCGGGGCGGACGCGGACGCGGTCGCCGACGGCCACGAGTTCGACGGCCAAGTCCTCCTCGCGGCCGCCGGGGAGGACGACGCGGGCCGTCCGCGGCGTCAACGACAGGAGCGACCGCACGGCGTCGCCGGTCCGGCGGCGGGCTTTCAGTTCCAGCACCTGTCCGACCAGCACCAGCACCACGATGGTCGCGGCGCTCTCAAAGTAGCTGTCGGGCATCGGCCCCGCGCCGCCGGCGGCGAAGTACGCGGCCGTTTGCCACACGCTCAACAGGAACGCGGCCCCGACGCCGACGCCGATGAGCGTGAACATGTTCGGCTGGCGGGTGCGGACGGAGTACGCGAAGCGGTGGAGGAAGGGCCAGCCGCTGACGAGGACGACGGGCGTGGCGAGGGCCGCCTGCAGGAGCAGGAACGGCCCGTGCCCGAGGGCGTGCCCCAGCGGCATCCCCGGGAGGAGCATGTCGGCCATCGCCAGGGCCAGGAGCGGCACGCCGAGGAGGAGGCCGAGCCGCAGCCGCCACGACAGATCGACGAGTTCCGGGTCGGGGCCGGCGTCGGCCGTGGGGGTGGCCGGTTCGAGGGCCATGCCGCACTTCGGGCACGGGCCGGGGCGGTCGCTCTCGACCTCCGGGTCCATCGGGCAGACGTACTTCGTGCCGGCCGGGGCCGCGGGGGCGGTCATCGCCTCGCGCCTGCCGGCGAGGTACCGCGTGGGGTCGGCCGCGAACTTCCGCCGGCAGCCCTCGGCGCAGAAGTGGTACGCCACGCCGTCGAGCGTGTGCGAGCCGCCGCGGGGCTGGCGGGGGTCGACCGTCATGCCGCACACGGGGTCGACGGCCGTGGGGGCGTCGATCACGCCGAGCGAGAAAGCCATCGGGGTAGCCTCGCGGTAAAGGGGGGCGTCCGCGAGAATTGTACGGGCGGGGGAAAGCAAGAAGCCCAGGGACGGCCATCCCTGGGCGTTCGGGCTCTGTTGAGGAACCGCGTTTTAGTGGTTCAGGTAGCTGTCGTACGTGCACGGGTTCATGCCCGCGTGGGCCCCCGGGCCGTAGACCATGCCGGGGCAGCGGCCGAACAGCCCGCCGCACGAGCTACAGTCGCGGCCGTTGCCGAAGAACGCCCCGCACGAGCCGAAGAAGAACGTCCGCTCGGTGCAGCGGTTGCCGCACGTCACCGGGTTCGAGCAGCCGCCGTCCGGGCCGAAGACGCGGGCCTTCAAGGCGTGCCCGCCGGCGGCGCTGCCGCACGACGAACAGCCGGCGGGGGCGGCCGCCGGCGGGATGGCCGCGGCGGCGTCGCAGCCGGCGCACCCGGCGGGCACGACGCCCGAGGGGGCGACGACCGGGGCCTGCCCCGGCAGGGCCATCGCGAAGCCCTTCGCGGGGCGGGAGTCCTGGGCGGCGGCGGCGGCCGCGAGGGCGAGAACGCCGAGAGCCGCCGCGAACAGGTGTCGTCCGATCCGATGACGCATGGTGTGTCCCTGCTGGGGTCCGTGGGTGGGCCGCCGTCCGTCGCGGCTCATAGGTCATCGGCCGGGTGGCGGGGGTGCGTGCGGGCAAACGCGGCGCGGGAGCGCGGCCGGCGGTCGCGGCGGTCGCGTGGCGGCGGCTGTGCCGGGGAACCGGAACGCGGAAGGGGACGCGGTGCGGGCGGGGGTGACGGTGGTGACGGGAAGTGCGTCCCGTTTATCGCCGCGACCAGCGGTCGCACGCGGCGAACGATTACCGGGCGCTGAACCCCGCGTCGGCGAGGCGGCCCAGGATGCCGGCGTAGTCCTGCCCGCGGTCGGTGCCGACGCCCCGCTTCTTGGCCCGCCGGTTCGGCCAGTTGACGAGGTTCAGGTGGTCGGCGTCCCACACCTGGGTGTCCTCGCCCCACGTGGCCGACGCGACCGACACGACCCCGTCGTTCGGCCCCTCGAAGCGGTTCACGATTTTGTGCGACAGCCGCCACTCCGGCCCCAGCCACGGCCGCTCGCACCGCCCGGCCACCGAGAAGTACCGCACCCCGGGCACGTCCGGCACGTCCTCGTTGAACCGCCGGCAGGTGTCCGTCGTCAGGTCGTAGAAGCCCTGGTACGGGATGCCGAAGGTGCGGAGGACGGGGACGACCACCCGGGCGAACCGGGCCACCCCCCAGTCGGCGAACGTGCTGCCGCGGTGCGGCGTGCCCAGGGTGGTGAGGGAGAGGACGCGGCCCTCCATCCCGAGCTTCGACACCATGTACCGGGCGTCGAGCCCGCCGAGGCTGTGGCCGATGACGTGGACGCCGCCGGCCGGCACCTGGGACTGGATGTACTTCTTGAGTTCGCCGGCCCGCTGGGCGACGCCGGCGGTCGGGGAGAGGCGGGCCGTCAGGACGCGGTTGCCGCCGGCCGCCATCACCTCGCGGATGCCGGGGAAGTAGTCGATGACGGGCCGGCGGAAGGCGTAGAGCCGGGTGAAGCCGCACAGGCCGTGGACCAGTACGATCGGGGCGGCGAGTTGGGGCGGGGCGGGTTGGGGCGGGGCGGCGTACACGTCGGGGTGGCCCTTCCTTGCGTCCCGGTCGTGGCCGCCGGTCGACGAACTTCTAGCTTACACGGAACCCGTCGCGGGAGCGAGGGCGCGTGGGCCGGCCCACACGAAACTCGCACCGTGACAACATAGCTCCCTCACGGAACCCGAGCAATGGAAATTCCCCCCGCCGCCCCCGGTGCCACCCGCGTCGGCTGGATCGGCACCGGCGTCATGGGCCGCTGGATGTGCCAGCACCTGATCGGGAAGGGCTACGCGGCCACGGTTTACAACCGCAGCCCCGACAAGGCCCGGCCGCTCGTCGACCTCGGGGCGAAATTCGCCGCGTCCCCGAAGGAAGTCGCCGCGAACAGCGACGTGGTGTTCGCCATCGTCGGCTTCCCGAAGGACGTGCGGGAGGTCTTCCTCGGGGCCGACGGGGCGCTCGCCGGGTCCGCGCCGGGCACCGTGCTGGTGGACATGACGACGAGCGAGCCGTCGCTGGCGAAGGAGATTTACCAGGCCGCGAAGGCGAAGGGGGTGTCGAGCCTCGACGCCCCGGTGAGCGGCGGCGACGTGGGGGCCAAGAACGCCGCCCTCTCCATCATGATCGGCGGCGAGGAGAGCGTCGTCGCGGCCGTCCGCCCGTTGTTCGAGGCGATGGGCAAGACGATCATCCACCAGGGGGCCCCGGGGGCCGGCCAGCACACCAAGACGGTGAACCAAATCCTCATCTCCACGAAGATGATCGGCGTCTGCGAAGCGCTCCTGTACGGTGCGAAGGCGGGGCTCGACCTCGAAACCGTCTTCAAGTCGGTGTCGGTCGGGGCGGCCGGGAGCAAGGCCCTCGAAGTCCTCGGGCCGCGGATCATGGCCGGCAACTTCGAGCCGGGCTTCTACGTCGAGCACTTCATCAAGGACATGGGCATCGCCCTGGCCGAAGCCGAGAAGATGCACCTGAGCCTCCCCGGCCTCGGGCTGGCCAAGCAGCTCTACGAGAGCGTCCGCGCGCTGGGCTACGGCCGCAAGGGTACACAGGCCCTGTACCTGGCGCTAGAGAACCTCAACGGCATTCGGCGGTAGCGGCGACCTTGGGCACGCGAGGGGTGGGGCGATTCGCGCCGCGGTCGCAATCCCGCTCCCAGGTGGTCGGGCCGGTCCCTTGTCGCCGTTCGACCCAAAGCTAGAAGCGGCAACGTAATCGATCGAGTGCGCGCGAGCGGGGCGGCGGAAAATCTTGTGCAACACTTTCCCCGTTGCCCCGCTCGCGCCGCCGGGCGTTACTTCTTCTTTTCCGCCGGCTCCTCGGGCTCCTTGAAGTCGGCGTTGTACTGCTTGCCCTCCTCCGTGCCGGTGAGCGTACCCGAGAACTCCTGCTCCACCCCGAAGCGGTCGTCGGTGGCCACGAACCGCGACGACGTGCCGGCCGGGTCACCCTCCTGCGGCTTGGCCTTCAGCTCGACCTGGAACTTCGGCTTGTCGATCGTCAGCGTCAGCGCCTCGGCCTTCACCGGGGCGGGCGTCTTCGAGTCGGGCTTGTAGGCGTACAGCGTCACCTGCTTGGCCTTGTGGTCGACGGTGAACTCGACGTGCCGGCGGGCCCACTCGATGTTGATCCCGCCGTGCGGCATGGCCCCGTGGACGTGCTCGCCCTCGTCGCCGGACACCACCTTCGTCTCGCCCTTCGGCGTCGCCGGCGAGTCGGTCGTCTTGCCGCACCCGGTCGCCAGGACCGCGCCGAGGCCGAACGCCGCGACCGCCAGTCGGTTGAGAACCATGTCACGCACTCCGTTGGGGGAAAGGAACAACCGCACACTCACTCTACGGCCGCCAGCGGGTCCGCCGCGGGTCCGTGTCGCGCCAGCCGCTCCGCGTCCCGGCCGCTGAAGCGCCAGAACAGGCCGGGGTGGAGGAGGAATTCGCAGAAGGTGGAGGTGAACAGCCCGCCGAGGATGACCGTCGCCACCGGGTAGAGGATTTCCCGCCCGGGCTTGAGCCCGCCGGCCACCAGCGGCACCAGCGCGATGCCGGCCGTCAGGGCCGTCATCAGCACCGGGGCCAGCCGCTCCAGGCTGCCGCGGACGACCGTTTCGCGGGTGAACGGCTGCCCCTCGTCCCGCATCAACTGGAGGTAGTGGGCCACGAGGAGGACGCCGTTGCGGACCGCGATGCCGCCGAGCGAGATGAACCCGACGAGGGCGGCGACGGTGAGCGTCTGCCCCGTGAGCGAGAGGGCCAGCACGCCGCCGATGAAGGCCGTCGGCAGGGCGTTGAGGATTTGCAGCACGATCCGCCACGACGGGAACGGCACCAGCAGCACGGCGAACATGCCGACGCCCGCGACCGCCGCCAGCACACTGATCAGGCGGGTCGCCCGCCGCTGGCTCTCGAACTGGCCGCCGAAGTCGACGGAGTAGCCCGGCGGCAGCGTCACCCGCTCCTTCACCCGGGCCTCGATGTCGGCCGCCACCCCGGCCAGGTCGCGGCCGCGGGCGTTGCACCGGACCGTGATCCGCCGGCGGACGTTCTCGCGGTTCACCGCGTTCGGCCCCTGCCCTTCACTGACGTCGGCCAGTTCCTCCAGCTGCACCTGCCCGCGCTTCTCCGGCAGGTCGATCCGCAGCTTGCCGAGGCGGGCGAGGTCGGTGCGGTACGGGTCGTCGAGCCGGACCACGAGGTCGAACCGCCGGGGGCCGTCCACCACCTGCGACACCGTTTCGCCCTGCAACGCGGCTTCGAGGACGCTCGCCACGTACTCGCGGGTGAGGCCGTGGAACAGGAGGTCGTCGGCCCGCAAGCGGATGTGGACCTCGTCGGCCGGGGCCTGGGCCTCGACCGCCGGCGGGGTGACACCCGGCACGTCGGCGATGGCCGCCTTGATCTGCTCGGCCGTCCGCTTCAACTGGTCGAGGTCGTCGCCGTACACCTTGATCGCCACCTGGGCGTTCACCCCCGAGAGCATGTGGCTGATCATGTGGGCCAGCGGCTGCTCGGCCTCGATGTCCACCCCGGGCTGGGCCTCCTTCAAGTCGGCGAGGAGCCGCTTCAACGCCTCGTCGCGGGACAGCCCGGAGTCGGGGTTCATGCTCAGGATGTACTCGGTCTGGTTCACCGGCTGGGTGTGTTCGTCCCGGGCGGCCCGGCCGGAGCGGCGGAGGAAGTGGAGGACCGGGGCGGCCGGGTTCCCCGCCGCCGGCCGCAGGGCACTGAGCCGGGCGTCGAGTGCGGCGCACGTCCGATTCGAGGCGTCGAGCGACGACCCCGGCGGGAGGGTGACGTTGACCTGCACGCTCCCCTCGTCGAACGCCGGCAGGAAGTCGGCCCCGAGCCGCGTGACCAGGTAGCCGCACGCGGCCACCGCCGCCCACGTCAGGACCAGGAGCTTGACCGCGTGGGCCATGCTGAAGCGGACGAGCGGCCGGGCCAGCCCCTTTAACGCCCGCAAGAGCAGCCCGTCGCCGGCGTGGCCGACGGCCCGCGACTGCGGCAGCAAGTACGACGACAGCACCGGCGTGAGCGTGAGCGACACGGCGAGCGACGCCAGGATGGAGACGATGTACGCCACCCCGAGCGGGGCGAACAGCCGCCCCTCCACGCCCGAGAGGGCGAAGAGCGGCAGAAACACGAGCACCACCACCAGTGTGCCGAACACCACCGACCCGCGGACTTCCGCGCTCGCCGCGTAGACGACTCGCAACGCCGGCTTCGGGGCGGCGCTCGCGGCGTTCTCCCGCAGCCGGCGGAAAATGTTCTCCACGTCCACCACGGCGTCGTCCACGAGCTCGCCCATCGCCACCGCGATGCCGCCGAGGGTCATCACGTTCACCGAGACGACCGCCCCGGTGAGCCGGCCGACGAGGTGGAAGACGACCACCGTGACGGCCAGCGACACCGGGATGGCGGTGAGCGTGACGAACGTGGTGCGGACGTTCAGGAGGAACAGCGTCAGCACCACCAGCACCAGCCCCGCCCCCAGGACCAGGGCCTCGCCGACGTTCGACGTGGCCTGGTCGATGAACCGCTTCAACTGGAACAGGTCGTGGTTCACCTCCACGTCCATCGGCAGCGACGGCTCCAGCTCCCGCAGCGCCGCGTGGACCTGCTCCGTGAGCGCCCGCGTGTCGGCGTGCGGCTGCTTGACGACGGTGATGACGACCCCGGGCGAGCCGTTCACCCCGGCGTCGCCCCGCTTCACCTCCGGGCCTTCGGTGACGCGGGCGACCTGGGCCAGGCTCACGGGGCGAGAACCCGTGGCCTTCACCGGCACGCCCTTGAGGTCGGCCAGGACGCGGGCCGGGTCGGGGCCGACGCGGGCCAGGACGCGGATCGGCCGCTCGCTCTCGGCCCGGACGTGGAACCCGCCCGAGGTGTTCAGGTTGCTCGCCCGCAGGGCCACCACCACCTGCGGCAGCGTCACCCCGTACTCGTGCAGGGCGTCGGGGTCCACGAGCACCTGGTACTGCTTTCGCTCGCCACCCAGCACGATCACTTCCGCGACGCCGGGGACGCGGAGGAGCCGGGGGCGGACGACCCAGTGGGCGAGGGTGCCGAGGTCGGTCGGGGTCGTAGTCCCGTCCCGCGACGAGAGCCCGATCTGGACGACCTGCCCCATGATCGAACTCGTCGGCGTCATCTCCGGGCGGACCCCGCTGGGCAGCGCCCCTGCCACCGTCGCCAGCCGCTCCTGCACCGTCTGGCGGGCCACCCGGACTTCCACGCTCCAGTCGAATTCGACGTAGACCACGGCCAGCCCGGCGGTCGACTGACTCCGCACCGCTTCGACGCCGTTCGCCCCCAGGATCGCCGTCTCGATCGGCTGGGCGACGAGCGCTTCCACCTCTTCCGGGGCCATCCCCGGGCACTCGACGAGCAGCACGACACGCGGCCGGTCGAGGTCGGGGAACACGTCCACCGGCAGGGCGGTGGCGAGGTGCGTGCCGTACCCCAGCACCGCCAGGCAGGCGAGGACGACGAGCGGCCGGTGGCGGAGCGAGGCGCGGATCACGGCGTCGAGCATGGGGACGGACCGCCTTAATCGTGGGCTTCGTGGTACGTGCCGTCGGCGTGCCAGTGGCCGCCGGTGGTGCCGCCGGCCGCGTTCTGGGCCTTCAGGGCGCGGTTCAGGGCGGCGGCGTTGCCGAGGGCCACGAACGCCCCCGGGGCGATGCCGCCGTCGTTCGCCAGCACGGCCGAGGCGCGGTCCTCCCACACCACCCGCACCGGCTTGCGGTCGAACAGGACGCCGTTCTGGCGGAACACGAACGTCTCCGTGCCGTCGCGGACCACAGCCCCGGCCGGCAGCACGATCACGCCCGCCAGCTTCTCGGCCGGCACCTCCACCCGCACCCGCTGGCCGGGGCGGTAACGCCAAGCCAGGTACGTCTTGCCGTCGCGGTCGTACGGCCGCGACTGGTTGCCCAGCGGCAGGTAGAAGGGAATGGTCCGGCTCTCGGGGTCGACCGCGTTGCCGATGGAGCGGACGACGAACGCCTGCCCGGCGGCCGGCCAGCCGCCGTCCTCGCCGCCGAACGCCACCGTCACCGCCCAGCCTTCGCGGGCGGCCGCCTCGACCAGCGGCACCTCGTGGCGGAACGCCCGCCCCTCGATCAGGAGGGCCTGGTGGTCGGCCAGGTCGGCGAGGAGTTGCCCCGCCTGCACCTGCTGGCCGAGTTCGGCCTTCACCGCCTGCACCTCGAACCCCGCGGCCCCACCCTCGATCGTGGGCGGGGCCGATATTGTGACCTCGGACACGAACTTGCCGGCCTGAACGCCGTCGGCCTGGGCGGGCGAGAGGCCGCGGGCGAGGAGTTCGTGGCGGTGCGTCTGGATGCTAACGGCCAGCCGGGCCTCCTGGCTGCGGGCCTCGGCGATGCGGGCCTCGGGCACCACCCCGGGCGTGAGCCGGGCCGTCTGCTCGCGGGCGATTTCCAGCTCCTTCGCCGCCTTGAACAGCTCCCCCTGCGACGCCTGTACGTACTCGCTCACCAGCCGCAGCGTCACCAGCGGGTCGCCGGGCCGGACGGTCTCGCCGGCGAAGGCGTGGACGCGGGCCACGACCCCCGCGACCGGGGCCGTGACGCCGCGGTCGCTAAGCCCCGGGCGGTCGACCACGGTGCCGGGCACGGTCACGGTCTTCCAGTAGTCGCCGACGGCCGCCGGCCCGCACTTCAGCCCCAGGGCCTCGACCGCCCGGTCGCTGAGGCGGACGGTCTGCCCTTCCCCGGCCCCCGCCTTCGGGGCCGGCTTGGCGGGGGTGGCGTCCGCCGCACGGAGCCACGGCCCCCAGCGGTCGCGGGTGGCCCACCCGCCGCCGGCGACCGCCGCGACCACCGCCGAAACCGCCGCCGCCCGCGTCACGAACCGTCGCATGGTGCCCCTCCGCCCGGCCCGCCGTTACCGGATTCTCCCGCTTTTAAACGGCGCTGTTCGCCCGATCCGCCTGCCCGCCTTCGACATCCGCGATCCCGCTCCCGCCCCCCCTGGTAAAACGGGGGCGTCGGCGGATTCCGCGCGGAATCGCGGCTCCGGCATTGCCAACGCCACGGCCACCAGCCCGACGCGCGAGCGAGGACGGGACGCTCGGCAGGCGGATTTTAAAAACGAAGGGGCGTCGTGCGGAATCGCACGGGACGGGAATCGACCAGCCAATTCGCCCCCGGCGGGGCCAGGGCGACGGCCGTCGGCGGCCACGAAACGAACGCGGTCGCGGCACCCGCCGGCTCCGCTTCCCCGGCGACATTTTCGCCCGCCGATGTGGGGGCGGACACCGCCACCACGGCCGTCAGGCCCCCCGGCGGGAGGTAGACGACGGGGCCGTCCGCCGGCTCCTCCGAAGCGTCTTCATGGTCGTGGTCGTCGCAGTCGGGGGTGAGCCAGTCGAGGTGGAGGTGCGGGCGGCCGTCGGCGTGGCCGCAGGAGCCGGCGGCCGGGTCGTGCCCGAGCGCGGCCGTTCCCGCCTGGAGGGCCACCAGCAGGCAGACGACGAGGCGGCGGACGGTGGTGAAGCACGAACGCGGCATAAATGCATTGTGCCCGAACGGCGGGCGGACGGCAACCGCGATCCGCCCCCGGACTCGTCGAACCGCCCGTCGGATTCTTATTCCAGTTAGTGAACGCCCGGCGTACTCGTCATCCCGGCTCCCCTCCGCACTCGGAGTTCGGCCCATGTCGTCCGCCAGTCCCGCCCCCGCGTCCATCGGCGGGTACCTCCTCGACCGCCTCCACGGGCTCGGCCTGCGGCACGCCTTCGGGGTGCCGGGCGACTACGTCCTCGCGTTGTGCAAGATGCTCGAGGACGGGCCCATCCGCCTCGTCGGGGCGACGGCCGAACTCCCGGCCGGGTACGCGGCCGACGCCTACGCCCGGGCCGCCGGCCTCGGCTGCTGCGTCACCACCTACGGGGTAGGGACGCTGAGCCTGGCGAACGCGGTGGCGTGCGCTTACGCCGAGAAGTCGCCGGTCGTCGTCATCAGCGGGGCCGCCGGGTTGAGGGAGCGGCAGCCCGGCCGGCTGCTCCACCACACCTTCGGGGCTTACGACGCCCAGCAGCAGGTGTTCGCCAGGCTCACCTGCGCCCACGCCGTCCTCGACGACCCGCTCACCGCCTTCCGCGAGATCGACCGCGTCCTCGCCGCCTGCCTCCGCCACAAGCGGCCGGTTTACATTGAACTCCCCCGCGACCGCGTGGCCCAGCCGCCGCTCCACCCACACGTGCCCGCCACCGACGAACCCGTGTCCGACCCGCACGAGCTGGCGGACGCGGTGGCCGAGGCCGTGGCCATGCTCCGGGCCAGCCGCCGGCCGGTGCTGCTGGCCGGCATCGAGGTCGAACGCTTCGGGCTGGCGGCCGACGTGCTGCGGCTTGCCGAGCGCTGTTCCCTGCCGATGGCGGCCATGCTCCTGAGCAAGTCCGTCGTCCCCGAGGCCCACCCGCTTTACGCCGGGGTGTATCAGGCGGGCATGGGCCGGCCCGAGGTCACGCGGTTCGTGGAAGAGTCCGACTGTGCCGTGCTGGTCGGGGCGCTCATCACCGACCTGGACCTGGGCATGTTCACGCACGACCTGGACGACGGCCGGCTGATCCGGGCCACGACCGACGGAGTCCGCGTCCGCCGCAGCCTCTACCCGGACGTGCGGCTGCCCGACTTCGTGCGGGCCCTCGCCGCCGCCGACCTGCCCCGCTTCGACCGCCCGCCGCCGCCCGCCCTCGGCCCGGTGTACGCCCCGTGGACGCCGACGCCGGGAGCGCCGCTGACGGTGGCCCGCCTGTTCCAGAAGGTGAACGCCGTCCTCACCGAAGGGATCACGGTGGTGGCCGACCCGGGCGACGCCCTCTTCGGGGCGGCCGACCTCGCCGTGCTCGGCCGCGGCGGGTTCCTGGCCCCGGCCTTCTACGCCACGCTCGGGTGGGCGGTGCCGGCGGCCGTGGGCGTGCAGCTCGCCCGCCCCGACCGCCGGCCGCTGGTCCTGGTCGGCGACGGGGCCTTCCCGTTCACCGGGGCCGAGCTGAGCACGGCCGTCCGCCTCGGCCTCGACCCGGTGGTGGTGGTGCTCAACAACGGCGGCTACCTGACGGAGCGGCTCCTGCTCGAAGGCGACTTCAACGACGTGGCCGACTGGCAGTTCCACAAGCTGCCGGACGTCTTCGGCGGCAAGGGCTACGAGGTGCGAACCGAGGACGAGTTCGACGCCGCCCTCGACGCGGCCCTGGCGGCGAAGGGGACCACGGCGATCATCAACGCCCACCTCCCCCCGCGGGACACGAGCCCGGGGTTGCGGCGGCTCGGCGAGCGGCTGTCGCGGCGGGTGTGAGGTGACATTCTGGGAGCGGTCCGTGGCGACGAGGGTCGATTTCTTCCAACCCCACCGGGGTGTCCGTTAATCGCCAGGGGTGTGAACCCCTGGACGCCACGCACGGGACACGGCAGAACCCCGAAGGGGTGGCAGTGACGGAACACCCAAGTGGAATCCACCCCCACGGGGTTGTGCCGTGTGCCGTGCGGGGCGTGCACGGGGTGAAAACCCAGGCGATAAAAAGACCCCCCCGGTGGGGGGGTTATAAAAAAC
>JANPKP010000173.1:0-23710 GCA_031426095.1 Gemmataceae bacterium
CGGCAGCGGGTGTGCGACTACTACGGCTGTCCGACCCACCCCGCATTACCGAATCCTCAGCCGTGAGCCTGCACTAGCTTGTTATTGGCTTGCGCCTGCTCAAATGATCGCGGCGTCGGCGCAAGGTCGCTCTACCCGCGAACGACGTTCGCAGCCTAACCGGCCCGCACCGCCCCCGCAAGCATTCTCACCTCCCCCGGAGTTCCTGCCGTGCTCATCTTCGAGAAGGCCCCGTTCCCGTCGTGCCACGCGTCCACGGTCGTCGAGGCGGCCCCGGGGAGGCTCCTGGCGGCGTGGTTCGGCGGCAAGGGCGAGGGGGCGAAGGACGTGCAAATCTGGGCGGCGGCCTTCGACGGCAAGGCGTGGGCCGCGCCCGTTGTCGTGGCGACGGAGCCGGGGCAGCCGTGCTGGAACCCGGTGCTGTTCGCCACCGGCAAGGGCGAACTCACCCTCTGGTACAAGGCCGGGCCGAAGCCCGACAACTGGACCGGGTTCGCCCGCCGCTCGGCCGACGGCGGGGCTACCTGGGGCAAGCCGGACACACTCCCCGCCGGCTTCTTCGGGCCGGTGCGGGCCAAGCCCATCGTTCTCGCCGACGGCACGCTGCTGGCCGGCACGTCCGTCGAGAGTTATCGCAACTGGACGCCCTACGTGGACCGCAGCAGCGACGGCGGGCGGACGTGGAAGCGGTCGAACCCCTTCCCCGTCGGCGACACCTTCCGGCAGATTCAGCCGACGCTCTTCCAGGCCAAGGACGGGCGGGTGGCGGCCCTCCTGCGTTCCGGCAACCCGAAGGCCGTCTGCATCGCGTGGTCGGCCGACGGCAGCGTGACCTTCGGCCCGGCCGAGCCGACCCCGCTGGCCAACCCGAACAGCGGCATCGACGTGGTCAGGACCCGCGAGGGCGACCTGTTCCTGGTCTACAACCCGTCGACACTCTTCCGCACGCCGCTGAGCCTGGCCCGCTCCACCGACGACGGCAAGACGTGGGCGAAGGTGGCCGACCTGGAAGGGGCCATCGGCGAATACTCGTACCCGGCCATGATCCAGAGCGCGGCGGGGACGCTGGAGATCACGTACACCTGGAACCGGACGCACATCAAGCACGCGAGCGTGGACCCGGGGAAGTATCGGTGAGGTGCAAGCAAGCCGACCGTTGCAACGGGTGGGCTTTCGCCCCCCCAATCCCATTCTCTTCATGGTAGAGCGGAACGCGAATTGCTCTCACACCCGCGTCTGTTCCCGCCGCAAGGTCGGAGTAGGCGTTCGCGGCAGAATCCGCCCTCGCTCCCGCTTTACCAGGAGGGCTGGTAGCGGGAGTGCGGAAGTGGCGGATCTGCCACGAGATCGGGCCGAACACACCGTTTAAAAGCGGTAAAATGCGGGAGCGAAGTCGCCGTGAGTGACGCCATCATCCCCCGGTCGCCGCCCGTGGTCCTCGACGCCCGGGGGGCGACCGACCACCTGCCGATGGTGCGGGCCGTCGCCAAGCTTATGGACACCGCGTTCGTCGTCCCCGGCACCCGCTTCCGCTTCGGCCTCGACGCCCTCATCGACCTCATCCCCGGGGTTGGCGACGCCGTCGGGGCGGCCGTCAGCACGTACCTCGTGTACGCGGCCGCCCAGATGGGGGTGCCGAAGGCGGTGCTGGCCCGGATGCTCCTGAACGTGGGGATCGACGCCGCCATCGGGATCGTGCCGTTCGCCGGGGCGGTCGGCGACGCCGTGTGGAAGGCGAACGTCCGCAACGCCGCGCTGCTGGAGCGGGCGGTGGCCGAGCCGCGGGCCGCCCGCCGGTCGAGCGTGTGGCTGTTCGCGGGGCTGGCGGCCGTGGTGCTGGCCCTGGCCGCGGGCGGGGTAGTGCTGTCGGTACTGCTCGTGAAGTGGGTGTGGAACGCGGTGTGAGCGGGACCGCTGGTTCCGCCGCTAAACGGTTTTCCCTGTCCCCTGTCCCCCGTCCCCTGTCCCCTGTCCGCCGTAGCCGTAGCGCTCGATCACGTCGCCCCACCGCCGCGTGATCTCGGCCCGCTCGGCCGGGGTCACGGCGTACTTGTTCGTCTCGTACCCGGCCGTGGTGCGGACGTACTCCTCCAGCTTCGGCCGCATCCGGTCGAAGCCGCCGAGATCCAGGCCGGCGTACACCTTCGCCATCTCCCCCACCGGGTCGGCCACCAGCTCCTCGTACCGCAGTTCGTGGAACTGCCCGGCCGGGATCAGTGGCTTGGCCTCCTCCAGCCGGTCGTAAATGGTGCGGAACTCGCGGAACACCTTCTCCGGCACCCCCGCCCCCGTCGGCGTCTGGAACCCGTGCTTGCGGCCGAGCGACTGCCAGAGGTTGACCGTGGACGGGTAGACGACGTAAGGGTCGCGGACGATGTGGACGAACTTCGCGTCTGGGAAGAGTTCCAGCAGGACGCGGATGCGGGCGGTATGCGGCGGCGACTTCAGCACCAGCCGGCGGGGGTCGCGGTACGTGAGCGTTTGCAGGAAGCGGCGGAAGGTCCGCTTCCACGTGCGGAGCTGGGACGGGGTGAGGCCGCTCAGGTCGAGGGAGCCGGGGTGCAGCGGCGGGTGGTTCGGGAAGGCGAAGTCGGTGTAGGTGGACGGCAGGCCGAGCAGGGCCAACGCGAACTCGTCCTCCTGCGGCCGCTCCCACCCGGCGGCCATGTTGTCCATCGGCCGGCGGTCGGGCACCATCCACCGGCAGTACGTCTTGAAGAACCCCTCGGTGAGCAGGATGTGGTGCGGGAGGAAGCAGGCGAATGTGTCCGGGTAGGCGAAACGGTCGTCGCGGATCAGGAGTTCGTGTAGGAGCGTGGTGCCCGTCCGCCAGTGGCCGACGACGAAGACCGGGGCGTGCGGGATGGGGGTGGCGGCGATGCGGTCGCCGAACCGCCCCTCGTGGAGCCACCGGAGCACAGTGTGCCCGACGGTGGCCCCGGACACGATCGCCGCGATGTACCAGTAGGGGAACTGGACGGCGGCCTTGTTCTTGGCCAGGATGCGGAGCCAGGTGAAGGCGTCCGCGCCCTCCCAAATGCGGGGGGCCCACTGGCGCAGGGCCGGCGGCGGGGTCGCGGCCGGCGGAGCGGGCGGCCGGGCCTGGCGGACGGCGGAAAGAGCGGTCATTCCGTGGGGCTCCCGGGTGAGGGCCGGCACGGAGTAATCAATCGAAACGGGTGCGGGCGGGCAAGGGACCCCCGTCCGGGCGTGCGGCCCGCTCAAGCCGGGGCTCCCGTCACGATCTCCAGCAGCCTCTTGGGTTCGACCGGCTTGACGAGGTGGGCCACGAACCCGGCGTTCCGCGTCTTGTGCTGGGTCTGGATGTCCCACATCGCCGTCTGGGCCACGAGCCGCGGGGGGTTGGCCCCGGCCTCCGCGGTGATCCGGGCGGCGAGTTCGAAGCCGTCCATCCCCGGCATGTTGAGGTCGATCACGCATACGGTCGGGGCGAACGCCCGGGCGGCGGCCAAAGCGCTCGCCCCGTCGTGGTGGACCTGCACCGTGAACCCAGACAGGCTGAGCAACTCCCCGGTGGAGTTGGCCACGTCCGCGTTGTCGTCGACGCACAGAACCTTAATGGCTTCGCTCATGGCCGGCCGCCCTCGGGGAATGTGAACCCGTGTCACGGAGGCAAGGGCCGTGCCGCCGCCCCGTGAAATCCGGGCGGCCGTCCGAACGAGCGGTGGCAGTGCCGGCCCGAGCCGTCGTTGCCCCCGCCCCCGCGACCGGGTAGCATCCGGGTAACGGACCCCCGCCCGCTCAGGACGTGCCTCATGGCGAAACCGAAGGCCGCACCCATTCCCAGTCCCGATTCCGCCCCCCCGTCGGCCCCGGGCGAGTACACGGTCGTCGCCCGCCGCTACCGGCCGCAGCAGTTCGCCGACCTGATCGGGCAGGAGCACGTCTCGAAGGCCCTCGTCAACGCCCTCCAGACCGGCCGCGTCGCCCACGCCTACCTGTTCACGGGGGCCCGCGGCGTCGGCAAGACCTCGGCCGCCCGCATCCTGGCGAAAGCGTTGAACTGCGAGACCGGGCCGACCGCAACCCCGTGCGACGAGTGCGAGAGCTGCCGGGCCGTGGCCGAGGGGCAGGACGTGGACGTGGTGGAGATCGACGGGGCGAGCAACAACAAGGTGGACGAGGCCCGCGACCTCCGGCAGAACGTCGGCTTCCGCCCCACCCGCGGGCGGTACAAGGTCTACATCATCGACGAGGTCCACATGCTCTCCACCGGCGCGTTCAACGCGCTGCTGAAGACGCTGGAGGAGCCGCCCCCGCACGTCAAGTTCATCCTCGCCACCACGGAAATCCAGAAGATTCCGATCACCATCCTGTCGCGGTGCCAGCGGTTCGACTTCGCCCACGTCGGCCCGGGCCGCATCTTCGACCAGCTGAAGAACATCGTCGCCCGGGAGGGGTTGCGGGCCGACGACGACGCCCTGCGGGTGGTGGCCCGGCGGGCGAACGGGTCGATGCGGGACTCGCAATCGCTGCTCGACCAGTTGCTGTCGGCGTCGCCCGGGAAGCTGACGGCCGAGCAGGTCCACGCCGTCCTCGGCACGGCCGGGGACGAGAGGGTGGCCGAGGTGGCGGCGGCCGTCTTGGCCCGCGACCCGGCGAAGGCCTTAAACCTGCTCGGCGAGGCGGCCGACCGCGGCCTGCAACTCGGCGAGTTGACCGACCAGCTCATCGAACACTGGCGGGCGCTCATGCTCGTGTCGTGCGGCGGCCCGGACGTGCGCGAGTTGCCCATCACCCCCACGCAGAAGGAAACCATCCTCGCCCAGGCGAAAAGTACGACGCTCGACACGATCCTCGCCGGCCTTGACGTGCTGACCACTACGAAGGCCCGGATGCGGGGCAGCCCCCACCTCCAGGTGCTGCTCGAACTCGCCGTGGTCCGCCTGGCGCGGATGGACGAAATGTTGTCGGTGGGCCAACTGCTACAATCCGGCCCGGGGGGCGGCTCGGGGGCCAGTTTCGCGGCCCCGGCGGGCACGGGGACGGCCCTTCAACCGGGCAACGTAGTTCCCACGGGTGGAACCCCGGCTCCCCAGTCGGGCGGCAGCAGTGGTGTAAAAAAAAATGGCAGTCCGGCGGCGGCCGTGAGCGGTGACGGGCCTGAATCCAAGGGGATGAGCTATGACGCGCCGCCGCTCGGATTGACGCCCGAGACGGTGGGAGAGGTGTGGGCGCTCGTGCTTCAACGGCTCGAAGGCCAGGCCCCACTTCTATTCAAATCACTTCGTCAAGCCAATTTGCCAGCAATTTTCGGGCCGAACTCTCTAGCAGTGCCCTTCCCCCCAGCCTATAGTCAGGCGTATGATCAGTGCGCGACCGGGCGGAACGCCGAGAAGGTTCAGGACGCCCTACGAGTCGTCACCGGTCAACCGGCGACCGTCCGCTTCGAGCTGAGGGGCGGTCCGGCGGCGGCGAAGTCGACTCCCGCCCCGCCCCCGACCTCGACGGCCGACCGCCGCAAAGGGCTCATGGCGGCCCCGATGTTCCGCCGGGCGAGCGAGGCCCTGGGGGCGCAACTCTGGCACGCGGACGACGACTTCGACCCCACGGCCGTCGCCCCACCGAAGGCGGCCGCCCCCGAGACCGACCCGGACGCCGACCCCGACGCCGTGACCGACCCCGACGAGGCTTGAATCATGTTCAAAGAACTCGGCGCGATGATGAGCCTGATGGGCAACAAGGGGAAGATTCAGGAGGAGATCGCCAAGTTCCAGAAGGCCGTCCCCCTGATGACGGCCGAGGGCACCGCCGGGGCCGGCGACGTGACGGTGAAGGTGAACGGCAAATTCGAAATCCTGTCGGTCCGCATCTCCCCCGAGGCGTTCAAGCCCGACGACCGGGAGATGCTCGAGGACCTCGTCGCCGCCGCGACCAACCAGGCGCTCAACAAGGTGCGGGCCCTGGTGGCCGAGGAGACGGCCAAGATGGCCGCCGGCATCGGCCTGCCGCCGGGCCTGCTCGGCGGCGGGCTCCCGGGCATCGGCTGAACCCAACGGCGTGAACGGGGTGGCGACGGTGGACGAGCCGACCGGGGTGATGGACGCGCTCCTGAAGGAGCTGACCCGGCTGCCGGGGATCGGGCCCAAGAGCGCCGAGCGGATCGCCCACTTCCTGCTGGCCGACGGAGGGCGGCCGGCCGGCGACCTGGCGACCGCCCTCCGGGCCGTGGCCGAAAAGGTCCGCCCCTGCCGGGAGTGCTTTAACCTGACCGACGCCGACCTCTGTCCGGTCTGCGCCGACCCCCGCCGTGACGGCGGCTTGATCTGCGTGGTCGAGTCGCCCCGGGACGTGACCGTGTTCGAGCGGATGGGGTCGTTCCGGGGGCTGTACCACGTCCTGGGCGGCCGGCTGGCCCCGCTCGACGGCGTCGGGCCCGACCGGCTGACCCTGGCCGCCCTGGCCCGGCGGGTGCAGAAGGGGGGCGTCCGGGAGGTGATCCTGGCCACCAGCCCGACCCTCGAAGGGGACGGCACGGCCCTGTTCGCCTCGACGCTCCTGGCCACCACGGGCGTGGCCGTCACCCGGCTGGCCCGGGGGCTCCCGAGCGGGTCGTCGCTGGAGCTGGCGAATTCCCAGATGCTGGCCGACGCGATGGACGGCCGGCGGACGTTTTGACGCGGTGCGGGGCGACGACGGACCGGGGTGGGCGAGGAAGCCCACCCGTTGCAACGGGTGGGCTTTCGCCCGGACTTCCACCCCACCGTTCGCGGCCCCGGTGCCGCGTTCACGAGGACGAAAATGAGCGGAATGCGGATCGGAATGGACCTGTCGCCGCGGATGAACCAGAGCATGATTCTGGCCCCGCGGATGATCCAGTCCATGGAGATTCTGCAGCTCCCGATCATGGACCTGCAGGCCAAGATTCAGAACGAGTTGCAGGAGAACCCGTTCCTCGAACTCAAGGAAAAGCACGGCGAGGAGGGGGCCGACACCCCCGACGCCGAGTTCGACCCGGCCACCCCGCTCAAGCACGACGAGACCGGCGACCTGGAGTTCAGCCGGCTGGAAGAGCTGAACCGGGACTGGGATAACCACTTCAACGAGGAGCACCGCCCGAGCCGCGGGCAGATGCAGGAGGACGGCGACCGCAAGCTCGACGCGATGGCCAACATGGCCGACCGCCCGCAGTCGCTCCAGGACTACCTGACGGACCAGCTCGGCTACCTCGAACTGACCCCCGCCCACTGCCGCCTCGCCCGCCACGTCATCAGCTTCATCGACCGCACGGGGTACATCGGCCAGCGGGACGAACAGGACAACTTCAAGCCCGTCACCCTCCTCGAAATCGCCGAGACGGCCGACCCGGTCGCCACCCTCGACGACGTGGACGACGTGCTCTCCGGCGTCGTCCAGAAGCTCGACCCGCCTGGCGTCGGGGCCCGCGACCTGAAGGAGTGCCTGCTCCTCCAGGTGACGCCCGAGACGCCCTACCGGGACGCCCTCTGGGTGCTGATCCGGGACCACCTCGAAGACGTGGCGTACAACCGCATCCCGCTCATCCAGAAGGCGACGAAGTTCGACGTGACCACGATCCAGGAGGCGATCGAGGTCCTCCACCGGCTCGACCCCAAGCCGGGGGCCCCGTTCGCCGACGCCGGAACGCAGTACGTCGTCCCCGACGTGATCGTGGACCGCAACGACAGCGACGACTACGACGTGCGGCTCAAGGAGGACTGGACGCCGAGCATCCGCATCAGCAAGCGGTACCTCGAACTGTACAAGAACAAGGGCGAGGACCCGAAGGCCCGGGAGTTCCTCCGGCAGAAGTTGCAGGCCGCCCAGTGGCTCATGGGGGCCGTCGAGCAGCGGCGGAACACGCTCATGAAGGTGACGAAGGCCATCATCAACCACCAGCGGGCGTTCCTCGACTTCGGCCCCGAGCACATCCACCCGCTCAAGATGCAGCAGATCGCCGACCTCGTCGGCGTCCACGTCACGACCGTGAGCCGGGCGGTGGACGACAAGTGGGTGCAGACGCCGCGGGGGGTGTTCCCGCTCAAGCGGTTCTTCGGCGGCGGCAAGGAGAACAAGCAGACCGGCGAGGACGTGGCCTACGAGGTGATGAAGCAGCGGCTCCAGGACCTCATCAACGTCGAGGATAAGAGCAGCCCGCTCTCGGACGAGGAGCTGGTCACGAAGCTCAACGACAGCGGCTACCCGGTCGCCCGGCGGACGGTGACGAAGTACCGCAAGATGCTCAAAATCCCCTCCAGCCGGCAGCGGAAGGACTGGTCGCTGCCTTGAGCCGGGGTCGGAGGCCCGGGGAAAACCGTTCCCGGGCTTTCACCACGTTCCCGCCCCACCAGCCGTTACCGGATTCTCCCGCTTTTTTCGCGCGCGGTCGCCCGATCCTATGGCACACGAGCGGGTTGCGATTCCCTTACCAAATTTTGCGGTAACGCGGGAGCGGTCGCCGCATCTCGTCCGGCCCGATCCGTTTGGCACGCCACTTCCGATTCCCGCTCACCGCCGAACCCCCGTCGATCCGATAACCGTGATGCTCGCCAACGCTGGTGGGTTTTCCGACCCGGTCGCGGAGTGCTGACGTGGCCCCCCTCCCGCCCCCCCTCGACTGGCCCCGCTCCCCCACATGCGTCGTCGGCGGTACCGGCTTCCTCGGCCTTCAGATCGTGCACGCCCTACGGTGGCGGGGGGCGCCCGTGCGGGTCTTCGCCCTCCCGGCGGCGGCCGACCACCCGTTGCGCTCCCTCCCCGGCGTCGAACTCGTGGCCGGCGACGTCCGCGACCCCGAGGCCGTGGCGGCGGCGGTGGCCGGGTGCCGGGTCGTCTTCCAGGCGTCCGGGCCGGTCGTGGTCGGCGGGCACGACGCGACCGCCCTCGAATCCCACGCGGCCGGCACCCGCGCCCTCGTCGGCGTCCTGCCGGCGGGCACCCGGCTGGTTCACACGTCGAGCGTGGTGACCGTCGGGGCCACGCGGGACCGCTCCCTTCTGTCCGAGGGCGACCCCTTCCCCCTCGGCCGGCTCGACGTCGGGTACGTGCGGGCGAAGCGGGCGGCGGAGGCGGAAGCCCTGGCGGCGGCCGAACGCGGGGCCGACGTGGTGGTGACGAACCCCGGCCACCTGTTCGGCCCGGACGACTTCGGCGGGTCGGTCATGGGCCGCTTCTGCGTCAAGGTCTGGAAGGGGCGGATGCCGATCGCCCCGCCGGGGGGGGTGAACGCGGTGGACGTGCGGGACGCGGCCGAGGGGCACGTCCTGGCGGCGGAACGCGGGGTCGCCGGCACCCGCTACATCCTGGGCGGGACGAACGTCTCGTACCGCGAGTTGGTGGGGCGGCTGCTCCAGGCGGCGGGGTCGCGGCCGGTCTGGTGCCCGACGGCCCCGGGGTGGGCGTTCGCCGGGCTGGCGGCGGCGGCGGAAGTCAATTCCCGCTTCACGGGGAAGGCCCCGTACCCGTCGTGGGAACACGCCCGGATGGGGCGGCTGTACTGGTACCATTCGTCGGCCCGGGCGGTCCTCGGCCTCGGCTACCGCCCCCGGCTGTTGGCCCGGACCCTGGCCGACGCCTTCGCCTGGCACGCCGGCCGGACGACCCTCGCCCCCCGCGGGGTGAACCGCCTGCTGCTGCGGCCGGCGGCGTGAATCGGGGGGCGGGCGACCCGGTCCGCCCTTGCGTTCCCACCCGGTGCCCCGTATGAGTTCGGCTCGTGGTCGCGGCGTCGGGTCCATTCGAGAGGGAAGACGTGGGCAACTCGCACGGGCGCGGCGTCCCCTTCACGCCGTTGCGGCGGACGACGGGGGAGTTCCTGGCGGCCGGCCGGCGGGTGCCGCTCGTCGCCATCGAGCGGGAAATGCCGCTGGCCGACGTGATCGCCGCCCGGGCCGCGTCGGCCGACCGGCCGAGTTGGTTCGCCATCTTCACGAAGGCTTACGCGGCCGTGTGCGCCGGCCGGCCCGACCTGCGGACGGCGTACCTCGCCCGCCCGTGGCCGTGGGGCAAACTCTTCTGCCACGCCGAGGCGGTGGCGAACGTCATCATCGCCCGCCGGGTGGGCGACGAGGACGGGGTGCTGGGCTTGCGCGTCCGCCGGCCCGACCTGCTCTCGCTGGCCGACCTCGACGCCAGGCTGAGAACGGCCCGCACCGCCCCGGCGGAAACGGTCAAGGAGTTCCGCCAGCAACTCCTCACGGCCCGCCTGCCCGCCCCGCTGCGGCGGCTGGCGTGGTGGGCCGGGCTCAACGCCACCGGGCGGCAGCGGGCCCGCCACCTCGGCACGTTCATGGTCACCGGCGTGTCGGCCCTCGGGTCGGAGTCGCTGTCTCTCATCTCGCCGCTCACCACCACCCTGACCTACGGCGTGTTCCGCCCCGACGGCCGGGTGACCGTCCGCCTCTTCTACGACCACCGCGTCCTCGACGGCGTGGGGCCGGCGCTCGCCCTCAAGGAGTTGGAGGAGACCCTGCGGGGGCCGATCGTGGCGGAACTCGCGGGCGGGGTGCGGCGGGCGGCGTGACGGCGGATTGCGTGCCGGCTCACGAAGCGCCCCAGCCCCGCCCGTGCTCTGCGTGCTCTGGGGCGCTCCAGTGCGGCGTCGAACAGTTCCACCTCGCGCTCGCGGGTCGCCCCGCCGGGGCCGCCGAGTTCGAGGCCGTCCCTCACCGCCGCCGGCGGGGCGATCGGTGCGAACGTCGGCGGTCGCGGTCGTTCCTCCTCGATAACGCCGGGGCGGCGGGCGAGAATAAACTCTATAATCCCCCCATGTCCACCCCCGACTTCTCCGCCGACGAGGCGACGATCCGGCTCGGCGGCGGCGCGAAAGCGGCCGCCCGCCAGCACGAGAAGGGCCGCCTCACGGCCCGCGAGCGGATCGAAAAGTTGCTCGACCCGCCCGACGCCGGGACGGGCGGGACGTGGCTCGAACTCGGCCTGTGGGCCGCGTGGGGCATGTACACCGAGTGGGGCGGGGCTCCGTCGGCGGGCGTCGTCACGGGCGTTGGCACTGTGGGCGGCCGTCGAGTGATGGTGATCGCCAACGACGCCACCGTGAAGGCCGGGGCGTTCTTCCCCATGACGTGCAAGAAGGTGCTGCGGGCCCAACGCATCGCCCTCGACAACCGCCTCCCGCTCGTCTACCTCGTCGATTCGGCCGGCGTCTTCCTGCCGCTGCAAGACGAGGTCTTCCCCGACGAGGACGACTTCGGCCGCATCTTCCGCAACAACGCCGTGATCTCGGCCGCCGGGGTACCGCAGTTCGCCGCCGTCATGGGCAACTGCGTGGCCGGCGGCGGCTACCTCCCCGTGCTGTGCGACGTGCTGCTGATGACGGAAGGGAGCGGCCTCTACCTCGCCGGCCCGGCCCTGGTGAAGGCGGCCATCGGCCAGACGGTGACGAGCGAGGCCCTCGGCGGGGCGACAATGCACGCGGCCGTGAGCGGCACCGTCGACTTCCGGGAGGCGACGGAGGAGGCGTGTTTGGAGCGGCTGCGGCGGCTGGTGGGGGCTCTGCCGGCGGACAAGCCGGAACCCGGCGGCAACTTCAACCCGGCGTCCGCGTTCCCCGAGTCTTTCGTCCCCTTCGCCACGGCCGCCGAACACGACGTGCGCGACCTCCTCAAACTCCTGCTGGATGACGCCCCGTTCGACGAGTACAAGGCCGACTACGGGAAGACGCTGGTGTGCGGGTGGGGCAGGCTCGGGGGGCGGCCGGTCGGGGTGGTGGCGAACCAGCGGGTGCGGGTGAAGCCGGCGGAAGGGGCGGTGCAGTTCGGCGGCGTCCTGTACGTGGACAGCGCCGAGAAGGCGGCCCGGTTCGTGATGGACTGCAACCAGATGCGGGTGCCGCTGCTGTTCCTCCAAAACGTCAACGGCTTCATGGTCGGCAAGGACTCGGAGGAAGGCGGCATCATCAAGGCCGGGGCGAAGCTCGTGAACGCCATCAGCAACAGCGTGGTGCCGAAGCTCACGCTCATCACCGGCGGCTCCTTCGGGGCCGGGAACTACGCCCTGTGCGGCAAGGCGTTCGACCCCCGCTTCATTTTCGCGTGGCCGACCGCCCGGTACGCCGTGATGGGCGGCGAGCAGGCCGCGAGTACGCTCCTCGACGTGCAGGTGCAGGCCCTCAAGCGCTCCGGCCGGGACGTGGACGCGGCCGAGATGGCGGCCTTGCGGGATCAGGTGAAGGCGGGTTACGAGGCCCAGACGGACGTGCGATACGCGGCCGCCCGGCTCTGGGTGGACGCGGTGATCCGCCCCGAGGAGACGCGGGCGGTGCTGCTGGCCGCCCTCGACGTGGCGACCCGGTACGACGACGGGCGGGCGTTCAAGACGGGCGTGCTGCAGGTGTGACGAACGAAGCCCAGGGATGGCCATCCCTGGGCTTTCGCCCGACTCACTTCCCCTCGAAAAGCTTCCCCAGCTCGAGCCGCTTCGCCTCACACTTCGTCGCGTTGCCGTCGCCGTACTTCAGGTGCAGCACCCGGGCGGCAGGCTCGAAGACCATCGCTTGCAACGTCGCCTTGCCCTGGTTCACGTCGTCGAGGCGGGCGAACACGTCGGCCACGCCGAGCTTGTCGGCGGCCTTGCCGAGGGGGGCGAGGGCGTCGTACCGCCAGCACTTGGTCGTGGTGCAGAGTTCGTCGGTGCGGAAGTGGTTGGTGCAGCACGTCACGCCGTTCTCGGGCTTGCGGACCATCAGGTTCGTCGGCGTGATCTCGAACACCGCCCCGCCGTCCTTGTCGCACAGCGTCAGGCACGCCGACGTGGTCCGCGGCATCCCCCGCAGGAGCTTCTCGGCCTCGGCCACGGTGCCGCACTCCTCCAGCACCCGGCGGAAGGCGAGCAGGAGCGGCGTGCCCCGCCAGTTGAACGGGCTCTTGTCCTTCGACGTGGAGAGGTGAATCTCGTTGATCGTCACCGACAGACCGGCGTCGTTCATGCCGCTGATGACGCCGGCGATGGGGCTGATGGTGACGGCCGCGAACGCCCGCTTGCCGTCGCCCTTGTAGACGACCACGAGGGTGTGCTCGGTCAGCCCCTTCGTGGGGAGCCAGTCGAAGTTGCGGCCGAAGAGCGGTCCGGCCGCGGCGCTGCGGCTCTTCTCCACCACCACGGTCGAGCAGCCGAGGCCGCTGGTGAGGTCGGCCAGGGTGTCGGCGAACAGGAGGAGCCCGTCGTCCCGGCCGGCGGCCTTGGCGGCGGCCTGCGTCTCGGCGAGCATGTGCGGCGGGAAGTTCGGCTTCAGCGCCCGGGCCATGACGAGGGCGAGGGGGTACTTCTTCTCCTGCCCCGAGTCCTTGAGGAAGCGGGCGTGCAGCCCGTCCAGGTCCGGGGCGTTGGCGACGGCGAGTTTGCCGAACTGGTCCCCCATCTCGGCCGGCGTCCCCCGCACGGTGAGGACGGGGACGCCCTCGACGTACTTCAGCTCGCCCTTCCCGTGAGTGGCTGCGGGGAACGACTTCGGGGCCTGGGCGGACGCGAACGCCGGGGCGAGAGCGACGGCGAGCGCTACCAAGAATCGTTGCAACACGGTCGGCACTCCGGTTCGGACCTGATTCCTGTCCCCTGTCCCCTGTCCCCTGTCCCCTGCTAACTCTCGTTCGCCGCCCCGGTCCGGCCGAGGGCCACGTCGAACTCGCTGAGCATCGGCACGAGCATGGCCGCGACGGCGAACCCGAACGCCCCGGCGAGCATCAGGAACGGCACCGCCGGGTCGGCCGACTGGTCCGTCCCCGGGCGGGCGATCAGGACGTTCACCACGCAGTAGAACATCGCCAGCGGGCAGAGTACGCTCGCCACCCCCAGGGCCGGGGCCGGGCGGTCGGCCGTGAGGACGTACAACAGCCCGCCGATGCCGACCGCCAGGAAGGCGATGAAGCTGGCCCACTGGTTGGCGAAGCTCCCGCCGTTGATGACGATCAGGTAGATGCTGATCAGCGTGCCGACCGACAGGAAGAAGACGGTGCCCAGGGTGTTCGCCACCGCCAGCCGGCTGTTCGCCACCCGCAGGCTGACGTGCAGGCCCAGCACGGAGACGAACACGAACAGGACGCCGACCGCCCCCACGATCGCCAGCAGCGGGCCGACGTTCGACGCGAACGCCTCCCACCCCGTCGCCCCGGCCGGCGGCTTCGTGAGCGCCCCGCGGGCGGCGTACCACACGGCCACGAGCAGCGGCGGCAGGAGGTATTCCTTCGTATTGTACGCCACCCCCAGGAGCTTGCCGAAGACGAACTCGCGGGGCGAAACGTCCGTCACGAGCAGCACGTCGAGCGCCCCGCCGTCGCGTTCGGACGTGACCGACGTGACCGCTTGCGCCGCCACCAGGAGCAAACTGAGGACGGCGACCGGCACCAGCCCGTAAGCCGCGGCAAAGGCCGGGCGGCCGCCGGGGCGGTCGAGTTCGCCGAGGGCGAACGCGAGGATGAGGGCGAGGGCGATGCCGTAGGCGAACTTCACGAGCAGCGGCCGGCGGCCGTAGGCGAGGGTGCGGACCTCGCGCCAGAGGATGGGGTTGGGCCAGACCTCGCGGGCGGCCCCGGGGGCGGCGTGGGCGGCCCGCCGCTTCTCGGCCGCCACCGCCTCGTCCAGCTCCGCGGCGGTCGGCGTTTCCCGCTGCATGACCGGCTCGCCGCTCGGGTTCCAGGCCCGCAGCTTCCGCACGCCGAAGCCGTTGAGCAGCCCGCACGCCGCGAGCATGACGAGGCTAAACCCGTAGGCCGGGGCCAGCGTCCCCCACCCCGCCGCCGGCGGTTCGAGGACGGTCCGCATCGCCGCGAACGGGTCGACCCACGCCCGCACCCGGTGCCAGTCCACCCCGCCGGCGACGAGCGGGCCGACGACGCCGACGGCTTGCGTGAGGCAGACGTAGAGCACGAGGAACAGCACGGAGAGGGCGAGGGCCTGGAACGTGCGGTCCCGCCAGAGGGCGACGACCCCGCCGAGCGACCCGGCCGCCGCCGCCGCCGCCGCCGTCACGAGGACGGCCTGCACCACCTGCTCGGGGCCGACGCCGCCCAGCAGCAAGAGCATGGCCAGCACCGGGGCCGTCACGAGCAGTTGCACGGCGATCGGCAGGAGCGCCCCGAGGAGCTTGCCGAGAACGATCTCGTAGTCCCGCATGTCGGTGATGAGCAGGAGCACGAACGTCCGCCGGTCCTTCTCCTGCGACACCGCCCCGGCGGCCGACAGGGCGGCGAAGAAGAGGGTGAGCAGCAGTTGCACGAAGGCCACGATCTGGAAGAGCAGGACGCCGACGGCGGCCGTCTCGCCGAGGGTGGCGTCGCGGGAGAAGCCGACGGTCGCCTGCCAGGTGGTAAGGCCGAGGACGCCGACGAGGCCGACGAGGGCGGCCCGGGCGGCGAAATGCCCGGCCCGCCGGGGGACCGTCGTCACCTCCCGCATGAAGATGGGACCGAGCACGCACCGCACCTGGGACGGGGGGAAGGAGGACCGCGGACGGCCGTCACCACTTTATACGGGCCGCCGGGGCGGGGTCACGGCCGGCGGGCCGAACCTACCCCCGCCCGCTACAATCGTTAATCCATGAGCGTCATCGTCTTCGCCCTCCGCGGCTGCCCCGTCGGGTGCCTCGGGTTCGCCGGCAACGAGTGGGTCGGCACCCCGCACCTCGACGGCCTCGCCGCCGCCGCGGTCGTGTTCGACGCCCACGTCGGCGACTGCCCGGACGCGGCCGCCGCCCGCGCCGCGTGGCGGACCGGCCGCCATCAGGTGCCGGAACCTAACCCCCCAACCCCCTTCCCTAAGAGGGAAGGGGGTGCCGGAGTCGGGTCCGTCTCCCCTCCCTTCTCGGGGGAGGGGCCGGGGGAGGGGTTCTCGCCTCCCGCCCCCGACCTCTTGAACGACCTCCGGGCCGCCGGGGTTCACGCGATCCTCGTGCGGGCGAACTACATCGACACCGACGTGCCCGGGTTCGACGCCGGCTGGGCCGAGGTGGTCGACGCCCGCCCGCAGGCCGACGACGACTCGCCGCTGGACGAACTCACCCGCCAGTTCCCCGCCCTGCTCGACCGCCTGGCGGCCCTCCCCCGCTGGCTCGTGTGGGTCGAAACCGACCGCCTCCTGCCGCCGTGGGACGTGAACCAGGAGGTCTTCGAGGCGTACCTGGACGACTCCGAGGCGGACGAGGACGAACAGGATGAGGGAGCGGTTTCGCGCCCCGCGGCCGAGGAGCCGGACGCCGAGGACTTCGAGGACGAGGAGAGCGATGACGAGAACGAAGATGACGAGAACGAAGATGACGAAGAAGACGGTGAGCCCGACGCGGACGACCCCGACGACGAACCGGAAGCCGCCGTCGCCCCCGGCGAGCCGGCCGAGCCGGCGACGCCGTGGGCCGACCCGCCGGTGGGGCCGTTCGACCCGGCCGACCTCGACGCCTGGGACTGGCTCCACACCACGCACGCCGCCGTCGTCACCGCCCTCGACGCCGAACTCGGCCGGCTCTTCGACCTCCTGAAGGAGCGCGGCCTGGACGGGTCGGCGGCGTGGGTCGTCACGTCCGACTTCGGCTGGCCGCTCGGGGAACACGGGCAAGTCGGCCCGCACCGCCCCTTGCTGCACGAGGAGTTCGTCCACGTCCCGCTCGTCGTCCGCCTCCCCGGCGGGGCCGAGGGCGGTCGCCGCGTCCCGGCCCTGACGCAGCCCGCCGACCTCGCCCCCACCCTCCGCGAACTCTGCGGCTTGCCGGCGGGCGAGGCCGGCGACGGCGTCAGCCTCCTGCCGCTGGCCCGCGGCGAAGTCGAGGCGGTCCGCCCGCACGCGCTCTCGGGGCTGGTCATCGGCGAGGCCGGCGGGTGGGCGGTCCGCACCCCGGAGTGGGCGCTGTTGACGCGGGGGGACGAGCCGCCGCTGCTGTTCGCCAAGCCCGACGACCGCTGGGAGGTGAACGACGTTCGCCAGCACCACGCGGACGTGGTGGAGGAGTTGAGCAAGAAGTTAACCGCGGACGAAGGCAAATAGCTCAGCCCACCCGCACCACCACCTTGCCGAAGTGCGAGCCGCCCTCCAGATGCCGCAGCGCGTCCACGGCTTCCGCGAACGGGAAGACGCGGTCGATCACCGGCTTGATGCCGTGAGCCGTGATCGTGGCGTTCATCGCCTCGAACATCGCCCGGGAGCCCACGTAGATGCCCTGCACCCGCACGGCCTTCATGAGCACGCCCATCGGGTTGACGGTGCCGGGCCCGCTCAACACCCCGATTAAGGCGATGTGACCGCCCATGCGGACGGCTTTCACCGAGCGTTCGAGTGTGCCGGCCCCGCCGACCTCGATCACGCGGTCGACGCCGACGCCGCCCGTTTGGGCCCTCGCCCACTTGTCCCAGTCGGGCGTCGTCTTGTAGTTCACCCCCGCGTCGGCCCCCATCTCCAACGCGCGGGCCAGCTTGGCGTCGCTGCCGGACGTGATGAGGACGCGGGCCCCGAGCGCCTTGGCGAACTGCAACGCGAAGACGGAGACGCCGCCGGTGCCTTGTAAGAGGACCGTGTCGCCGGGCTTCAGGGGCGGGTCGGTGAGGGCGTGCCAGGCGGTGACGGCGGCGCACGGCAGGCAGGCGGCTTCCTCGTCCGACAGGTGCGGCGGGGTCGGCACGAGGCCGGTTTCGGGCAGCGCCAGGAGTTCGGTGAAGACGCCGTCCGCGGCCCCGCCGAGGGCGGATTTGGCGGCCGCCTCGGTGGGCGGGCCGTCGATCCAGGCGGGCATGAAGCAGCAGGTCACGCGGTCGCCGACCTTGAAGCGGGTGACGCCGTCGCCGACGGCCGCGACCTCGCCGGCCCCGTCCGAGCCGAGGATTCGCGGCAGGTGCAGCCGGGGGTCGTACAGCCCCTTCGCCACCAGCAGGTCGCGGTAGTTGAGCGACGCCGCCCGCACCCGGACGACGACCTCGCCGGGGCCGGGCGTGGGGTCGGGCAGGTCCGCGAACACGAGCCGGTCGAGGCCGAAGGCGGGAACGACGAGGGCCTTCACGGGGGCGGCTCCGGTTCGGGGGCGTTTTGTCCGGCGGGACACCCGCGGGGGCGGGATTCGTCAGAAACCCATACCCCCCGCCGGGGTTCATCCTTTACAGTAGTCTTGTGCTCCCCCGACCGCCCTCCCCCAAAACTTCGGGCGAATGACGACTCCCAGCCCGCTGAACCTGGACGACGACCTCGCCCGGATGCTGGCCGCCTGCGACCAGAACATCGGCGACCCGGACGCCGACGCCCCGACGCTCAACGTCGAGGAGTTGCCGGAGCCGGTCCGCCGCCTCCTGAGCCAGGACATCGGGCTGGTCGTCGAGCCGGTCGACACGCCCGACGACCCGCCGGCCCCGTCGGCCGTCGCCGTCACGCCCCCGGCCGGCACCCCGCTCCCGCCGGCGGCCCACGCCCACCGGGTCGGCCGGTTCGAACTCCGCCGCCAGCTCGGCCGCGGCGGGTGCGGGATCGTCTTCCTGGCCTACGACCCCACCCTCCAGCGGGAAGTCGCCCTCAAGATCCCCCGGCCCGAATTCCTGCTGAGCGCCGACGCCCGCACCCGGCTCGTGCGGGAGGCCCTGGCGGCGGCCGAGTTCGACCACCCGAACCTCGTGCCGGTGTACGAGACCGGCGAGGTCGGCCCGATCTGCTTCATCGCCAGCGCGTTCTGCCCCGGCGAGACGCTGGCCCAGTGGCTCCACCGGCAGAAGGGGAAGGGCCCGGTCCCCGTCCGGCAGGCGGCCCGGCTGCTCTTGATCCTCGCCGACGCCGTCCAGCACGCCCACGACCGGGGGGTGCTGCACCGCGACCTGAAGCCGAACAACGTGCTTCTGCAACTGGTGAAGGGGGAGGCCAAGGACAAGGGGCCGCCGGCCGGGTCGTGCGTCCTGCGGGGCGAGACGGTGGTGCCCCGGGTGGTCGACTTCGGGCTGGCCAAGCTCGCCGAGCGGGGGCCGAGCGAGACGAAGACGCGGCAGATCATCGGCACCCCCCGGTACATGGCCCCCGAGCAGGCCCGCGGGCGGACCGCCGACGTGGGGCCGCGGGCCGACGTGTACGCCCTCGGCGTCATCCTGTACGAGGCCCTCACCGGCAAGCCGCCGTTCGACGGGGCGTCCGACATCGAGGTGTTGCGGCAGGCCATCGACGGCGTCCTCGTCCCGCCCCGGGCGGTGCGGCCGGACGTGCCGCGGGACCTGGAAGCGATCGCCCTCAAGGCCCTGGCCCGCACCCCGGCCCGGCGCTACCGGACGGCCGCCGACCTGGCCGACGACCTCCGCCGGTTCCTCGACGGGCGGGCCACCGTCGCCCGCCCGCTCGGCCGGTCGGGGCGGGCCGTCAAGTGGCTGCGGCGGAACGACCAGGCGGTGGCCTTCGCGGCCGTCGCGGTCATGGCCCTCGTCTTCCTGGCCGCCGCCATGTGGAACACGGACCAGTCGCGGCGGATGAAGGACGACCGGGACGGGGCCCTGCGGCAGCAGGCCCTGACGCGGCTCCAGGACCGCGAGCGGGACGCCTCCCGGCGGCTGCGGGCGGCCTTCCTCCACTGGCGGGCCGGCGACGCCCGGGAGATGACCGACGTGCTCGACGCGGCCCGGGACGCGGCCCGGGTTGCCGGCGAGCCGCCGGGCTTCGCCTGGGGCTACCTGTCCCGCCTCGGGCGGCTGGAGCAGCAGTCGGTCCAGTGCCCGAACGGGGCGGCCCTGGCGGTGTCCGTGTCGCCCGACGGGCGGCGGCTGGCGACCGGCCACGCCGACGGGACCGTGGCCCTCTGGGACCGGGCGGCCGGCAAGCTCCTCTCGACCGCCGCCGCCGGCCCCGGGCCGGTCCTCGCCGTGGCCTTCTGCGGACGCGGGACGCACGTGGTGGCGGCCGACGACGGGGGGGCCGGGCTGTGGCGGATCGCCCCCGACGGCGAGCTCGTCGGCCCGGCCGCCGTGAAGACCCCCGGGGCCGTCACCGCACTGGCCTCGTCCCCGGACCGCTCGGTCGTCTACCTCGGGACGGCGTCCGGCCGGTGCGCGGTGGTGACGGCCGGGGGCGAGGAGCCGCAATCCTGGCCGGTGTCGGCCGGCGACCCGGTGGTGGCCCTGGCCGCCGCCCCGGACGGCAAAATGGTCGCGTCCGTCGCCCGCAACGGCCCGGTCCGGCTGTGGCGGGCCGACACCGGGCTCGAGGACCGCGACTTCGCCGCCGCGTCCGGGGCCACCGTCCTCGCCTTCGTCCCGCACCCGTCCGACGGCTGGCACCTGGCGGCCGCGGCCCCGGACGACGGCACCGTGCGGCTGTTCAACCCGAACGGGCGGGAGGTGGGGGCGTTCGCCGGCCACGCGGACACGGTACTGGCCCTGGCCGCCAGCCCGGCCGGCGGGGCGCTCGCGTCGGCCGGGCTCGACGACTGCGTGTGCGTCTGGGACACCGCCACCGGGTCGCTCCGGGCGCTCCTGCGGGGGCACGTGAAGGCCATCCGGGCGCTCCGGTTCACCCCCGACGGGCGGACCCTGGTGACGGCCTCCGAGGACGGGTCGGTGAAGTCCTGGGACCTGACCGCCGACCCCGAAGGGGCGGTCGTCCGCGGGCTCCCGGCGGCGGTCGCGGCGGTCGCCCCGCACCCGGACGGGCGGGGCGGGTACGCGGTCGCCTTCGCCGACGGGGCGGTGTGCCTCCACGCCCCCCGCGACCCGGCCGGCCGCCGCTTCCCGCCCGCCGGCCGCGGCCCCCTGGCCGAACTCCGCTACCCGGCCGACGGCCGCCCCCCGGTCGGGGTCGAACTGGCCGGCCGGCGGGCCGTGGCCTGGGCCTTCCCGACCACTCCGGACGCCGAGCCGGCCGCACTCTTCCGGGCCGACGCCCCGGCCGGGGCCGTGTTCACCACCGCCGAACTGTCCGACGACGGGGCCCGGCTGGCCGTCGGCGACGACCGCGGCCGCGTCACCGTGTGGCAGGTCGACGGCGGCCTCGAACTCGGGTCGTTCGCCACCGGGTCGCCGCTCCCGGTCCGCTACCTGGCCTTCTCGCCCGACGGCAAGCGGGTGGCGACCCAAACCGTCGGGCAGGCCGTGGGCGTCTGGGAGGTCGGCGAGCCGGCCCCCGCGTTCAAGGTGGCCGGGCACGGCGACGGGCTCTGGCTCCTCCGCTTCCTCCCGACCGGCGACCACCTCGTGACGGCCGGCCGCGGCAGCGCCATCAAGGTGTGGGACCTCCGCGCCGGCCGCGAACAGCTCGCCCTGTTGGGGCACGTCGGGCGGGTGACGGCGGTGGCCGTGTCGCCCGACGGCCGGACGCTCGTGAGCGGCAGCGGCGGTGGCGAGGTGAAGCTCTGGGACTTGCGGACGGGGCAGGAACTCGTCAGCCTCCGCCGCCACGCCGGCCCCGTCACGGCGGCCGAGTTCGCGGCCGACGGCCGGCTCCTGCTGACCGGCGGCACCACCGCCGGCGGCAAGGGCGAACTCGCCTTCTGGGAGGCCGCCCGGGAGTGACTTCGGTGCCGAGGACGTTCGGGCGGCGGTCGAAGTCCCCCCGGAGTTTACCGCATTAACGGGGGGCAGTTCTCCCGATCCGCCGGGCCACGAACGGCTTCCGATTCCCGCCCCCACCCACCCCGGTAAAGCGGGAGCGTCCGCGAATTCCGGGCGGAATCGCGGCTCCCGGGTCACCAGGCAGGCGGACGCCTTCCCCCGCTCGATTTTTTCTCCCGGCCCGGTGAATTAGGCGTGCGTTGCCAACACGCATGAATTAGCCTGGATGCTTGGCCGCTCGTCCGGCCGTGCGTTCAATCCGTTCACGACTCGGTCCGGGGGTCGCCGTCATGGACCACGCTCTTGCCGCCACGCGGGCCGGCCCCCGGCCGGTCCACGACGACCTCCGGCCGCACCTCGACGCCCTCCCCGTCGGGGCGTACACCTGCGACCCCGCCGGGCACATCACTTACTTCAACCCGCCGGCCGCCGCCCTCTGGGGCCGGACGCCCCGGCTCAACGACCCGGCCGACCTCTACTGCGGGTCGTACCGCCTGCACACCCCCGGCGGCGACCCGGTCCCGCGAGACCGCTGTTGGATGGCCCTCGCCCTCCGGGACGGGGCCGGGTACAACGGCCGCGGCATCGTGGTCGAGCGGCCGGACGGCACCCGCCGCCTCGCCCTGGCCCACGCCAACCCGGTCCGCGACGCCGCCGGCACCGTCCGGGGCGGGGTGAACGTCATGTTCGACGCCGCCGCGGACGCGACCGCGGGGCTGGCCGAGGTCGTCGCCCGCCTCCTCACGTCCCTGGCGTCCGCCCGCCCGCTCGCCGGCCTCATCCCCGTCTGCGGCCACTGCCGGAAGGTCCGCGACGGCGACGCCTGGCACCAGATCGAGGCCTACCTGAAGGCCCGGACCGACGCCGCCTTCACCCACGGCATTTGCCCGGCGTGCGTGGCCGTCCACTTCCCCGAGTACGACGCCGGGCCGCCGGCGTGACGCGGGTCCAAGCCCTCGGCAACTGCGGTGTTGTTTCTTGTGGCACCGGCCTCTGGCCGGTGATGGGCTCGCGGTTCATCACAGAGCGACATGCGATGGGATTTCCGAACCTGTGGGCCTCTCTTCAAACCCGGCTACGGGCGGGCACCAGTATCCCGAACTGGACGGTCCATAGTGGCGAGATCGGGGAAGCGTTCTTGATCGAGGGCATTTCTGCAAACGTCATCGTTGACAACGCGCCGAGTGCGACGACTCCTCAAGCCGTCCGGCGATCCGACTTCGAAGCGGTATACGACTTGTGGGACGAGTACCGAGTTGGGTCGGCACCTCGCTCGACCTTCACGCCCTTGACTCGGTACTCCAAATACGTCATCAGCATTCTGCACTGGCTTGAAGAGCAGTCGGGTGGCCGACTGCCTTGAACCTCCCGGCACTGGAAGCCACCCCATGATCCTCGGCCTTCGCACCGCCATCGACCCGGCCCCCGACCTCGCGGCGGCGAAGGCGTGGTACGCCCGCGTCCTCGGCGTCGAGCCGTACTTCGACCAGCCGTTCTACGTCGGGTTCGCGGTCGGCGGGTTCGAGCTCGGCCTCGTCCCCGACGGCACCCCGGGGCACGCCGGCGGCACCCCGTTCTGGGGCGTGCCCGACGAAGAATGGAGTACGACCGACCCGGCTTGATCCGCGGAGCGGACCCACTTCCCAGTTTTGACGGTGAACCGGCAGTGGCTCTTCCCCAACGCCCGAGGCCGACCGGGCCTCACGCCGGCCGTTCCCCTGCTTCGGCCCGCAGCTCGGCACGCACCCGCATCAGGATGTGCCCCAGGCGGTTCTTGCCGGTCCCGTCACCGCCGTCGCCCCAGTAGCTGTCGTTGGCCGTGTGTTCGACCAGCTTCGCGTCGCCGGTGCCGAGGAGTGTCGCTTTCAGGTCGTCGTGCTGGGTGAACTTGGCCCGCACGGCGATGTACATCACCTCTTCCTTCATGCCGTCCCAGTCGCGGCGCAGCGGCCGCTTGCGGTCGCGACCCATCTGGGCGGCGAGCATCGGCTTCTTGGCCATCCGCACCTCCTCCTCGTCCGGCTCGCCGGCGAACTTCTGGGCCTGGGGTTCGCCGAGACACAAGTCATTGACAAATAAACTACTTGCGGGTTAGAGCATTCTACACGATACTGTAGCAGGCTTGCCAGCATCTTCGGATCCAGCGTTGGCACTTGCGAAGGCCGAGGTGGGCGAGGCTCCGGGTAATCGACCTCTGCAACGCCTCGACGGGTTGGGGGCCGATCTTGCGG
>JANPKP010000174.1:0-3919 GCA_031426095.1 Gemmataceae bacterium
CCCTTGTCCCGTCCCACCCCCCGCGACCCGGGCGAACGGCACCCACGACACGGCCGCCGGACACCGAGGGCGGTGTCCGGCGGCCGTTGTCCACTTCTCTTGAGCGCTCAGCCCGGCGAGTCCATCCCGGCTGCCGCCCCGACGGGTTCGGCCGCGTGGGCCGCCGACCCGTTCGCCGACGCGACCGGCCCGCGGGCCGGGCCGTCGAGCGGTTCGGCCTTCGCCGAAGCCTTCCGCCCCTTCCGCTTGGCGTCGATCGCCTTGCCGTCGGTGCGGACCCGCTCCTCCATCTCCTTGCCGGGCTGGAACGTCACCACGTTCTTCGCCTCGACGTCCACCCGGGCCCCGGTCCGCGGGTTGCGGGCCTTGCGGGGCTTCCGCTGTTTGACCTCGAAGACGCCGAAGTTCCTGAGTTCGATGCGGCCCTCCGTGACCAGCGTCTCGATGATCGCCTCGAACGTCAGCCGGACGATGTCCTTCGTCTTGAGCTGCGTCTCGTTGACCTGTTCCGCGATCTGCTTGACGATTTCTTTCTTGGTCACGTGAGCCGTCCCCGAACGGAGTGGCGGAGCACCGACAACCCACAACGTGCTCAGCAGTCTAGAAGAACCCGGGGGGTAATGTCAACAATATTAACGGGATGCGCCGATTCAGCTCAGCGGCCCGTCCCGCCCTTGGCGAGCAGTAACGCCGCCGCGAGCAGCCCCGCGAGGGCCAGACCGTACTCCGGCGTGGCCGTCACGACGCGGCCGAGGCCCGCCGCCCGCCACCGCCGCGGGCGGTTCGCGGCCGCCAGTGTCAGGAGCCGGTCGCGCTCGGCGGTCAGTCCGTCCCGCCCCCGCTGCCAATCGACGGCCACGGCCTGCCGCTGGTCGGGGAGCATCTGCCGCAACACCTCGGCGGGGGCCTTCTGGTTCAACGCCGCGGACACGACACGTCCCGCCGATGGCAGGACGACTACAAGGGGAAGCGGGAGACTCCGGGCGTCGGCCACGGCGAGCAGGAATGCCGCGAGAACTTCGGGCCGGTCCAACGGCTCTTCGGGGTGGCCGTAGTACGGTTCCAGGAGGTGCCAGTGGCGGAGGCACGCCCGGACCGCACGGCGGCGGCGGTAGACTTGCCGCCGGAACGCGGCGGGGTCCGCCGCGCCGGGCGGCGGTTCGGCCGGCGACCATTCCACGATTCGGGGGGCGACTGGGGAGACGGGAAGGGGCTCGAGGGCTTCGTCGGGGATGGCATGGACGTGCGTTTCCGCCACCGGCTCGTCCGGCCCGGCGGCCATCTCGGATCCGACGTCGGGTTCGGAAACCGTGTGCGGGTTCGGCGTCTCCACCGTCGGCGGAGCGGGCGGACGCGAGGGGGGCGATTCGTTCGCACGCCCGCCCGGGTCGGCCAGGGCGACGAGGGCCTGGGCGAGGCGGTTCATCCCCTCGGTGACGAGCTCCGGGTGCCGGTTCTGGTGGCGCCGCAGGACGGCCATCCGCTCCAGCACGCGGGCTTCGACCGCCGCCGCGTCGGTCGTTCCCGGGTCCAGTCCGAGCAGGACGTGGGGGGCCGGCGGCCAGTCGCCGTCGGGGAGCCGCAGCCATGTTTGCAGGAGTTTCGCGTCCATCGCCCCGTCCGCAACCCGTGCCGGTTCGCCCGCCCGCGGGGGCCGCCCAAGCCGCCTTGTTCCCGACCGCCGGCGTCGGCTATAACCGCCGTCGAATGTTCAAGCCGGCGAATCGGGAGGGGTGGCGACCGCGATGAACCAGAACTTCCTTCGCACCCTCAAGTACTCGTGGGCGTACCGCCGCCGCTTCCTCGCGTCCATCATTTGCGCCGGTGCCGTCGCGGCGTTGTGGAGCCTCAACCTCTCGGCAATCTACCCCGTCCTCAAAATCCTGAGTACGGACAAAAACCTGCAGCAGTGGATCGACGACGAGATCGACGACCTCCAGGCCAAGCTCGACGACCCCCAGCGGCTCCGCCGGCTGGCCGAACTGCGGGGCCACCTCAAGGCCATCGAGGGGAACGAGAGCCACCCCGACCGCGACAACATGACCCGCAAGCTGACCGGCGACATCTCGACCATCGAGGCCGACCTGGCGCACTACGGGACGTGGGTTTACAACTACCAGTTGCTCAAGACCAAGGTCATCTGCCACCTCCCCACGGACCGCTTCGAGACGTTCTTCTGGATCATCGTCGGCGTCGTCGCCGGGGTCGCCCTCAAGGGGGTGTTCGAGTTCTGCCAGGAGTCGCTCGTCGGGAGCGTCGCCAACCGCACCCTGTTCGACCTCCGCAACCACTTCTTCCGCCGGGTGCTGCACCACGACGTCCGGCAGATGGGCGAGACCGGCACCACCGAACTGATGGCCCGGTTCACCAACGACACGGAACAGCTCGGCAACGGCATCAAGGTCCTGTACGGCCGGATGGTGGTCGAGCCGCTCAAGGCCCTCGGTTGCCTGGTCGTCGCCTGCTACATCTCCTGGCAGCTCACGCTGCTGTTCATCCTGCTCGTCCCGCTGGCCCTCGTCACCTTGATGAAGGCGAGCCGGATGATGCGGAAGGCCGCACGCCGGATGCTCCAGCAGATGTCGGACATCTACAAGATTCTCCGCGAGACGTTCGACGGGTTCCGGGTGGTCAAGGCGTTCACGATGGAGTCGCGGGAGCGGCGGCGGTTCCGCAAGGCGACCGACGACTACTACCACCGGGCCATGCGGGTCATCAACATCGACGCCATCGCCAACCCGGTGATCGAACTCCTCGGGGTGATCGCCGTCGGCATCGCCCTGTCGGCCGGGACGTACCTCGTGGTGACCGGCAAGACGCACGTCCTCGGCGTCCGCATGGCGTCCCAGCCGCTCGGGTTCGCCACCCTCCTACAGCTATACGCCTTCCTGGCCGCCATCGCCGACCCGGTCCGCAAGCTCTCCAGCGTGTACACCAAGCTCCAGGGGGCGGAGGCGGCCGCCAACCGGGTGTTCGAGCTGTTCGACCGTACCCCCACCGTGCGGGCCAACGCCGACGGGCCGCGGGTCGGCCGCGTCTCGAAGGGGGTCGAGTTCCGCAACGTCTGCTTCTCCTACGACCCGGCCCGGCCCACCCTGGCGAACGTCCACCTCACGGTCGCGGCCGGCGAGACGGTCGCCGTCGTCGGCCCGAACGGGTGCGGCAAGTCGACCCTCGTGGGCCTCATCCCCCGCTTCTACGACCCCGACCACGGGGCCGTCCTGATCGACGGCGTGAACGTCCGCGGGGCCCACCTCCGGAGCCTCCGCCGGCAGGTCGCCATCGTGGCCCAGGACACCCGCCTGTTCGACGACACGATCCTGGCGAACATCGCCTACGGCCGGCGGGACGCGACCCCGTTCGAGGTCGCGGCGGCCGCCTGCAAGGCCGACATCCACCGGTTCATCGTGTCGCTCCCGGACGGATACGGCACCCGCGTCGGCGACATGGGCGCGCCCAAGCTGTCGGGCGGCCAGCAACAGAAAATCGCCCTCGCCCGGGCCATCCTCCGCGACCCGAGCGTGCTCATCCTCGACGAGTTCACCAGCGCCGCCGACGCCGAGAGCGAGTCGGTCATCTTCCAGGACATCCGCGAGTTCGTGAAGGGGCGGACGACGTTCCTCATCACCCACCGCCTGCACACGCTCGAAATCGCCGACCGCATCGTGGTCATGAACGAGGGCCAAATCATCGCCGTCGGCAGGCACGCCGATCTCCTGGCCACCTGCGACCTTTACCAGCGGCTCTGCTCGGCCCAGCAACTCCGCATCGCGGCGTGACCGGCGTTACCGGATTCTCCCGCTTTTTTCGCACGCGGTCGTCGGATGCTCATGTCGTCGAGCGGGTTACGATTCCCTTACCAAATTTTGCGGTAACGCGGGAGCGTCCGCGAATTCTGGCACGAAGCCTTTGACACCGC
>JANPKP010000175.1:0-5625 GCA_031426095.1 Gemmataceae bacterium
GCACGCGTGCCGCTTGCTGTTTTGCGATGGATCGCTTCATGGCCCGCGAAAAAGTTTTGACGACTGTGGTAGAGGACGACGACCGCAAGAAGGTCGATGCCGCACTGCGCCCGAAGTTGCTCAAGGAAGTCATCGGGCAGAAGAAGGTCGCACAGCGGCTCGAAATCGCGGTGCGTGCCTCCAAGAAACTCAAGGAACCGCTCGGGCACATCCTCTTCGACGGCCCGCCGGGGCTCGGCAAGACGACGTTCGCCACCGTCCTGCCGAACGAACTCGGCACCACCATCCAGATGACCAGCGGGCCGGCCCTGTCGAAGCCGGCCGACATGCTCCCGTTCCTCACCAACCTGGAGGAGGGGAGCGTCCTGTTCATCGACGAAATCCACCGCATGCCGCGGGTCGTCGAGGAGTTCATCTACCCGGCGATGGAGGACTTCCGCATCGACATCGTGCTGGGCGACGGGGTGAACGCCCGGACGATCTCGATGCACCTGAAGCGGTTCACCCTGATCGGGGCGACGACCCGCAGCGGGATGCTCTCCGGGCCGATGCGGGACCGGTTCAAGATGCACGAGCACCTGGAGTTCTACACGGTCGAAGAGTTGGCCACGATCGTCCGGGGGAACGCGGCGAAGTTGAGCACGCCGATCACGGAGGCGGCGTGCCTGGAGCTGGCCCACCGCAGCCGGGGGACGCCGCGGGTGGCGAACGCCCGCCTCCACTGGGCCCGGGCGTACGCCGCCGCCCGGCACGACGGGACGATCTCCGAGGCCGTCGCCCGGGACGCCCTCGACATGGCCGAGGTGAGCCGCGACGGGCTCGACAAGAACGACCGCCGGTACCTGGAGACGCTGGTCGACCTGTTCGCCGGCGGGCCGACCGGGGCGGAGGCGCTGGCCGCCACGATGAACCTCGCCGGCGACACGCTGACCGACGAGATCGAGCCGTACCTCCTGCGGGAGCAGTACATCACCCGCTCGCCGCGGGGCCGGGTGGCGATGCCGCGGGCGTTCCAGGTTCTCGGCAAGCCGGCCCCGCGGGCGAAGCCGGACGCCGGCGGGCTGTTCGAGTGACCCGCCGGGGTCACGCCTTCCCGGCCGGCGGGCCGCCGCTCGCCGCTGTGGGGGCCGACACTTGCCCGCCGTCCCCCGCGGCCGCCGGCCGGCCCCGCTTCCCCTCGTGCCGCTTCTTGGCCTCCTCCACCGAGTGCGAGCAGGTGATGTCCTCGTCCCCCTTCGAGAGCTTCACCAACTCCCGGTAGTGCCGCTGGAGGGCGTGAATCTCCTTCTCGCTCAGGTCCTCGACGTTGATGAGCCGGTTGCTCGCCCCGCTCACGGCGGCCACCAGTTCGTTGAGCTTCAACTGTACCGCGAGCGAATCCTTGTTCTGCGACCGCTGGATGAGGAACACCATCAGGAAGGTGACGACGGTGGTGCCCGTGTTGATGACCAACTGCCACGTGTTGCCGTATTCGTAGTACGGGCCGGTGGCGGCCCACACGAGGATCACCCCGGCGGCGGCGGCCAGGGCCCACGAGCTGCCCGTCCACGCCGTCGCCCGGCCCGACATCCGCTCCAACCACGTCGCTTTGACGGCCATGCGGTCCCCCTGTGTCGGCGCGTGTGGCACCCCGCCGGTCGTGCGACGGGCAACCCCGTGCCGCGCGGCCGGGTGAACGAGCCGGCCGGAATGCGTACCGGTGAATGCGGTGCGGCTTTTGCCGCGGGTGGTAGTCGGGCGGTCCCCCTCGAACTCTCCCGGAGGCGGTGTCATGCGTCGCGTATGCCCGATCGTCGGCCTGCTGGCTACCCCGTTCGCGCTGCTCGACGCCGCCCCGGCCGGGTGCCCCGCGCCGCCCCACTCCTCTGCCCGCTTCTCCGTCGGGCTGAACCTCGCGGGCGTCACCGACTACTCGGCCGAGCCGGTGTTCGTGGACCTGTTCAAGGCCGCCCGGGCGTGGGTGGGCAACGCCGACGGCAAGCCGTGGGGCCGGGGCGGGCCGCTCGACCTCGACGCCGGCGGGAACGTCAAGTCGCTCGCCCCGGGGCAATTCGCCGACGCGGTCGTCCTCGCGGATTGCCCGGAGGTGGTCGCCGGCGGCCCGCACGTCTGCCTCTACGACGGCGACGGCGACCTCGACTTCCGGATGGACGCGAAGGTGACGAAGCGGACGCCGGGCCGGCTGGAGGTGGCCATCGAGCCGCGGGCCAACGCCGTCCACCTGCGGCTGTCGCGGACCGACCCGGCGAACCCGGTGCGGAATATTCGACTGGTGCCGGCCGAGCGCGAGGGGGATTACCGCGAGAAGCCGTTCCGCGACGACTTCCTGGCCCGGTGGAAGGGCGTCGGCACGCTCCGCTTCATGGACTGGCAGCGGACCAACGACTCGAAGGCGGCGGCGTGGGCCGACCGCCCGACCCCGGCCGACCACTCGCAGGCCCTCAAGGGGGTGGCCGTCGAGTACGTGGTGCGGCTCGCCAACGCCCTCGACGCCGACCCGTGGGTGTGCCTGCCGCACCTGGCCACCGACGAGTACGTCCGCGAGTTCGCCCGGTACACGAAGAAGCACCTGAAGCCGGGCCGGCGGGTGTACGTCGAGTACAGCAACGAGTGCTGGAACGGGCAGTTCGCCCAGGCGAGGTATTGCAAGGAGGAGGGCAAGCGGCTGACCCTGAGCGGGAACGACTTCGAGGCCCAACTCCGCTTCTACTCCCGGCGGTCGGTGGAGGTGTTCGCCGCCTGGGAGGCGGGGTTCGGCAAGGAAAACCGGGTGCGGGTGCTGGCCGCGCAGGGGGCGAACCCGTGGACCGGGAGGCAGGTGATGGACTGGGACGGGGCGGCCGGGCACGCCGACGCGATCGCCGTCGCCCCGTACTTCGGCAACAAGTGGGGCAGCCCCAAGACGGCGGCCGAGGTGGCGAAGATGACCCCCGCCGCCCTCGCCGCGGCGCTCAAGGAGGACGTGGCCGCGAGCCTCAAGGACGTGCGGGCTTACGCCCGGGAGGCGAAGGCCCGCAAGCTCGCGCTCGTGGCCTACGAGGCCGGCCAGCACCTGGCGGGCACCGGCGGGGCGGAGAACGACGCGGCCCTCACGAAGCTGTTCATCGACACGAACCGCGAGCCGGCGATGAAGGGGCTGTACGTGGACTACGTCAACGGCTGGCGGGAGGCCGGGGGCGGGCTGCTCTGCGTCTTCTCGTCGGTCAACCGGCCGAGCAAGTGGGGCAGTTGGGGGCTGTTGGAGTACGCCGGCCAGGACCCGGCGGCGGCCCCGAAGTACCGGGCCTTCCGCGAGGTTCTCGACGCCGCCGGGAAGAAGTGACAGGGTGAGGGGGTGACCGGGTGACGGACGGCGGGTGTTCGTCACCCAGTCACCCCCGCACCCAGTCACCCTGTCATCCGATCCCGGACGGTCGGCACCGCGAACAGGATCGTGCCCACCCCGCACGCGGCCAGGCCGCCGATCGTCCAGCGGAGCCACAGGGGCAGGCCGCCGAGGGTGATGCTCAGGGTGACGACGGTCACGATCATCAGCACCGCGAACACCTTCACGGGCCGGCGGATGCCGCGGTGGTCCTCCCAGTCGCGGACGAGGCGGCCGAAGAGCGGCGAGCGGCGGAGCCAGCGGTGGAGCCGCGGCGACGACCGGGCGAAGCACCACCCGGCGAGCAGCACCCACGGCGTCGTCGGCAGGCCGGGGAGGATCGCACCCAGGTAGGCCACGCCGAGGCTGACGAACCCGGCGGCGAGGAAGACGACGCGCTTCAGCCCGGTGGCGACTGGCGGGGGGGCGGGCGGGGGGGCGTCCGTCACGGCGGGAATTCCGGATCAAAAGTTGTGCAACACCCGGGCGCGTGCCCCGCTCCGGGCTTATGCTAGCGGACAACCGCTTCCCGTTGCGAAACTCGGCGGAACTCCGGGGCGGACGCCCGCGTCGGAACCGGCACGCGGCCACGCCCCCACCACTCCCGAAAGGCTCTCCCATGCCCCGCCCCCGCGCCCTCGCCCTCGGGTTGCTCGCCGCCCTCGCCGGGCCGGCGGCGGCCGACAACCGCTACCAGCAGCTCACCAGGCAGTTCGCCAACACCGCCGACCAGGCGAAGGTGGTGGCCGCCGGGCCGCTCGGGGGGGCCGGCACCGAGTGGCTCGCCGGCGGCGGCTTCCAGCCCGACGGCACCGTGGTCGTCGCCGGCACCAGCCTCGGGCCGACCCTCGACCTCGGCGGCGTGGCCGCGACCGTCATCGGGAAGGACGCCCCCGCCCCGGCCGCCTACGCCCCGAAGCCGAAGGTGGACGGCAAGGGCAAGCCGGAGCTGAACAAGGACGGCACCCCGAAGTTCGACGACGTGGGCTGGACCGACCCGGCCGCGACCGCCTTCGTGGCCCGCCTGTCGGCCGACCTCAAGACCGTGAAGGGGGTGGCCCGCTTCCCCTGGAAGGCCGGCGGGGTGACGGCCGCCGCGGTCGCCGACGACGGCAGCGTCTACCTCGCCGGGCCGGCCGGCGACGGGATCGCGGGCGTGGGCGGCGACGTGCAGGAACAGAAGGCGTCCGACGGCGGGCCCGCGAAGGCGGCGGTCGGGCACACCTACCTCGCCAGGATCGACGCCGGCGGCACGAAGGTGCTCTGGGTCCGCCACGTCAAGGCCCCGTCGAACGCCCCGGACGTGTCCCTCGGGGCCGACGGCACCGTCCGCTTCCAGGGGCCGGACATCCGCACCTTCGACGCGGCCGGCAAGCAGCTCACCGTCACGGTGGTGCCGACGGCCCTGGGGCGGACGACGGCCGTGAGCCCGAAGGACGGCACGTTCGCCCGCGGCGGCGAGACGCGGAACTGGGGCACCGGCCGGGAGCCGTACCGCGACCCGTTCCTCTACGTCCACGAGCCGGCCGGCAAGCTCAAGTACGAACTCTACCACTGGGACGGCCCGCTCATCGGCCTCGACAACCTCCGGCTGGTGTCCGACTCGGTGGTGCGGCTGGTGAAGTACGACGCCGACGGCAACCTGATCCTGTACGCCTGGAGCGACGGCGGCAACAGCGTCATGTACCGCGAGCCGTTCGACGTGCGGCGGGAGGCGAAGGCGTTCAAGGGGCTGGGCATGAGCGCCTGGGGGGCCGGCGTGCTGAGCTGCGCCTACGTCATCAAGCTCGACCCGAAGGACTACCGCGTGGTCGGCGGCACCCTCTGGCTGGCCTACCTCAACGACAAGGACAAGCCGAACAGCATCTGGATCGACTCCCTGGGCTTCGCGGCGGACGGCTCCGTGTGCGTCGGCGGGAAGTCGGCGTGGGGCCTCGTGGAGACGGCCAACAAGCTCAACCCCGGCGAGCCGACCGGGCCTTACGTGAGCGTGTTCAACAAGGACTACACCTCGCTGCGGTTCAGCTCGACGCTGCCGGCGACCGGCACCGCCGACGTGGGCGAGGGCGGCCGGTGGGCGTTCGCCGCCGGCAAGGGCCGGGTGCTCTGCCTGGGCAGCACGACGGGGAAAGACCCGAAGGGGACCGCCGCCCCCACCGCCGGCGGCCTCAAGCCGGCGTTCGGCGGCGGGGCGAGCGACGGGTATCTGCTGCTGCTGGATCTCGGGAAGTAATCATTCCGACGGGGTGGCGTGTGGGGCG
>JANPKP010000176.1:0-6719 GCA_031426095.1 Gemmataceae bacterium
CCCGCCTCGCAGGGGCCGCCGCGCTCCCACTTCGACCCCGAAAGTGGTAACGACCCCGCCGCCGACGGCGAACCGCACGTTCGGCGTGATCCCCAAACCGAATCTGAGTTTACGTCCGAATCAACCACGAGTGCCGCGACCGGGGCGTTCCCACCCGCTGCCCCGTCGCAAGGCCTATTTTTCGTCTCAACCAATGACCGGGTCGTAGCTTCCGCCGAGCGGGGCACCCCCGCGAATGTTGTGCAACACTTCGGCCCGTGCCCCGCTTCGCGCACGACGGAGTTGTGCGTGTTCGGCACCGCCGGGGCGCTCGACCATGGGGGCGTCCGCAAGAACGTCCAGCGGGTGGTCGACCTGTTCCGCACCACCTTCCCGACGGAGCCGGACGTGCGGTTGCGGGTGAAGATCACCCCCAACTCGCCGCCGGTGAACGACCACGGCGACCCCCGCATCGACGTGATCCAGGGGCTCCTGCCGCACGCCGACCTCGCCCGCTGGTATCGGTCGCTGACGGCCTACGTGAACGGGTCGTTCGCCGAGGGGTTCGGGCTGCACCTGCTCGAAGCGATGGCCTGCGGCAAGCCGCTCGTCTCCACCGCTTACGGCGGGTCGGCCGGCTTCTTCGACGCCGGCGTGGGGTACGTCGTCGGGCACACGCTCGCGGACGCCGCGAACGACACCTACCGCGGCCGGTGGGCCGACCCCGACGACGGCGACATGGCGGCTCAGATGCGGCGGGTGTACGCCGACCGCGACGAGGCCCGCCGGCTCGGGGCGGCGGCGGCCACGCGGGCGGCCGGGTTCACCTGGAAGGCCGCCGGGCGGGCGCTGCGGGCGGTGCTGCGGAAGTACGGGCTGGCGTAACCCCCTCGAAAGCCCCGGGACGGCCATCCCGGGGCTTTGTTCAGCCCCGGAGGTTCACCCATGCGGATCGGCATTGCCACCCCCACGCTCGCGGCCGGGGACGCGGTCGGGAACGACGCCCTCGGCATGGGGGCCGCCCTCCGCGCCGCCGGGTACGACGTCGATTACTTCGCCAAGTACACCGCGCTCCCCGGCGTCCGCCCGCTCGAAGACCTGCCGCGCGTGCTGCGCGACCCGGGCGACGCCTTCATCTACCACCACTCGATCGACTGCGACGCCGGGGTGCGGGCCGTCCGCGAACTGCCCTGCCGGCGGAAGGTGGTGAAGTACCACAACGTGACGCCGCCGGGCTACTACGCGAAGTACAACGCCGACGTGGTGGCGGGGTGCGAGACGGGCCTGAAGCAGGTCGCCGCCCTGGCCGCCACCGGGTGCGCCGTGTGGGCCGACTCGGCGTTCAACGCCCGCGACTTCCGGGCGGTCGCCCCGGGCCGTGCGGTGGAGGAACTGCCGCCGTTCCACCAGACCGACCTCCTCGCGGCGGCGGAGCCGGACGCCCACGCCGTCGCCGGGCTCGACGGCTGGGGCACGCTCGTCCTGTGCGTCGGCCGGCTCGCCCCGAACAAGAACCTCCTCCTCGCCGTGGACGCCTTCGCGGACTACCGCTCGCGCTTCGACCCCGACGCCCGGCTCGCGCTCGTGGGCCGGCCGTTCCCAGGGTACTACGAGGAGGTGACGGCCCGCGTGGAAGCCCGCGGCCTCGGCGGCTCCGTGATGGTGCCGGGGCCTGTGACGACGGCCCAACTGAAGGCCCTCTACCTTCTCGCCGACGCCCTGCTGGTGACGAGCGACCACGAGGGGTTCTGCGTGCCGCTGGTGGAGGCGATGAGCCTGCGGACGCCGGTGGTCGCGGTCCCGAACGCGGCCGTGCCCGACACCGCCGGCGACGCGGCCCGCTACGCAGGTACGGCGGGCGAACTGGCGGAGGCGTTGAACGCGGTGATCGCCGACCGGGGCGAGCGGGAGCGGCAGGTGGCCCGCGGGGTGGCCCGGTACGGGGAGAAGTTCACGACGGCCGCCATCGCCCGCCGGTGCGTGGAGCTGTTCGAGGCGGTTTAGCGAACTCACCCCCCGCCCGCGACCCACGCCAGGGCGGCGAGCAGGGCGAAGAGCATCATCACCACCCAGAAGCGGGACCGCGGCTCCCGCGGGGCGTCCTCCTTCGAGATGTAGTTCTCGCACTTCCCGCAGTACTGGGCGTCCTCCAGCACCTCGGCCCGGCAGTGGGGGCAGGGGACCGTCGGCTCGTCCTCGTCGTGGTAGACGCCGTCCGGCAGGTCGTCGTCGTCCCAGTCGTCGTCGTCCTCGGGGTCGTCCTCGGGGTCGTCGCGGCGGGAAGGCATGGGGAACTCCGGGCCGGTTCGCCGCCGGGGAAGGGGGCGGGCGTCCCCCGCCAACGTATGACTCCGCCGGCCGGGGTGGAGGGGGCGGCGGGCCGGCTCGCGTCGGCCGGGGCGTGCTCTATGGTTCGGCACCCCGCCCCGCCCGGAGCCGCCCGCATGGTCGCCGCCGTCTCTTGGCCGTGGTTGCCGCCGTGATCGGCTGCTACCTTCCGGTCACGCACGCCCCGGACGCCGCCGCGGCGAACCCCCTCGGCCTCGCCGGGGAACTCCTCCCCGGCGACTGACGGCCCGTTACACGCGTCTCATTGCGTCATCACCGCCGGCCGGTTATCGTCGTCGGTGTCGCCCGGCCGCCTCCCGAGTGGTCCCATGCCGCGCCCGACCTTCTCCCTCACCCGGCTCCTCGTCGTCGCCGCCCTGCCGGCGGCGGCGATCCTGGCCGGGCACAACCGCGAGGCCACGGCGGCCGCCGCCGAGCTGGCCGCCGCCCGGGCCGAGACCGACCGGCTCGACGCCCGCCTCCACGTCGTCCGGGCCCACGAGCAGTTCGTGGATGCCGCCGTCGAGGACCTGGCCGCCGGCCGGTCCGCCCTCCGCGAAGAGGCCGCCGTGGTGGCCGTGGCCGACCGCGGGCACGGGCCGCCCGGGGCGTTCGCCTTCCCCTCCCTGCCGCCCGAGGCCCAGACGGCCGCCCGCCTCGTCGCCCGCGTCGCCGTCCGCCTCGACGACCACCCGGCCCGCCTCCGGGCGGCCGTCGGCCGGCTGCTGGCCGAGTACCGCACCGTGTACGGCGACCCGCCGGCGGCGCTGCTGGCCCTCGACTGCGGCGGCATGTAACCGTTCCGCACGTTTCCGCGAATCCTTCCCGCCCGGCCGGCCCTCAAGGGTGGCGGTTCCGACCGCCGCCTCTTCGGGAGCCCGCCCCATGCGTGACGACACCTCGCCGCCCCCCCGCCTCACCGCCGACCGCCGCCTGGGCGACCGCCTCTGGGCCCGCGCCAGGCGGAAGGTGGCCGTCCTGTCCGGGGCCGTCCCCGTCTGGCAGATGTCCGAGGCCGAAGTCGTGTGGGCGCTGGGGGTGGCGGTCCGCGTCGGCGGCGACCGGGCGGACGACTGATGCCGGCACGCCGGTTGCTTTGCTACTCCCCCGCGAACGCCGCCGGGCACCGTTGCCGGGCGGCCGTCTCTCCCGAGACCCGTGAGGAGAATAGCCATGAGCATCAAGGACAAAGTGACGGACGCCGCCCACGCGGTCGCCGACGCGGCCTCGCACGTGGGCCACAAGGTCGCCGACGGCGCGACCCAGGCGGCCAACTTCGTCAAGGAAAAGGCCGGGATCGGCGAGGGGAAGGACCGCGGGGTGGCCGCCATCGCCGAGCGGATGGACGTGATCGCCTCGTGCGGCACCAAGATCGGCGTGGTGGATCACGTCGAAGGCGACGCCATCAAGCTGACCCGCAAGGACAGCCCGGACGGCCAGCACCACTTCATCCCGAAGTCGTGGGTGGGGGTCGTGGACAACCACGTCCACCTGACGAAGAACGGGACCGACGCCAAGCTCGGGTGGACGTCCGACGCCGCTACTTGCGCACGCTTCAGCGCGTGATGTGAGCAACGGACTTCAACGCCGCGGCCCACCCATCAATGGGGGGCCGCGGCGTTTCGTCACATAACACCGTCTGTCGAATCAGTCTTTATTTAGCGAGTGGAACACCATCCCCGTGAGCAGCTTGGGGTAGAAGTACGTCGACTTCGGCGGCATCTTCTCGCGGTTGCCGGCGATGCTCTCCACGTCGGCCATCGTCGCCGGCGGCACCAGCACCGCGAGGTCGCACGCCTTCGCCGCCACCGCGTCCGTCACCTCCCGCACGAGGTGGACGTAGCGGCACGATGGGGAGCCGCCCACGAGCTTGTCGAGGACGAGCTTGTGCAGGATGCTGACGCCGAGGCCCTGCCAGTCGGCGCTCTGCTCGGGGGCCAACTCGGCCATCACGGCCGGGTCGCGGAGGCGGGCCACGAACCACTTCCCGTCGGCCACGGTGCCGAACCCGAGGACCGACTGCCCGCCGTCCATCTCCACGGCTTCCCACGCCGAGGCGGCGTCGGCCGACTCGTCCACCACGTCGAAGTGCGGGGCGAGGGCGGCCTTCAGCTTGTCCGCCGTCAGGCCGGGGAGGCCGCTCACGAGGCGGTGCGTGGGGAGGATGATGAGGCCCGGGTCGCTCATGCCCACGAGCATCATGAGGCAGAAGTTCGGGGCCGACTCGTCGTCCTGCACGTCGCCCGCCGCCCGCTTCTCTTCGAGGTACTTCAAGCCCGTCTCGTAGCGGTGGTGGCCGTCGGCGATGTAGACCGGCTTCGGCCCCATGAGCCCGATCACGCCGCTGATCGCCTGCTGGTCGGTGATGACCCACAGGCGGTTGGTCACGCCCAGGTGGTCCTTCGCCTCCCGCGGCGGGTTCTTCCGCGTGAACGGCTCCAGCAGGGCGAACACCGCGCCCTCGGGGTCGGGGTAGAGGCCGAACACGGGGGAGAGGTTGAAGTTCGTCGCCTGGTAGAGCTTGAGCCGGTCGGCCTTCGGGCCGGAGAGCGTCTGCTCGTGGGGGAAGATGCGGCCGGTGCCGAACGGCTCCAGGCGGACGCGGGCGAAGAACCCCCGCCGGGTGTACGTCGCCCCCTCGGCCTCGAACTCCTGCTCGTAGACGTACACGGCCCGGGCCGTGTCCTGCCGCAGCACGTCGTCGGCGATCCAGCCGCGGAGGGTGGCGGCGGCCCGGGTGTACTTGTTCTCGCCGTCGTCGTCGCCCGGCTCGTCCTTCGTCAGTTCCAGGCGGATGGCGTTGTACGGGCTCAGGTCGTAGAGGGTCTGCTGGAGCTGGGCGTCGATCACGTCGTAGGGCGGGGCGACGGCCGCGGAGAGCGACCCGACCTGCCCGAGATCGTAGCGGAAGGCCCGGAACGCCCGGATGTCGGCCATCGGCGGGAACCTCGCGTGTGCGGTGAACGGGGACCGGGGGTTAGTGTATGGGGTGGGACGGAGCCCCGGGATGGCCATCCCGGGGCATTCGGCGGTGGTCCCTTGCCCGCGGCCGCACACCCGGCCCATAATGGGCACAGCCTCCCCAGCGACCCCGCCCCACGAAAGGTTCCCCGGCATGACCCGCTTCCGGTCCGCCCTCGCGGCCCTCGCCTTCGCCGGCCTCGCGGCCACCGCCCGCCCGCAGGAGGCCGACCCGATCCGCCGGGACCTCTTCTTCCTCGCCGGCCCCGAGTGCGAGGGACGCGGCGTCGGCACCGCCGGGCTCGACAAGGCCGCCGAACACGTCGCCGCACAGTTCAAGGCCGCGGGGCTGAAGGTGAGCTTCCAGCCATTCACCATGTTCGCGTTCCCCGAGGTCGAGGGGCCGAGCACGCTCGTGTTCACCGGCGGCGACACCCGCGTGCCCGTCGAGTACAAGGGCGAGTTCGCCCCCACCGGGTACAGCAGCGGCGGCAAGGTCGCGGCCGGCGTCGTGTTCGTCGGCCACGGCATCACCGCCCCGAACCTCAAGTACGACGACTACGCCGGCGTCGACGCCAAGGGGAAGTGGGTGATCGTCGTGCGCCGCACGCTGCGGCCGACGGAGAAGGGCGAGAAGCGGTTCGACACCAGCACGCCCGAAGGCCAGGACAGCCCGTACTCCGCACTGCGGATGAAGCTCGACAACGCCCTCGAACACAAGGCGGCGGGCGTCATCTTCGTCAGCGACCCCGAGACCGCTGCCGGCGACGACCGGCTGATTCCGTTCGAGGATCACAAGTACACCGACATGGCGAAGCAGTTGCCGGTGCTCCACATGAAGCGGGCCGCGGCGTCGCGGCTCCTCAAGGCCGCGCTCGGCAAGACGCTGGTGCAACTCGAAGTGGAGAACGACAAGGAACTGAAGCCGGTGTCGGCCGAGCTCCCCGGCTGGACCGGCGCCGGCGACATCGGCGTGAATCGCAAGGAAATTCAGGTCAAGAACGTCGTCGGCGTGCTCGAAGGTAGCGGCCCGCTGGCCGACGAGACGGTCGTGATCGGCGCCCACTACGACCACCTCGGCTACGGCAGCGGCCCGCTCAGCATGGGCGGCAACCCCGCCCAGGGGAAGCTCCACTACGGCGCCGACGACAACGCCAGCGGCACCACCGGGCTGATGGAACTCGCCCGCCGCTTCGGCGCCGCGAAGGAGCGCCGCGGGCGGCGGTTGGTGTTCGTCGCCTTCACCGGCGAGGAGCGCGGGCTGTTCGGGTCGAAGTACTATTGCGAACACCCGGTCGTGCCGCTGGCAAAGACGGCCGCGATGGTGAACCTCGACATGATCGGCCGACTGCGGCCCGGTCCCGGCGACTGGCTCGGCCTGTCCACGAAACAGCGGATGGTCGTCTACGGCACCGGCACCGGCGACACGTTCGAGCGCACGGTGTCCGCCG
>JANPKP010000177.1:0-17781 GCA_031426095.1 Gemmataceae bacterium
GACGACTCGATGACCTGACGACCTGACGACGGGGGTCTACGATGCCGCTTTACGTCTACGAGGTCGTGCTGCCCGACGGGACCGGCGGCGAGTCGTTCGAGGTGTTGCAGTCGCTGAGGGATGCCGCCCTGACCGTCCACCCCGAGACGGGCGAGCCGGTGAGGCGCGTGATCGGCGTGCCGAACGCCCCGCGGGCGTGGACCGACTCGCAGGGGAAGGCGAACCTCTCCGACAAGAACGTGGAGCGGATGGGGTTCACGAAGTACGTCAAGAGCGGCGACGGCCGGTACGAGAAGACCGCCGGCAAGGGGCCGAGCCAAATCCACCGCGGCGACGCCGGCTGACGCCGCCCGCTCACGACGCCTCCCACGGCTGCCGCTCCCGGCGGGCGTCGCGCACGGCGTCCCTCGTGTCGCGGGTGAACTGGTACGCGGCGTACCCGCCGAAGCCGAGCAGGCCCGCGGCCGCCAGCCACTTGAGCCGCTCCTCGGTTTGCTTCGCGGCCTTCTGCTTGGCGGCGACCGCCGCCGGGTTTTCGGGGACCGCACACCCCCCGGTCCGTCACCCCGCCCGGGCCGCGTCCGCCAGCCACAGGTTCCCCGCCGCCGCCAGTACGCCCGTAACGATCAGCCGCCGCATGGGTGCCCCCGGTTGGTGAGTCGCGTCGCAAGCATATCGCACGAACCGGGCGAAGATTGCGGTTTTTGCCGGGGCCGACGCCGGTTGCTTCCCGCCCTTAACGGGGTAGCATGATCCTTACACCCTCCGCACCCGAGGCTCCCCCGATGGCCGCCAGCCCGTCCGCCCCGCCGGTCCAGCACCGCCAGCTCTACATCGACGGGGCGTGGTGCGACGCCGCCTCCGCCAAGACGCTCGCCGTCGAGAACCCGGCCACCGAGGAGACGATCGCCGAGGTCGCGTGCGGCGGCCGGGAGGACACCCGGCGGGCCGTCGCGGCCGCGGCCGAGGCGATGAAGTCGTGGATGAAGACGACGGCCTACGACCGGGCGAGGGTGCTCAAGAAGACGGCCGACCTGATGCGGGAGCGGGCCGACGCCCTGGCCCGCACCATGACCCTCGAACAGGGCAAGCCGCTGGCCGAGGCGAAGGGCGAGGTGCTGCACTCGGCCGACACCTTCGAGTGGTTCGCGGAGGAAGGGAAGCGGGCCTACGGGCAGGTGATCCCGAACAGCGTCGGCACCAAGCGGCACCTGACGATCAAGCACCCGGTCGGCGTGGTCGGGGCGATCAGCCCGTGGAACTTCCCGATGACGCTCCTGTGCCGCAAGGTCGCCCCCGCCCTCGCGGCCGGCTGCACGGTCGTCTCCAAGCCGGCCGAGCAGACGCCGCTCTCCGCCATCGGCGTGTTCGAGTGCCTGATCGACGCCGGGCTGCCGAAGGGGGTCGCCAACCTCGTGATCGGCCCCGGCGAGGAGGTCGCGGCCGAGTTCATGAGCAACCCGGCGGTGCGGAAGCTCTCCTTCACCGGGTCCACGCGGGTCGGCAAAATCCTGATGCGTCAGGCGGCCGACCAGGTGAAGCGGCTGAGCCTCGAACTCGGCGGGCACGCCCCGTTCATCGTCTTCCCGGACGCCGACCCCGAGGTGGTGGCGAAGGCCGCCGTGACCGGCAAGTTCCGCAACAACGGGCAGGTGTGCATCAGCCCGAGTCGCTTCTTCGTCCACAAGGACATCAGCAAGCGGTTCACCGAAGTGGCCGTCGAGGAGGCGAAGAAGCTCAAGCAGGGGAACGGGCTCGACGAGGGCGTCGCGGTCGGCCCGATGCTGGAGAAGTTCCGCGTCGACAACACCCTCGCCCTCGTCGCCGACGCCACCGGCAAGGGGGCCGACCTGCTCACCGGCGGAGGCAAGTCGAAGCGCTTCGACAAGGGCTACTTCTTCGAGCCGACCGTCCTCCGCGGCCTGTCGGCGGACGCCAAAATTCTCACCGAAGAGCCGTTCGCCCCGGTCATGCCGATCATCGACTTCTCGAAGCTCGACGACGTGATCGCGGCCGCCAACGACACCCCTTACGGGTTGGCCGCCTACGTCTTTACGAACGACCTGAGCGTCGCCTGGCGGATGGCCGAGGGGTTGGAGGCCGGCATCATCGGCGTGAACGACCCGGTCCCGGCGACCCCGCAGTGCCCGTTCGGCGGCATGAAGGAGAGCGGCACCGGCCGCGAGCTCGCCCACGAGGGGCTGGAAGCGTACCTGGAAACGAAGTACGTCTCGCTGGGGCTGCGGGGCTAACGGAACGTGCCAAAGCCCGGGGACGGCCATCCCCGGGCTTTGGGTTTTCTCTTTCCCCTCGCCCGAAACCCGTGCGCGTGGTAAATTCCACTACCGCCCGCGACGAATAGACCCCTCGCCGACGGCCTCCGCCCCGTGCCCAGGGTTCCGCCATGACCCGGATGACCCGCGAATTCTCCCTGGTCCTTCTTGGTGCCGGCATGCTCGCCGCCACCGGCTTCCTCCTGCCCGAACAGGACCTGGAAGCCAAGACCGAGGAGCAGGCCCGGGCCCGCGTCGGCGGCCACTCGCACGTCGGCGGGATGCACTCGATCCTCTGGCTACACGGCGGGTACGGCAACTCCGTGGGCCGCCCGTCCGCCGTGTCGAGTTTCGCCCGCGGCGGGTTCGGCAGTACCGCCAGCCGCATGGGCGGCGGGTTCGGCTGATCTCTCGCGTCCCAAGTCCACACATTGCAAGTCCCAAGTCGGTCGCGTTCACGTCTCAGGTTTTGACTTGAGACTTGACGACCTGACGACTTGTGACGCCCGGAGGGCCTTCGGTGCGCCGCCTCACCATCGACCCGCGGCCGGGCTGGCAGAAGCGGGTCGAGGAATACGGCCTCCACTTCCACACCCTCGGCGGCGTCCCGTACTGGGACGAGACCGCCTGCTACCAACTCTCGCGGTACGAGGTCGATACCCTCGAACTCGCCACCCAGACCCTCCACGAGATGTGCGTCGACCTCGTGCAGGAGGTTATCGACGACAAGCAACTCGGCCTGTTCCTCGTCCCCAAGGACTTCGAGGAACTGGTCGTCAAGAGCTGGAACGAGGACGAGCCGTCGGTGTACGGCCGGTTTGACCTGGCGTTCGACGGGGTCGGGCCGCCGAAGATGATGGAGTACAACGCCGACACGCCGACGGCCCTCGTGGAAGCGTCCGTGGCCCAGTGGGCGTGGCTGAAGGACGTGGACGAGCGGGGCGACCAGTTCAACAGCATCCACGAGCGGCTCATCGAGGCGTGGGCCGAGGTCCGCAAGAGGGACGACCGGCCGGTCCACTTCGCCACCCACGGCGACAGCATGGAAGACTGGATCACCACGGAATACATGCGCGACACGGCCATCCAGGCCGGCTTCCAGACGGTGAGCCTGGACATTCGGGCCGTCGGCTGGGACCGCCCCCGGCGGACGTTCGTGGACGAGAAGGGCCGGCCGATCACCCGGCTGTTCAAGCTCTACCCGTGGGAGTGGCTGGTCCGCGAGGACTTCGGCGAACACGTCCGCCACGCGGCCACGAAGTGGGTCGAGCCGGCGTGGAAGATGGTCCTGAGTTGCAAGTCGATCCTCCCGCTGCTGTACGAGCGGCACCCGGACTCGCCGTACTTGCTGCCCGCGTCGTTCGACCCGCTCCCCTCCGGCAGCTACGTCCGCAAGCCGGTCCACGCCCGGGAGGGGGCGAACATCCAGGTCGTGATCGACGGCAAGGTGGTCCACGAGACGGACGGGGCTTACGGTACCGGGCCGTTCGTCTACCAGGCCCTCGCCCCGCTCAAGCCGCACGACGGGCGTTACCCCGTGATCGGGAGCTGGATCGTGAACGGGGTCGCCTGCGGGGTCGGCATCCGCGAGGGCGACGGGCTCGTGACGACGAACACGAGCCGCTTCGTGCCGCACCAGATGACGGATTAGATCGAAGAGATGGGACGCAGACGCAGAGGCCCAGGACGCGGATGCAGAGGAGCAGAGTTGAGATGGATTTCGGACACGATCCTGATGCCTTATCCTCTTCATCCCGCGTCCTGATCCGCGTCATCCGCGTGCCATTCCGGACAAATCACCCATGCCCGCGTCCCACGCCCTCGAAGAACTCGACGACGCCACCCGGGCCTACGTCCTGGCCGTCCGCGACCGGCGGGGGAAGGGGCTGCCGGGGGTGTACGTGCCCGGGACCAACCCGCTGCCGGTGGTGCTCGTCATCGTCGGCCCGATCCTCTTCGCACTCACCCTCGGGCTGACGCTCGGCACCAGCCAAATCCTCAGCGACCCGGACAACAACGCCCTCGTCCAGGCGGCCGGGCTCACCCTCGGGGCGTGGATGACCGTGGCGGCTTTCCGCGCCTGGGCCGGGGCGCGAAGCCCCCGCACGGCCGGGCACTGGACCTACGGCGACCCGCTGTTCGTGTACGAGGCGAACGCCGAGCGGGGGACGCTCACCCCGATGGCCGCCGTCGCCGATGTGACCGCCACCCACAACACGAACAGCGGGACGTACGTGAACACGGCCGTGCAGGTCAAGTTCGCCGACGGCCGGAAGGCCGCCTTCACCCTCACCGGCAAACAGCCGGCGGAGCGGTTCGTCACCTTCTACAACTACCTCGCCTGGGCCCGCGGCCCGGGCGGCGGTAAGCGGGCCGCCCTACCCCCGGCCGACCTCGCCGGGCTGGCCAACCACGCCGCCGAGAACGACGAGGAGCCGCTCGACCCGGACGGCGACCCCGACTTCAGTGCCATCGCGCGCGGCGACCTGGACGTGCCCGAAAACCCGACGCGGGTCGGCGGCGCGGGGTGGAACGTCTTGCCGTACCTCGCCGCCATCCTGTTCGCCCTCGGCTCCTTCCACCTCATGCGGGCGGTGGACGTGCCGCTGCGGGACGACAAGGTGTTCGAGATGGTCACGAGCGCCCCGGTCCACCCGATGCTCCTGCGGCTCTACCTCGCCGACCCCCGGAACACCGCCCACCGGGACGACGTTTACCGCCGCCTCGGCCCCTTCTACGACGCCGCCGTGACCCACACCAAGGTCGCCGCCGGCGACCCGCAACTCGGGGCCGGGATGGCCCGCCTGCTCGACTCCCTGCGGCGGGCCGACCAGCCGCTCGTGACGGTCCGCGTGCGGGAGGCGGCCCCCCCGGAGGGCCGGCGGGCGGGCGACGTTCTGCGGGCCGAGGCCGTCCGGACGAAACTCCTCGGGGCGATCACCCGCAAGCTGACGGCCGTGACGCCGCCGGTGTTCACCCCGCGGGACGTGACCTTCGAGGTGCCGCCGCCGCCGCTGGGGGAACAACTCGTCCTGTTCGCGGAATCCCCGGACGGCGTGGCCCCGCACCTCGACATCGAATACGCCTACGAGCCCGCCAAGGCCGGCGGCTTCGACCTGAAGGCGACGGTGACGGTCCGCCTCGCCCCGGACGCGGGGCCGGACGCGGCGGGGGTGGTGAGGGCGGAGATCAACGCGGAGCCGGACGCGCCGGGGATGGGGGCTGCGGTGTCACGGCTGGTGTTCGAGGCGCTGGTGGGGGAAGGGTTGGGGCGGTTGGGTGGTGGGACACGGGACACGGGACACGGGACACGGGACACGGGACACGGGACACGGGACACGGGACACGGGACACGGGAACCGATCCCACACGCGGCAGACACGCAGCCCTATTCTTTCCCGTGTCCCGTGTCCGCTTAGTCACCCCACCGCCACGCCCACGAGCACGTCGTACCCCGCGTGCGCCCCGACGGCGATGCCGAACCCCCGCCAGGCGTACAAGGCCGCGAAGTAGAGCCCAAGTAACACGCGGAACAGGAAGACGTAAGGCTGCATCGGCTCCCCGCCGGGGCCGACGTGGTGGGCCGCCGAGAAGGCCAACGACGACGACGCGGCCGCCGCCAGCCCGGCCACGCCGGTCGGCAGGCCGAGGGCGGCGAGCAGCCGCCACGCCCCGGCGAACAGGCCGAGGCGGAACAGGACTTCCTCGTAAATCCCGGCCCCGACGTAGGTGAGGATTTGCCCCATCGGGGCCGCGTGGCCTCCGATTTGGAGGCGGACGCCGAGGGCGTCGATGATCGGCCCGAAGTTGCGGCTGAACTGCCAGAGGGCGAACGCGAAGAGGCCGCTCTCGAACGCCATGCCGAAGAACGCCGTCGTCGGGTCGTCCGGCCGGTCGGCCCACCGCCACCAACTCCACACCAACAGCACCGCCACGACCAGCAGCGGGGCGGCGAACAGGCCGCCGACGCCGTAGCGTTCGAGCCCCCAGCGGAGCCAGGCGTCGGCCCCGTTGCGGAGGTCGGCCGCCCGGTCGCCGCCGAGCCAGAGTACGCCCCCCTCGTAGGCCAGCAGCAGCGGCAGGAGGAACAGGAGGCAGACCCACGGGTGGCGGGTGGCGCGCAGGTAGTGGCTCATCAGGGTTCCGTCGGGCGGGGCGAAGTTGAGGCGAGAGTCGCATTCCCCCACTTTCCCAGGGGGGGCGGTAACGGGGGTGGGCAAGTCGTTCGCCGGCCACGGCTTCGGTCGAAACGCGCCATTTAAAAGCGGTAAAAAGCGGGGTCGCTCACTCACACCAGGTCGGGGAAGTGCGTCCCGAGCAGTTCGCGGCGGCGGTCGGCCGGGAGGCTGCGGAGGATGCCGCCGCGGTCGGCCGCCGACAGGTCGAGGTGGTCCGGCCGGGCGAGCGGGGTGCCGTCGGCGTCCAGCAGCACGGCCACCACCGGCCGCGTCGGCGAGCGGAGGTCGACGCGGCCCGGGTGGTTGGCGGCCACGATCCCGACGCGGCCGTCGGTCAGTTCGACCACCGTGCCGGCCGGGTAGAACGCGAGATGGACGAGGTACTCGGCGAAGTCCTTGTCGAGGACGCCCCGCTCGGCTTGAAGCAGCACTTCCGTGAGGGCGGCCCGGGTATCGAACGCCGGCCGGTGGGGGCGGGCGACGCACAGGGCGGCGTAGGTGCCGGCGGCGGCCAGGAGGCGGGCCAGCGGCGGCACGGCGGCCCCCCGCAGCCCGGCCGGGTAACCGGTGCCGTCGATCCGCTCGTGGTGGGCGGCGATCGCGCCCGCCAGCGGGGCCGAGTCGGCCAGGTACGCCGTCACCAGTTCGGCCCCGTACCGCGGGTGGGCTTCCACCTGACGCTTCTCGTTGGCCGTGAGCGGGCCGGCTTTCGCCAGGATGTCGGCCGGCACACCCAACATCCCGCAGTCCGCGAGCAGGGCGGCGACGACGGGCAGGAGCGGCCGGGCGGCCCACTCGAAGTCGTGGCCGACGACCCGGGCGACGACCTGGGCGGTGTTCAAGGCGTGGGCCGCCGCGAACCGGGCCGGGGCCGGTAAGCCCGGGCCGCCGGGAATGGCGGACGTGGAATCGGGCGACACTTCGAGGAAGCGCAGCGGCTTCCCCTGGCGGGCGTCTTCGAGCAGCTCCTCGGCCATCGCCGCCAGCGGCTTCAAGGTCACGATCTGCCGCCGGTGGAGGGCCGTGTAGACGGCGGCGAGCCGATCGACGCGGAGGGCGTCCGCTTTCCGCTGGGCGAGGGCCCGGTCTTGAATGCGGTGCCGGCCGCGGAGGATGTCGAGGACGCCTTCGAGGCCGTCGCACAGCTTCAACTGCACGGACGGCGACACCGGCAGGGCCTGGAGCAGTTGGACGGCCGAGTTCATGAGGGCGACCGACTCGCGGTGGTAGGCGGCGAGCGGGTCGGCCGGCAGCCCGGCCACGAGCGGGTCGGCGGTGAACGCCTTCTGCCGGGCGAGAAGGGCGTGGGCGTCCTTCACCAAGCCGCGGGCGCGATCCGTGAGGGGGGATTGCGGCGGCCCCTCGGACACGACCGGGGGGGCGACCGTCCGCTCGAAAGACACGGGCGTGGCGTCGGGCGCGTCCTCGTCGAGCCGCTGGCGGAAGGCGAAGATGCGGTCCAGAAGCACACGCGACTCACTCATCACGGCTTTCCCCCGAGGCGCGACCGACGGCCGTGGAACGTCCCCCCTCGAAAGGATCGGCGTTCGGCGGGGGCGGACATGAGCGGAAATCGCGGTCGGAGGGGCGATTCGGCGAAAAAGTTGGAGAAGAGACGCGGTTCGGCTCAAGTGTGGGGAGATGGGCAGGGCCGAGCCTACCCGTTGCCACGGGCGGGCTCGGCCGCATCCCGTTACTTCGCGTACCCGTCCGGGTGGGTGCGGTGCCAGTTCCAGGCCGTCTCCACGATCGGGCGAAGCTCGGCGTACTTGGGTTGCCAGCCGAGTTCGCGGCGGACCTTGTCGGCCCCCGCCACCAGGGCCGGCGGGTCGCCCGCCCGGCGGGGTCCCTCCTTCACCGGCACCTTCTTGCCCGTCACCTCTTCCACCGTGCGGATCACCTCCCGCACGCTGTACCCGCGGCCGATGCCGACGTTGTACGCCGCCCTCACCCCGGGCTTGATCGCCTCCAGGGCGAGGAGGTGGGCGGCCGCCAGGTCGTCGACGTGGATGTAGTCGCGGACGCAGGTGCCGTCGGGCGTGGGGTAGTCGGTGCCGAAGATTTCGACGTGCGGCCGCTTCCCCGTCGCCGCCTGGATCACGAGCGGGATCAGGTGCGTTTCGGGCGTGTGGTCCTCGCCGACGGTGCCGTCCGGGGCCGCCCCCGAGGCGTTGAAGTACCGCAGGGCGGTGTACCCGAACGGGTAGGCGGCGGCGTAGTCGGCGAGCATGTACTCGAACGCCAGCTTGGTGTTCCCGTAGGGGTTGATCGGGGCCTGCTTCTCGGCCTCGGTGATCGGCACCGCGTCGGGCACGCCGTAGGTGGCGCAGGTGCTGGAGAAGACGAACTTCGTGATCCCGTGCCGCCGCACCCGCTCCAGGAGGTTGACGCTGTGGACGAGGTTGTTGACGTAGTACTTGCCCGGGTCGGTGACGGACTCGCCGACGTAGGTCGAGGCCGCGAAGTGGACTACCGCCTCGATCCGGTGTGCGACGAGCAACTGGTCGACGTGGTCCACGTCCCGCAGGTCGCCCTCGACCAGGTTCGCGGCCGGGACGGCGGCCCGGTGGCCGCAGGTGAGGTTGTCGTAGACGACGACGGTGTGCCCCTTCGCCAGCAGGAGCTTGACGGTGTGGCTGCCGATGTACCCGGCCCCGCCGGTGACGAGGATGCGTGCCATGTGTGTGCGTCTGCCCCGTCCGAACGTGGGGAGGGTAAGGAACCGCCCCGGCGGGGCAGAGTGATGATACGAGGCGGCCCGCCGGCGGGCGTCACCGCCCCCGCGGGCCGGGTCATTCGAACCGCTTGGCGAGCCGGTCGGCCTCGGCGTCCTTCTTCCGGGCGCGGAGCGATTCGAGGAGCAGCGAACGCCCCTCCTCGTGCTTCACGTCGATGAATAGCACCTCCCGCGCCCACCTCTCGGACTCGGGGAAGCGTTTGGCGTCGTGGTGCAGCTTCGCCAGCTTCAGGCGGACGGCCAGGTCGTCCGGGTCGCGGGCGGCCACGTCGGCGAGGACCGACATCAGCTCGGCCGGCCGCTTCGTCTCGGCGTAAACCTGGGACAGCAGTTCCAGCCAGTTCCCGTCCAGCGGGGCGGCGGTCCGACCCCGCTCCAGCACGGCGGCAGCCTTGTCCCACTCCTTCGCGGCGACGTGGAGCTTGCCCACCGCGAGGAGCAAGCGGTGGTCGTCGGGGTTGTCGGCCAGCGCGCCCGCGAGCAGGGCCTTGGCCCCCGCCTCGTCCTTGTCGCGGACGAGGAGGCGGGCCTTCACGGTGGCCGCCAGCGGGTGATGCTTCTCCTTCGCCAGCGTCGCGTCGGCCATCTTTCCGGCTTCGGCCGACTTACCAACTTGCAACAGCTTCTCGGCGAGCCGGGCGGCCACGGTGGCGTCGTCCGGGGCCTTCGCGTGGGCGGCCTCCAACGCGTCCCGGGTCATCGGTGGCTCGGCCCGCGGGGGGTGGGTTCCGCCCGCCGCCGTCGCCACGTCGTCGACGTACTTGCGGTAGCCGGCCTCGAAAGTCGCCTTGTCCACCCCCAACACCCGGCCCAGGAGGTCGCCGGTGTCGGCCCCCGTGCGGTAGGCGTCGAGCATCTTGCCGACGCTCGCCTCGCCGTGGGCCTTCGTCATGTAGTCGACGTAGAGCCGGGCCTGGCAGTACGCCAGGGCCAGCTCGTTGCGGTCCTTCGGGCGGATGAAGCCGAGTGTGATGGTGTCGAGGTCGAGCAGCGTCCGGCCCGCCCGCCGCTCGCGGAGCGTTTTCATCCAGTCGGGCGGCATCGTCTCCCCCTCGCTCCGCACGGCCAGCCCCTCCGTGAGCCAGTGCGGCACTTGGAAGTCGGACTGCGACAGGTTGAAGATGTGGACCAGCTCGTGCCGGACGACGCGGCCCCAGTGGAAGGCGTGGTTGATGTCCTTCGACTGTGGCGAGGCCATCGTCATCACCCGGCCGCTGCTCGCCCCGATGGTGTGCAGGTCGGGCAGGGCCACCGTCCGCCCGCTGAACATCTCGTGCGTGCTGAACAGCTCGACCAGGATTTTGCCGGCCGGCTCGTAGTTGAATTGGGCCTTCAGCCCGGCGTGCGTCTCTTCGAGGAAGTCGCCCACGAACGCGGCCAGAACGGCGTCGGCCTTGGGGTCGTACCGGAGGAGGTAGTGGGCGGTTTCGAGGGTGGCGTACCCGTCGAGGTGCTTCAGCACCTTACGGGAGTTGAAGACGCGGACGTTGAACGGGTCGGCCGAGTACGCCGCGTCGAGGAACGTCCGGGCCTCCTTCTCCCGCCCCATCCGCAGTTGTAGCATCCCGAGGGCGGCCCGGGGGGCGGCCGTCTCCGGGCGGAGGTCGGCGGCCTTGCGGAGGTAGCCCTCGGCGTCGGCCCACTTCTTCCGGGCGTCGAGCGTCTCCCCCAGGGCGTGGTAGAACGCCCCGGGCTTCGTGTCGAACCCCTCGACCTCCTTCACCAGGGCGTCGAACGCGGCCGGCTGCTTCGTCAGGTGGAAGCAGGCGGCGAGCCGGCCGAGGGTGGCTTCGTCCCGCGGGTTGATGGCCCGGGCGGCGGCGAGGCGGCGGACGGCGGCCGCGAAGTCGCCGGCGATCAGGTCGAGTTCGGCCCGCAGCCGCAGGGCCTCGGGGTGCTTCGGGTTCACCTCCAACGCCCGGTCGGCGTGCACCTCCGCCTCCTTCAGGTCGTAAGCCTGGAGGGCGACCAGCCCCTTGCCGACGACGGCGTCGGCGGCCTTCGGGTTGACCTTCAGGGCGGCGTCGAACGCGTCCTCGGCGTCGGCCTTGTTGTACTTGTCCAGGAGCATCCGCCCGGCGAGGTTTTCGGCCTGCCAGAAGTCGGGGTTCTTCTTGACCGTGTCCGCGTACACCTCCTCCAAGATGAAGCTGAACTGCTTCGGGAGGTTGCTCCAGCGGGCGTTCTCGGCCGCCGCCTGCCCGACGATTGCGAGCGCGTCCGGGTCGGTGATGTCCTTGTCGTCGTTGCTGGCCTCGGTGTAGACGCGGACGAACCACTTCACCTCTTTCTTGGCCTCGTCCACGTCGCCGCGGTCGCGGAGGACGCGGGCCCGGACCCAGCGGGCGAGGAAGTGGCCGTCGGCCTTCGCGGTCGCGGCCTTCGCGTCGGCCAGGGCGTCGTCCCAGCGGCCGAGGTCGTACAGGAGGTCGGCCCGGTGGGCGTGCAAGTCGGGGTCGCCGGTGGCCGCCTTGATGGCGTCGTCGAGGGCGGCCAGGGCCTTCGCGTACTCGCCTTCGGCCCGCCACGCTGCGGCCAGCCCGATTGCCGCCTGGGGGCGGGTGGCGTCGGCCTTCGCCAGCTCCTCATAGGCGGCCCGGGCCTCGGCGTAATTCCCCCGCTGGAGCCTCTGCCGGGCGGCCGCCAGGGGGTCGGCCGGCTTCTCGGCGGCGGGGAGCGACGGGGCCAGCGACAGGCCCGCGAAGAGGCACAAGAACGGGGTGCGCATCGGCGATGTCCTTCGGTGTGAAGTCCCCTTCACCGTACCGGGCCGGCCGCCGACTCGCAACTGACGCGGGGCCGAAACGCCGCACGGCGCGACTCCCGGGGTGGAGAGCCGCGCCGTGCGGGGTTCGTCACGTGTCGCCCGTCGGGGGTTAATCGACCTTCGGCTTGGCCGGGGCCGGCGGGGTGCTGCCCGGCCGGTTGCCACGGTTGCCGCCCGCACCGGGCTGCCGACCGCCGCCGCCGCCGAACCCGCCCTGGTTGAGCTTGGTGGTGTCGAACGGCTCGCCGGTGAGCCCCTTCCACGCCGCCTTTTGCTCGTCGGTGAGGGCCGCCTTCACCTTGTCCAGGGCCTCGGCCTGGGCCTTGGCGATCTTGGCCCGGCCCTCTTCCATCTTGGCCGGGTCGGGCCGGCCGCCGCCGCCACCGCCGAACGCCTCCCGCATCGCCTTGCCGGCGTCCTCGCCGGCGGCCTTGACCTTTTCCTTCTGTTCGTCGGTCAGCTTCAGGGCGGACACGACCTCCGGCCGGCCGAACGCCCGCAGGCCGGCCGCCTGCACGTCGATCTGCTTGAGCCGCGTCACCTGCTCGGTCTTGAGCACTCCGCCGAGTTCCTTGTACGTCTCGGCCTTCAGCTCGGCCGTGATTGCCGGCACCTTCGTGGCGAAGTCTTCACGGGTGATCCCCTTCATCTTCTCCTCGCGGGCCGCCTTCGCCTTCGGCTCGTAGTCCTTGGCCCACGTCTTGAGCTTGTCGATCTGCTCCTCGGACAGCTTGAGGTCGGCGGCGACCTCCTTGTTCTTGAGCATCGTCACGACCGGGTCGCCGCCGAACCCGCCGCCCGCCCCGGGCCGGCCCGGCTGGGCGTCCGCGACCGCCACCACCCCGGCGGCCAGGGCCGCCGCCATCACCCACCGCGTCGCTCGCATGGCATTTCCCTCGGAGAGTCGGTTCCCGGCCCGCTGGCAACGGCCGCCGGCACGCCCTCATCGTTACCGGAAGGCGGTGAGGCGGGAATGAGAAACAGACCGACGGCGGCAAGCGTTGACGAAAAAACCCGGAGGCGGTCGCCTCCGGGCTTGCGTTCGGCCACTCGTTCGCCCCGATTCACGGCCCCGCCGGGCGGGCCACCCGCGGGCCGGGCGGGGGCGTCATCGCCCCGCCGGCCGGGGCCGGGCCGCCCATTGGCGGGGCCTGTCGCACTGTCCACCCCTTCGGCGGGGCCTCGCCGGCGAACAGCTTCGCGTCCACCCCCGGGAGGTTCGTCTGCGGGTTGCTGAACTTCCAGAACTCCGTGTCCCCGTTCGGCTTCAGGAGCCACACCTGGGCCGGCATGTACGCCAGCTGCTTCGTGTTCGGCCCGTAGATGGCGAACCGCACCTGCTCGAACTCCTGCCGGTCCTTCGGCAGCTTCGGCTTGATGTCGAGGTAGACGTAGAACTGGTCTTCCTTGAAGAGCGACAGGTCGAACCGGGACTGGGCGTCCTCGGCCTTCATGCCCGAAAGGAAGTCGAGCATCAGGTTGTCGCCGCCCGCCATCGCCGCCGGGTCGAGCCGGTGTTCGGTGAGGGTGGTGCTGCTGCCGTCGTAGTGGAACACGGACCGGCCGTTGCAGATGTACGCCTCGAAGTTGGCCTTGTTGGCCTTCTCGTCGAGCCGCAGGCGGGCGAGGTTCGGCTTCATGCACAGGACGCTGCCGGCGAACGCCCGCTCCTTGCCGAACGTGGCGTCCTTCTTCGTCAGCTCGAAGTCGGAGCGGAAGTTGACCGTCCCCCGCATGGCCTTTTCCCACTCCCGGAGGTGGGCGACGAGTTGCGGGTTGGACACCACCGCCCCCGGCGCGGCCGGCAGGGCGGGGGCTGGGCCGCCTACGACCGGGCCGCCGGCGACCGGCAGGGCGGGCACGCCACCGCCGCCCGGCGTGGCGAGGCGGGGGTTGGCGGGGTCGTAAGCCCCGGGCACGGTCGGCAGGTTCACGGGGAAGGGGCCGCCGGCCGGTGCCTGGGCCGACGCGGCCAACGCGGCGGCGAGCAGCGCGGCGAGGGTGACGGCAACGGAACGCATGTGAAGGCTCTCCTCGGCGAACGGGGCGGGGGTCGGCCGGGGAACGCGCCGCGGCCCGCCGGTTGCGCACTTATACCCCGCCGCCGCGAACCGGAAAAGCCCGGCTGCCCTCCCCTATAGACGGGAGAGTTGGGTCTCACTGAAACCCTTCCTAGAATACCGAGTGCGACCGCCGGCGGGTTCTGCCGGCGGGGCGTTCCCCACTTGTGACCCCGGCGAACGGCCGGGATACTGGAAGGTGTTCATTGGCGACTACTGCCCCCCGCGAGAGGCCGACAGCCGTGATCGAGAAGACCGACGTGCGGATCGTGGCCGGCACCCTCCGCGGGCGAAAAGTGACGTGCGTCGTCCACCCCGGGATGCGGCCGACCCCGCAGATGGTCCGCGAGGCTCTCTTCAGCATCCTCGGCAACGCCGTCCCCGGCCGCGTGTTCTACGATGTCTTCGGCGGCACCGGCGTCGTCGGCATGGAGTCCGTCAGCCGCGGGGCGAGCGGCGCACGCATCATCGAGAAGGACCCGAAGCAGTCGGCCGACATCCAGAAGTACCTCGACCGCTTCGGCATCTCGTCGAAGGCCCAGGTGCTGCGGGCCGACGCCTACCGCTGGGCCGAGCGCTGGGTGCCGACCGGCACGGCCCCGGTGAACCTCTTCCTGAGCCCCCCCTTCCCCGACCTGACCGGCGACCCCGGCAAGGAGTTCCTCAAGCTCGTCAACGACCTCCTGGCCAAAGCCCCGGACGAGTCCGTTCTGGCGATTCAGGCCGAGGACGGCTTCCCGGTCGAGGCGCTGCCGCACCAGGGGTTCTGGGACATCCGCCGCTACGGCCGGAACATGCTCCTGTTCCTCGTCAAAGGCGACGAACGGGAGGCGGCGGGCGGCGTGAACTCGGAAATGGGGGACGCGGATGCCACCTGAGACGGTCGATGCGCCGCCGGCGACGGGGCCGCTGCCGCTTAGCGCCCTCTACGAGCACGACGAGACGGCGTGGCTGGAAGCCATGTCGGCCCTCGCGGCCGAGGGCCGGCACGACGCGCTCGACTACCCGAACCTGAGCGAGTATCTGTCCGACATGGCCAAGCGGGACCGGCGGGAGGTGTTCAGCCGGCTGGCCGTCCTGCTCGCCCACCTGCTCAAGTGGAACCACCAGCCCGACCGCCGCTCGGGGTCGTGGCTGGGGACGATCCTGGTGCAGCAGCGGGAGTTGCGGCAACTCCTGGAAAGCGGCACCCTCCGCAACCACGCCGACGCGGTGCTGGCCGAAGCCTACGCCGACGCCGTGAGTCAAGCCGCCGTGGAGACGGGCCTGCCCCGGGCGACGTTCCCGGCGGGCTGCGTGTGGGAGGTGGACGCGATGCTCGTGGACCGGGGAGACGAGTTATAAAACCCCCGAAAGCCCCGGGATGGTCATCCCTGGGCTTGCCTCGCCCTCCCTTCACCTCCGCGTGCCGCAACCCGAGCCTCCCATGTCCACTCCCCTGCCCCTGCTCCAGCAGCGCGAGATCGAGGCGAACGTGATCGCCCCGCTGGTCCGGGCGTTCGCCGCCGAGGTGGGCGACGATCGCGCGAAAGCCATCCTCGCCGGGGTCGTCCACGAGTTGGCAGAGAGGGGCGGCTGCCGGGCGGCGGAGGCGGCCGGGGGGAACGACCTCGCCCACCTGCGGACCACCATCGACACGTGGACGGCCGGGGGGGCGCTCGAACTCGACGTGATCCGCGACGACGCCGAGGCGCTGGAGTTTAACGTGACGCGGTGCCGGTTTGCCGAGATGTACCGCCGCCTCGGGCTGGCCGACCTCGGCCCGCTCCTGTCGTGCAACCGCGACGCGGCGATGATCGGGGGGTTCAACCCGGCCGTCGCCTTCCGCCGCACCCAAACCATCATGGAGGGGGCGACCCACTGCGACTTCCGGTATGCCGTCGAGAAATCGAAGTAACCACAGAGTCACAGAGAGCACGGAGGGAGCAAATACGGAGAAGACCCAAGCATTGCTCAAAACAATGTTTCACACTCGCGTGTTTCTTCCCTCAGTGCTCTCTGTGACTCTGTGGTTAATTTCTCTTGTCTCTCACGCTTCCATCAGCAGGCGGATCGGGTCGCTGAAGAGTTGCACCAGTTTGGCCGTGAAGCGGGCCCCGTCGGCCCCGTCGATCACGCGGTGGTCGTAGGTCAGGCTCAACGGCAGCATCAGCCGGGGGACGACCTGCCCGTCCTTCACCACCGGCTGCAACGCCGACCGCGACATGCCGAGGATGGCGACTTCGGGGTAGTTCACGATGGGGGTGAACGACGTGCCGCCGATGCCACCGAGGTTGGTGATGGTGAAACACCCGCCCCGCATCTCGTCCACCGTCAGCTTGCCTGTGCGGGCCTTCTCGGCCAGCCCCGACACCTCGGCCGCCAGGTCGCGGATGCTCTTCTTGTCGGCGTCGCGGATCACCGGCACCACCAACCCCCGCTCGGTGTCCACCGCGATGCCGACGTGGAAGTACTTCTTGAGGACGAGTTCGCCGGCGTTCATGTCGTAGCTGGCGTTGAAGTTCGGGAAGTCCTTGAGGGCCGCGACCACCGCCTTGACGGCGAGGACGGTCATCGTCACCTTCGGCGACCCCTTCGCCATCCCGTCCACCACGCGCTTGCGGCCGGCTTCCAGTTCGGTGATGTCGGCGAGGTCGTTCTGCGTCACCATCGGCATCGTGCGCCAGGCGACGGTCAGGTTCTCGGCGATCTTCTTGCGGATGCCGGTGACCGGCTTCTTCTCGACCTCGCCGTACTTGGCGAAGTCGGGCAGCGGCGGCAGCTTGTAGGCGTTTACGACCACGTCGCTGACCGGCCCGGCGGCTGCCGCCGCCGGACGGGACAGGCGGCCCTTCACGAACCCCTTCACGTCGTCGATGGTGACGCGGCCGCCGCGGGCGCTGCCCTTCACTTCGGGGAGCGCGACGCCGAGTTCGCGGGCCAGCCGGCGGGTGGCCGGACCGGCGGGCACGACCGACTTGTCGCCGTTCGCGGCCTCCGTGACGACGGCCGCCCCGTGCGTCGGGGCCGACGGGTCGGTCGGCAGCGGGGCCTGCGCCGCAGGCTTCGTTGAGCCGTTGGTTGAGCCGTTCGCGGAAGTCGGCTTGCCCGCCCCGCCAGGGCCGGTCGATTTGAGGGTGCCGAGGTCGGTGACGCCACCGGCGGGCAACTTAGAGGCTTCTCCGGTCGTGAACGTGAGGATCAGCCCGCCGACGGGCACCTTGTCGCCGGCCTTCACGTGAACCTCGGCGACGGTGCCGGCGGCTTCCACCGGCACCTCGACGGCCGCCTTGTCCGTCTCGACGGCGATGACGTTCTGCCCGGCCGTCACGGCGTCGCCGGCCTTCACCAGTACGTTGACCACGGTGGCCGCGTCGATCCCCTCGCCGAGCGCGGGAAGGTTGAATTGGACCTTCCCACCACTGGCCGCGGGGGCGGGTTTGGCCGCGATGGCGACAGTCGGCTGGACCTTCTCGGCGACGGGGGCGGGCTTCGGGGCGTCCGCCTTCGGGGCCGCGCCGCCGGTGAGCGTGAGAATAACGGCCCCGACCGGCACCTTGTCGCCCGGCTTGACGCGGACTTCGCCGACGGTCCCGGCCGCCTCCGCGGGCACCTCGACGGCCGCCTTATCCGTCTCGACGGCGATGACGTTCTGGCCGACGGCGACCGTGTCACCCGGCTTGACCAGCACGTTGACGACGGTCGCCGAGTCGATCCCCTCGCCGAGGGCGGGCAGGCGGAAGTCCATGAAAGCTCACTCCGTTCGCGTCGTCAGGTCGTCAAGTCT
>JANPKP010000178.1:0-3985 GCA_031426095.1 Gemmataceae bacterium
GGGCCCCCCCTGTGGGGGGCCCCCCCGGGGGGTTCTTGGGGGGGGGGGGGGCCCCCCAGCGGGCCGTGGGGGGGGGGGGGGCGGGCGGCGGGCGCCCCCCCCCCCCCCCCCCCCCCCGCGACCGCCGGCGGTCGGCCGCCCGCGACCGCCTGCTCGCCGCCGGGGCGCACGCGGTGGTGGACGACGTCACCCGGGTGCCGGCCCTGGTGGACGACATCGCCCGCCGGCTGCGGGCCGGCGAACGGCCGTGACCACCCCTCCCGCAAAATTCACGCCCCTGGCGGCAGCCCGGTCCGTATCCGTAACCCCGCCTCTCCGGCCCGCTCCCACCCCACCGCCCCCGGGGCCGCCCGTGACCGACGCCGCCCGCCTCCGCCGCTGGCAGGGGGTCACCCTGTCCACCCTGTTCGTCGGGTACGCCGGGTACTACGTCTGCCGGTCCGTCCTGCCGGTCGCGTCGAACGACCTCCTGGCCGACCCCGCCCTCGGCCTGACCCCCCTCGACTACGGCCGCCTCCAGGCCGTCGGCATCTACTGCTACGCGGCCGGCAAGCTCCTCAACGGGGTGGCCGCCGAGTACGCCGGCGGGCGGACCGCGTTCCTCCTCGGGATGACCCTGTCGGCCGCCCTCGTCCTCGCCTTCGGGGCCGCCGGCGGGGCCGGGGCGGCGGCCGTCCTGCTCGCCGTCTGGGGGGCCAACCGGTTCGTCCAGTCGATGGGCTGGGTCGGCCTCGTCCAGGTCGCCGGGCGGTGGTTCGCCCCCGGGTCGCTGGCCACCGTCATGGCCGTCCTGTCGCTCAGCTACCTGTTCGGGGACGCCCTCGCCCGCCTCTACCTCGGAGCCTTCGCGCAGGCCGGGGTCGGCTGGCGGGGCCTGTTCTCCATCGCGGCCGGCACCCTCGGGGTCGTCGCCCTCGCCGCCGCGTTCGCGTTGAAGCGGGGCCCGCGGGACGTGGGCCTGCCGGAGTTCCCGCCGCCCCCCGGGAGCGTGTTCGGGGAGGCCGCCGGGGACGGCCGGCTGCCGCTGCGGGCGCTCCTCGGGCCGCTCCTGGCGAGCCGGACGTTCTGGCTCGTGGCCGTGATGAACGCCGGCCTCACGTCGATCCGCGAGACGTTCAACCACTGGACCCCGGTCTACCTGAAGCAGGCCGTCGGGCTCGACGCCGGGACGGCCGGGCTGCTCAGCTTCCTGTTCCCGCTCACCGGGGCGGTCGCCTGCCTGGCCGCCGGGTGGGGGGCCGACCGCCTCGGCGGGCGGTTCGGCCGGCTCATCGTGCCGCTGCTGGCCCTCACGGCCGTCACCCTCGGGGCGTTCGCCGCCCTCGACCTGCGGGGCCGGCCGGGGCTGGCCCTCGGGCTGATCGCGGCCGTCGGGCTGGCGGTCATGGGGCCGTACTCGTACTGCTCGGGGGTGCTGGCCCTGAACCTCGGCGGGCGGCGGGCGGCGGCCGCCTCGACCGGCATCATCGACGCCGTCGGCTACACGGCCGGGGCGGTCGTGTCCGGGGAGATCGCCGGCCGGCTGGTGAACCGCGTCGGGTTCGCCCCGCTGCTCGACCTGCTTTTCGGGCTGGCCGTCGCCACGCTGGCCGTCGGCGTCGTCTACTGGCTGCGGGAGGAGCGGGCGTCCGCGGCCGCCCGGCCCCGGGGAGGCGGCCCGTGATTCGTGCCGCCTACTTCGACGGCCCCGGCCGCCCGTTCCGGCTGGAAACGGCCCCGCCGGTCACGCCCGGCCCCGGGGAGGCGGTCGTGCGGGTGACGCTCTGCACGGTGTGCGGGTCCGACCTCCACACCGCCGCGGGCCGCCGCCGGGGCCCGACGCCGTGCGTCCTCGGGCACGAGGTCGTCGGGCTGGTGGAGGCCGCCGGGGCGGGGTTCCCGGTCGCGGCCGGGCGGCGGGTCGTGGTCGGCGTCGTGGCCGGGTGCGGGGTGTGCTTCTACTGCGTGAACGGCCCGCCCCAGAAGTGCGACTCACTGGTGAAGTACGGGCACGCGGCGGCGGACCCCCGGCGGGGGCCGCTCGGCGGGCTGGCGACCCACCTCCACCTGCTCCCGGGCTCGACGGCGGTCGAAGTGCCCGACGACCTCCCGGACGAAGTCGCGGCCCCGGCCGGGTGTGCGGCGGCGACGGCGGCGGCCGTCCTGCGGGCGGCCGGGCCGGGCGTCTGGGGCGGGTGCGTGGTCGTGTTCGGGGCCGGGATGCTCGGGCTGACGGCCGCCGCGATGTCGTCCGCCGGGGGGGCCGCCGCCGTGGTGGTCAGCGACCCGGCCGCCGACCGGCGCGTGCAAGCCCTGCGGTTCGGGGCCACGCACGCCGTCCCGCCGGGGCTCGACGGACTGCGCGACCTCACGAAGCGCCTGACGGCCGGCCGCGGGGCGGACGCGGTGTTGGAACTCAGCGGCTCCCCGGCCGCGGCGGCGGACGGGCTCGACGTGCTGCGGCCGGGCGGGGTGGCCGTGTGGGCCGGGGCCGTCCTCCCGACGGCCCCGGTGGCGGTGAGCCCGGAGCGGGTGGTGCGTGGCTGCCTGACGGTCGCGGGCGTCCACAACTACGCCCCCGCCGACCTCCGCACGTCGGTCGCCTTCCTGGCCGCCCACCATGTCCGCTTCCCGTTCGCCGGCCTCGTCACCCGCACCTTCCCGCTCGACGCCGTGGAAGACGCCTTCCGGCACGCCGAACGCGACAGGCCGGTCCGCGTCGGCGTCCGGCCGTGACCTTTGGGAGGGGGCGGCGTCGGCCGAGGGGTGGACGCCCGAGGGCGAGTGTCCCAGCGACTCGGCGACATCCGCACGCCTTTCAAGGAGAACGCCGCCTCCGTCATCCCGTCCGCCGCCATCGAGCGGGACGAGCCGCCCGAGACGCCCGGCCCGTTTCAACGCCCCGTCACTTCTTCGGCTTCGTCGCGCCTTCCAGGAAGGCCCACATCGCCTTCGTCGGCTCGTCGGTCGGGGAGCCGAGGGCCGAATTGATCGTGCCGTGCGTTTTGTCCGGGCACGACACCGCCTTCGCCTCCACGCCGGCGGCCGTCAGCGCCTTGGCGAACCACTCGGACTGCTCCTTCCGCTCCTCGCTGTCGGCGATGTGAAGGATCAGGAACGGCGGGATCGACTTGCCCCGTGCGACGTGTGCGGCCGGAGACACCTCCCGCTGGCCGGCCTCGTCCTTGCCGAAGACGCCGACCGTATTCCCGAGCGGGCCGCCGTCCTTCACCCGCTTGGGAATGTCGTACATCGCCACGTCCACCGGCACGCACGCCCGGACGACGGAGAGCGGCAACTTTTCCGCCGCCAGGTAGCGGTCGTCGGTGCAGACGAGGGCGGCCAGGTGGGCCCCCGCGGAGTGGCCCATAACGACGATCGAATCCGGGTCGCCGCCGTACTCCTTGGCGTGGTCGTGGAGGTACCGGATCACCCGGGCGATGTCGCCGGCCATCTCCTTCACGGTCACGTTCGGGTGGAAGCGGTAGTTCGTGGACGCGAAGACGTACCCCTTGTCCGCGAACTGCTGCGGCTTCTTGTAGACGCTCCCCTTGTCGCCCTTGATCCAACTGCCGCCGTGGACGTACAGGACGATCGGCCGGCCGGTGCCGCCTTCCGAGGCGTACACGTCGAGCGTCTGCCGCTCGTTCTTCGGCTCGGCGTAAGGGAGGTTGAGATGGGCCTTCGGCTCGGCGGCCGCGAGCGGGACGGCGAGGAACGCGAGAGCGAAGAGCGCGACACGCATGGGCAGGAACCTCGGGCGGGCGGGAAGGGAACACCACGCCGCCCATCGTACCCGGCCGGAAGCCGTCGGCCAACCGCCGGCGTGACGCTCGACCGCGTAGCCGCGATCCGAGTCCGCAATGGCGGTGGTTGGGGGTGTTCCCGATCACAGCCGCCCCAACGGGGCGTCCGAGAATAGCCAGGGCCGTCAGGCCCTGGGACCGAAGAGGCGAAGGGGTTCGTAGCCCCACCGGGGCGACCCGCGTGGGCATCACCGGGTCGC
>JANPKP010000179.1:0-14971 GCA_031426095.1 Gemmataceae bacterium
GGCGGCCGCGGGGGCATGGGCCGGCCCGCCCCGGACGACGTTTACAAGTGGCAGGTGCTCTGCCTCGGCGCGGCCGACGGCAAGGTCGTCTGGTCGCGGACCGCCGCCGAGAAGAAGCCCGCCACCTCGACGCACTCCACGAACACCTACGCCTCCGAGACGCCCGTCGTGGACGGCGACCGGCTCTACGCCTACTTCGGCATGACCGGCGTCTACTGCTACGACCTCGCCGGCAAAAAGCTGTGGGAGAAGGACCTCGGCTCGTTCCCGATGCAGAACGGGTGGGGCACCGGCAGCTCCCCGGCGGCCGTCGGCGGCAAGCTGTTCGTCCTGTGCGACAACGAGAAGCAGTCGTTCCTCGTCGCCCTCGACGGCAAGACGGGCGAGGAACTCTGGCGGAAGGACCGGCCCGGGCGGTCGTCGTGGAGCACCCCGTTCGTGTGGGCGGCGGCCGGGCGGACGGACGTCGTCTGCTGCGGCGACGGCAAGGTGGTGGCCTACGCCCCGGCCGACGGCAAGGTGGTGTGGGAACTCGGCGGCGTCGGCGGTACCTTCAGCTCGTCCCCGGCGGCCGACGGCGAGCGGCTCTACTTCGGCACCGGGAGCGGGTCGATGGGGCCGGGGCCGCTCTACGCCGTGAAGGCCGGGGCGGCCGGCGACGTCACCCCCAAGAAGGGCGAGAGTTCGTCCGCGTCCGTGGCGTGGGTGAAGACCTCCAGCGGCCCGCGGATGGCCTCCCCGCTGGCCTACAAGGGGTGCCTGTACGTGGCCGACCAGCGGGGCGGCACGCTCGCCTGCTACGACGCCGCGACCGGCAAGGAGCACTACAAGGAGCGGCTGCCGAAGGCCAAGGGGTTCACCGCGTCGCCGTGGGCGGCCGGCGGCAAGGTGTTCGTCCTGGACGACGGCGGGCGGACGTTCGTGCTGGCCGCCGGCCCCGAGTTCAAGCTCCTCGACGAGGGCTCGATCGACGAGATGTGCTGGAGCACCCCGGCGGCCGCGAACGGGGCCGTGTACGTCCGCGGCCGCGACCACCTGTACTGCTTCGCCGACAAGAAGTGACAGCCCCGGCCGCCCCTGGTATCATCCGGGCGGACACCAACCGGGGGGCGGCCGTGCCGATTCACGACTGGACGCGGGTCGACGCGGGGGTCTTCCACGACTTCCACCAGGACTGGATTCAGGCGATCAAGCACGCCCTCAACCGGGGCGTCCTCCCGGCCGGGTACTACGCCATCTCCGAGCAGAGCACCGCCCACGCCGGCGACGGCCTCCTCGTGCCGGACGTGCTGGCCCTGGAACTCAACGACCGGCCGGCGGACGGGGGGGACGGCGGGCTGCTCCTCGCCCCGCCCCGGGCGAGCGTCACGGACGAGACCGACGCCGACCCCTACCCCCGGCGGCAGAACGTGGTGGCCGTCCGCCGCCGCAAGGACGAGCGGGTGGTCGCGGTGGTCGAGATCGTGTCGTCCGGCAACAAGTCGAGCCGGCGGGCGCTGGGCGACTTCCTCGACAAGGTCGGCGACCTCCTGGCGGCCGGCGTCCACGTCCTACTCGTCGACCTCCACCCGCCGACCGCCCGCGACCCGGACGGGGTCCACGGGGCCGTCTGGGGGCTGATCGGGAAGACGCCCTACGCGGCCCCGCCCGGCCGGCCCCTGACCGTCGCCTCCTACGAATGCACGGCGGCGGGCACCCGGACTTACGTCGAGCCGCTGGCGGTCGGCGACGCGCTGCCGGCCGCACCCCTGTTCCTCCGCCCGGGCGGCCATATCAAAGTCCCACTCGAAGCCACGTACCTGACCACCTGGGGGTACGTCCAACCCCACTGGCAGCAGGCGCTCGAAGCCCCCGGCTGACGTCCGCTCCCGGAACGGAGTCCCGATGACCGCCGTCCACCACGTCCGCTGCGGGTCGCTCCTGGCCCCGCACAGCCCGCTCGTCGTCTGCCACTGCCTGCTGTTGGAAGACGGCGGCCGGCTCGCCCTGGTCGACGCCGGGATCGGCGTCGCCGACGCCCGCGACCCCGAGGGGCGGGTCGGGCCGCGGGCCATCGCCATGGCCGGGTTCCGGTTCGACGAGGCCGACACGGCCGTCCGCCGGGTCGAGGAGCGGGGCTTCACCGCGGCCGACGTGACCGACGTCGTCCTCACCCACGGCGACGCCGACCACGCCGGCGGGCTGGCCGACTTCCCCCGCGCCCGCGTCCACCTCGCGGCCGAGGAACACGCGGCGATCACCGGCGGCAACCCCCGCTACCGCCCGCCGCTGTTCGCCCACGGCCCGGACTGGCGGCCGTACCCTACGTCGGGCCGCAAGTGGTTCGGCCTGGAAGCCCGGCCGGTGGCGTTGGGGTTCGCGGCGGAAGTGCTGCTGATCCCGCTCTTCGGCCACACGCCGGGCCACTGCGGGGTGGCGGTCCGACAGGGCGACGGCTGGCTCCTGCACGCCGGCGACGCCTACTACCTGCGGGTGGAACTCGCCACCGACGCCCACCCGGTGTCGCGCCTCGCCGCCCAGCTGGCCGACGACGACGCCCGGCGGAAAGCGAGCCTCGAAGAGTTGCGGCGGCTCCACCGCGACCACGCCGGCGAGGTCGAGCTGTTCGGCTACCACGACGCGGGGGAGCTGCCGGGCATGTCGGGCGTTTAAAAGCGGATGGCCCGGGCGGCACGGGCGGGTCGTCCGCCCGTGTTCCTCAAAGCTCCCCGGCTCGGGGGCCGGCGTCCCCGCACCGGACGGCCCGGCGGCGGCCCCACCGAATCAACCCGCCGACCGCCGCCGCGGCCCCGAGGATCGACGCCGGTTCCGGCACGGGGGTCGGGGTGAAGCCCAGCACGAGGTCGTTGCCCGCCACGGTCAGCGACGTCGCCCCGTAGTCGAACGCCCCCGACCCGGAGACCACGGCGAAGTCGGCGGGCGTGAACGCGTTGGTGCCGGCCGCGTAGGCGGCGTCGTTGCGTTGGAACACGCCGCCGGCGGTGATCGAGGCGATCGTGATCGAGTACGCCTGGTCGGCGGTCAGGCCGGCGTCGTTGAGCAGGCGGACGACGAACGGGCCGGACGTGCTCACCAGGTTGAGGACGTTGGGGCCGACGGCGAGCGTGCTGTTCGCCGTGATCGCGGCCGGGGGGCCGGCCAGCGTGGTCAGTTGGACGGCGATGGCACCGCCGGCCCCGACGGCGGGGTCGCCGGTGACGGTGGTCGTCGTGCCCAACGTCAGCGCCCCGGTCCCGGTGCCGGAATCGCCGCGGACGGCACCGCCCGGGTTCACGGCCAGCGCCCCGGCGACGGCGCCCGTGCCGCCGACCGTCCCGCCGCTCACCGCGGTGGTGCTCCCCGCGACGACGTTCACGAGGGTCGGTCCGTTGAAGTTGAGGGAGCCGGTCCCGGTCTTCGTGAAGGCCCGCGCGCCGCCGTTGAAGTCGATGTTGCCGAAGGCGGCGGTGCCGGCCCCGGCGAACGTCAGGTTGCCGTTGACCGACACGCTGGTCCCGTTGCCCGGGGTGAAGCTCGTGACTCCCGCGTCGAAGGTCAGGGTGCGGTCGCCGGCGATGACCTGGGCCGCCCCGGTCGCGGTGCTGGTGAACGTGAGGCCCGTCCCGCCGGTCCCGAACGCGGCGTCGCCGTCGACGAGCAGGTCGTTGCCGACGGTCTGGGTCGCACTGCCGCGGACCACGCCGCCGCTGACCCGCAACTGGCCGAGGCCGAAGGGGCTGGTCGTCATGGGCGACCCCACGCTGCTCGCCGCGGCGGCCGCGACGCCGCCGACGACGCGGACGCCGCCCGTGAACGTGCCGCCGGCGTTGCCGAACGTGACCGTCAGCGCCGGGCCCCCGGCCGTCGCCGCCGCGCCGTCGACGACCACCCCGCCCGTGCTCCCGAAGACCGCCCCGGCCCCGCTCCCGAACGCCAGCGCCGACGTCCCCTTGAGGGTGAGCGTGTTCGTCCCGAACGCGAGTTGGTTCCGGATGACGCTCCCGGTCGACGTCGTCGTCAGGGTGAGGGTGCGGTTCGCGTTGCTCGCGAGCCCGGTCGCGCCCGTGAAGGCGAAGGTGTTGGCCCCCGCGAACGTCACGTCGCTGTTCAGGGTCAGCCCGGCCGTGAATTGGACGCCGACGGTCCCGGCGAGCGTGATCGTCGGGTTGTTCGAGATCGCGTTACCGCCGTTGGTGAACTGGAAGAGGCCCGTGGCGAGGGTCGAGGCGGTCGTGACGTTGCCGTTGAAGGTGACCGCCCGCTGGACCTGGCCGCCGGTGTGCCCGAGGATCCCGCCGCCGAGCGTGACGGTCCCGTTCCCCAGGATGCTGGACGCCCCCCCGGTGACGTTGGTCGTGAGGGTCACCCTGCCGCCCGCCAGGGTGAACCCGCCGGTGTACGTGCTGGCCCCGGTCAGCGTCAGGTTCCCGGTCGGGTCGCCGGTGACGGTCAGGCTCCCCGGAGAGCCGGTCGCGAAATTCGCGATGACGCCCGCGTGGGAGGTGCTCACCCCCGCGGCGAGGTTGATCGTCGTCGCCCCGCTCACGGACAGGCGGCGGTTCGTGGCCAACGTCCAGGTGCCGCCGGTCAGTTGGAGGGTCGTGCCGTCGGACAGGTTGACCCGGTTGTTCGTCGCCGCGGTCGGGGCCGCGCCGAGGTTCGCGTCGGCCGACACGCTCAGCGTGCCGGCGGCGACGTTCACCACCGAGCCGGCGGCGGCACTGACCGCGAACGTGTTCGTCCCGCTCAACGCCAGCGTGCCGGTGCCGGACTTCGTCACCGAGGTGATGGTGCCGGCTACCGCCGACGCGATCGCGACGTTGGCCCCCGGGAGGGCTTCGAGGGTCACGGCCCCGGCGACGCCCACGCCCCGGTTCGCGTTCAACGTCCACGTGCCGCCCAGTTGGAGTGTCGTGCCGGTCGCCAGGTTGACGCGGCCCGCGGCGGCGGCCGTCGGGGCCTCCCCGAGGTTCGCGTCGGCCGACACGCTCAACGTGCCGGCGGCGACGTTCACCACCGAGCCGAGCCCCGGGCCGGTCGTGAACGTGTTCGCCCCGCCCAGCACGAGGACGCCGGTGCCGGCCTTCGTGAAGGTGGCGATGGTGCCGGTGAGCGCGGTGTTGATCGTGGCGGTCACGCCCGGGGCGACCGTCACGGTCGGCGGTGCGGCGGTAACGAAACCCAGCGAGTTGGTGTCGTTGAGGACGTAGCCGGTGGTGTTGAACGTGAGACTTCCCGCGGTCATGCCCGGGCTGCCGATCACGACGGTGCCGCCCGAAAGGCCCCCGAACACGGCATCGGAGGCGTTGGCCCACGGCACGTAACCCGTGCCGTTGAACCAGAACGGGTCGGTCACATTCCAGTCGCCCGGGCCGCCGCCGGTCGATCCGATCTGGTTGGGATCCCAGGTCAGCTGTGCGTTGGCGGGGTTGGCCGACGCGGCCCAGGCGAGCGACGCGACGAGGGCGGCGAGGAGCGGGCGGGGCGTGAGGGGGCGGGGCGCGAGCATGGAACGGCGTCTCCGCAGAGGAGGCGGGGCGGGTAAGGGGGGAGGGAAGCGCGACGTGGAGAGCGGGTGCGCTTTGTGAAGATTCCGAAAGCCTATGCGATTATCACGGGGACCACAATCGGAATTTCGACCTTCGTCCGAAGTCGGTCACTTCTCCTCGCGGGCGGGCGGCCGCCGGCCCCCGCGTCCGGCGGGCGGGTTCGTCCGCGGCGTGGCGGAACGTTCGACCCCGCCCGCACCGGGTGCGTCGCCGGTCGCGGGCCGCGCCCATCACCACCCCGCGTTCACGCCCCGCGGAGCCACCCCGGCACGCCGGCGAGCGACACCCGCACCTCGTCGTCGTCCGCGCTCGGCCCCAGCACCTCGCGCACGACCACGATCACGCCGTCGGGCACGACCAACTTCCACTCGTCGGCGGCTTCACGCAGGCGGGCGGCGAAGGCGGCCTGCTCGTCGTACTGCCAACCGTCCCGCGGCAGCCGGCGGACCGCGTCGAGGTCGTCGCACACGCCGAGACTGAAGCGGTCCGCCACGAGGTAGACGCCGCCACTCCCTTCGACCAGTGACCGCAGGGTGTCACCCATCAGCCACAGGTCGGCCCACTCGCAGAACGACACCACGGGCGGGACGTGGGCGTTCGCCCGCAGGCCGAGGGCGAATGCGGTGACGGCGGCGTCCCGCTCCGCGTCGCCGAGCGCTGCCCAGGCGCGGAGACGCTCCCCGACCGCCCGGCCCGCGTCGCCGCCGACCTTCGCCACGGTGAACCGCTGTGTCGCCACGCTACCGCCCCCCGTACAGGTTCCACACCCACACCCCGGCCGCCGGCTCCTTCGGCGGGCCGTGGCGGTCGAGTGCCGCCCGCAGTTCCGGGTCGCGGTCGAACGCGGCGCGGTCCGTCAGCACGAAGAATGACGCGCCGGTGTCGGCCGCCAGCGTGCGGAGGTCGGCGGGCGGGGCGGCGGTCGCCGGGAACGCGGCGTCGCCCGCCGTTGGCCAGCGGACGGCGTCCACCTTCGCGTGGAACTGTAGCGGGTAGCCGAAGTCGTCGGTCCGCTCGACCACGCGGGAGCCGGCGGGCACCACCGCCCGCACGGCCCGGAGCTTGTCTGCCGTGTCGGCCCGGCGGGCGTCCTCGGCGGCGCGTTTCGACCGGGCCGACGTGCCCCACCGCCACGGGCCCACGTCCGGGTGCCGGCGGGCGAGCGGGAGGGCGAGCAGCGCCAGCACCAGCGCCGCCGCGAACCCGGCCCGCCGACTTCGCCGCGCGGCCAGCCACGGGGCGAGCCGCGGTTCGAGCCACGCGGTGCACCACCCGGCCCCGACCGCGGCCGTGACGAGCAGCGGGGCGTGGTAGTAGTCGTGCGTCGCACAGTGGAACGTGAAGAGGCCGCAGAAGGCGACGTGCCCGGCCGCCAGCCCGAGGGGGAGCCACACCCCGCGGCGGGCCGCGACGACCGCCCCGAGCAGCAGCAGCGCCACCCCGCCGCCGCCGACCGCGTGCCAGAGTTGGGCCGCCACCGCCGGGTAGAAGCGGCCGTCGAGCAGCAGGCGCGGGGCCAGCTTCGCGCCGACGTGGCCGGTGAGCATCAGCGCCGCGTAGAGCAGCGAGGGGGCCGCCGCGACGAGCGCGAACGCCGCGAGGTGGGCCGCCTTCCGCCCCCGCCCGCCGGCCGCCGGCAGCACCCCGGCCGCGAACCCGCACCCGAGCGGGGCGAGCAGCACCCCCGGCTTCACGAACGCCGCCGCCCCGCACACGGCCGCGCTCGTGAGCGTGGCCCGCCACGTGAGTGGCCGCGGCGTGGCGAGGTGCCGGACGGCGTACGCGAACGCGCACACGAGGAGCGAGTCGGCCTGGAAGACGCGGGCCACGAGCAGCCCGAACGGGTCGAGGGCGAGCCACGCGAACGCCGTCGCCCCGGCCCACCCGCTGCCCGTCATCCGCACTACCGCCGACCCCGCGAACGCCCCGGCCGCGAGCCAGAACGCGGCGTTGAACACCTTCGCCGCCCACGGCACTTCCCGCCCCGCGACCTCGCCGCACGCCGCCACCAGCGCGGGAAGGATCGGCGGGCTGGTGACGTGCCGCGTGCCCGCGGTGGCGAGCCACGCCGCGTCGTCCGCCGGCCGTGCGTCGGGGGGCGTGACGAGCAGCCGCACCGTCCGCGCGGCGAGCGCGGACTCGTAGTCGAGCGTCGGGTAGTAGTGGCTCGGCCACTCGGTCACGTCGATCAGCCGGCACCCCACCGCCAGCGCCGCCGCGAGGGCGACGAAGGCGGCCCGCCCCGTCACGGCGACCCCGCCGGGCTGCCCACCGTCGCCGCCCGCGAGCCGTTGAGCGACGGGTGGTGCTCCGCGGTCGCCGGCGGCTCCCACCGCAGCACCGGCTCCTTTGCCGCCTTCACCTCGTCCGGCCGGCTCACGACGTGCGTGTGCGGGGCCGTCCGCAGCAGCTCGGGGTCCTCGCCCTTGATCTTCAGGAGCGTGTCCGCGAAGGCGTCAAGCGTTTCCTTGCTCTCCGTCTCCGTCGGTTCCATCATCAGAGCCTCGGGCACGACGAGCGGGAAGTACACCGTCGGGGCGTGGTACCCGTAGTCGAGGAGCCGCTTGCCGATGTCCATGGCCCGCACCCGCTTCTCGCGGACGAGCTTGCGGGCGGTCGCCACGAACTCGTGCATGCACGGCCCGGCGTGCGGCACCTCGTACCCCTCGCTGACGCGGGTCCGCAGGTAGTTTGCGTTTAGCACCGCCTGCTCGCTCACGCGCTTGAGGCCGTCCGGCCCGAGCGTGCGGATGTACGCGTACCCGCGGAACAGGATGCCGATGGTGCCGAAGAACGACCGCACCCGGCCGATGCTCTTGGGCATGTCGAAGTTCAGGTAGTATTCGCTTCCTGTCCCCTGACTCCTGTCTCCTGTCTCCTGTCTCCTGGCCACCACGGGGGCCGGGAGGTACGGGGCGAGGAAATCCCGCACCGCGATGGGGCCGCTCCCGGGGCCGCCGCCGCCGTGCGGGCCGGTGAACGTCTTATGGACGTTGTAGTGCTGCATGTCGGCCCCGAAGTCGCCCGGCCGGGTGATGCCGAGGATGGCGTTCATGTTCGCCCCGTCGAGGTACACCAGCGCCCCCTTCGCGTGCAGCAGCTCCGTGATGGTGCCGATCTGCGTCTCGAACAGCCCGAGCGTGTTCGGGTTGGTGATCATGAACACGGCCGTGTCGTCGCCGAGCTTCGCCTTCAGGTCGTCGAGGTCCACCAGCCCCTTGGCGTTGCTCTTGACGGTGACGGCCTCGAAGCCGGCCAGCACGGCCGACGCCGGGTTGGTGCCGTGGGCGCTGTCGGGCACCAGCACCTTGCGGCGGTGCGTCTCGCCCTTGTCGCGGAAGTACGCGGCGGCCACGAACAGGGCCGTGAGTTCCCCCTGCGCCCCGGCCGCCGGCTGGAGCGACACGGCCGGCAGCCCGCTGATCTCGGCGAGCATCTCCTGCATGCCGTACAGGAGTTCGAGCATGCCCTGCGTGGTGTCGTCGTCCTGAAGCGGGTGCAGCTCCGCGAACCCCGGCAGCCCGGCGAGCCGCTCGTGCCGCTTGGGGTTGTACTTCATGGTGCACGACCCCAACGGGTAGAAGTTGGTGTCGATGCTCATGTTCCGCGTGGACAGGTTGTTGAAGTGCCGGATCAGGTCGATCTCCCCGACCTCCGGCAGCGGCGGCGGCCCGTCCGCGAGGTGCCCGCCCGGCACGAGCCGTGACAACGGCGTGTCACCCCCCGGCACGTCGGACGCCGGCAGCCGGTGGCACCGCCGCCCGCTCCGGGACAGCTCGAAGATCAGCTCGGTCGATTGCGTGTTGTTCATGATTCGTGATTGCCTTCGGTTCTGGCTAAACGTCCGTGAGCGGCCACGCACGCGGTTGAAGCATGGCGAGAAAAGCACCAATCGAGTCCGCGACCCGCACCAGTCTGAACTCCACACTCTCACCCGCGTCGAAGCTCTCGTAGCGGAGAACGGAACCGCGATCCGATCTGCGGCACGAGACGACGAACGTGGTGTCGAAGAAGGTCGCCGCCAGGAACACCAACTTCGGCCCGAGGTCGAACTCCTCTCGGAGCCATTCCGTACGCTCGACGATCTCGTCGGCCACATCGACTTCGGGCGGTTCGGGGCCGTTCAGGCACACGAACGCATCGACCGCGAGAGGTTTCGCGCCGTCCGGTTCCGGCAGGACGAACGGCCCGCTGTGCAGGTGCCCGAGGTTGTAATTCAGCAACAGGGCGCGAAGCCCGGGCGGAATCCTGACTCCGAGTTCCGCCCCCGCCTCGTCCACTTCCTCCGGCTCGACGTTCCGCTCGTATTTCGACAACGCCAGATGCTCGCAGCACACCCCGGCCGGCGGCCGGCTGACGCGGGCCACCCACACGTAATCGAGTTCGGCAGCCAACTCCCGCATCCGCGAAACGTCGCCGGTGCGGACGGCTTCGGCCTCGGCCCGCAGGTACGCCGCCCGCCCGTCGCCGCGGCCGGCGAGCCACGCGGCGTACTCCTCCCGCGGCCGGTCGTCCCCCGGCCGGTCCACGATCGCCCGGACGAACGCCTCGTCGTCGGTCACGGCGCCCCCCGGTGGAACGACAACGCCCGGATGTGATCGACGGCAATCACGTAGGTCGTCCCGTCCCGCGCCTCGAAGTGGATCGTCGTGCCGCGCATCGGAATCTTCACCTGCTCCGGGTTCGCCACCTCGAACGTCTGTCCGTCCGACAGGTGGATGACGAACGCCCGAAACGGTTTGGCGTCCAGCAACTCGCGGAGGTCGTGAATCACGTCAGCACCCCCTTCTCCCGCAGCACCCCGGCGGCCCACGCCTGCTGCTCGGGCGTCAGCGGCGGGTCGCACGCGGCGCGGTAGTCCACCATCTCCGCGTACCGGGCGGCGTCGTAGCAGCGGTCGAGCAGCGACTGCAGGTCGACCGTCACCGGGGGCACGCCGGGGTCGAGCGGGACGCCGACGGCCGGCAGGCGGTCGGCCAGCGCGATCCCGGCCGCGTGAAACCAGTTCGGCTTCCCGGCCACCAACGCGCTCACGTGGTAGTCGAACGGGCCGACCGCACGCCGGAGCTTGGCCAGGGGCACGGCCGTCACGTGCGGGCCGCGCCGCAACAGGTCGATCTCGATCAGGTTGACGGCGGCCAGGCCGAACTCCTCCTGCTTGTCCCGGTACGCCTTCCGCCCCTTCGGGCCGGCCCGCTTGTTCGCGGGGCTGACGACTTCCACGGCGGTCACGAGCCGCCGGCCGCGGGGGGAGACGATCTCCAGGTACGGCTCCTCGGCCGGCTCGCGGACGCGCTCCCGGCCGACGGTCGTCATGCCCGGGAGGGTCGCCGTCGCCGCGGCAGGAGTCCCCGGCCCGCGGTCGCGGCCGACGAGTGCCACGTCCGGCTCGCGCCGCTGCTCGTCGTCCACCCACACCCGGTTCTTGATGGTCGCCACGTACCCCTTCGGGACGGCGGCGTTGAGCGCGTCGCAAATGTACACGGCGAGGCGTTCGTGCAGCCCGGGGAAGAACTCCTCGTCCTCCAGCCACGGGTCCATCCCGGGGAACGGTCCTGGCACCGCATGCCCTCCCGAAACGGTAGCGTTCGCCGATTCCGGCCCGTTTCGTTTGACGGCGGCCGGTTTCGATCTAATCACCTACCAGTGCAAATCCGTCCACCAATCCCTTCGTCACCCCGGGAGCCGCCCATGACCGCCGTCGCGTCTCCGCGCACCCGCCGGAAAGCCTGTTCGCCCGCCCGGTTCGCCGCGGCGGTGGGGTCGGCCGTTTCCGCGCTGCGGAAGGCGACCGCCGAGGGGACGCCGGCCGAGCGGCTGCGGGCGGCCGAGGCGGTCGTCGGGTTCGCCAAGCTCCTCATCGGCCGCGACCACCCGCTCGCCAGCGGGCTGGGCGGCGGGGGCGATGAGGGGGACGACTTTGAGGCGGCGTCCCCGGCGACCGCGGGGCGTGAGCGGCGGCGGGGTCGCCCGGCTGATGGACGGCCGAATGGCGAACGCCACCCCGCCGGTCACGCTCCCGGCTCGCCCCGGACCTCACCGCCCCGCCAGCCGCTTGCCCAGCGCCGCGACCAGCGCGTCGATCTCGCCGCGCGTCCGCTTCTCCGTGACGGCGATGCTCACGCAGTCGGCGAGCTTCGGGTACCAGCGGCCCAGCGGCAAGCCGGCGTGGAAACCGTCGGCGCGGAGTTCCCGGAGGAGCTTCGGCACGTCGCCGCCGACGCGGAGCGTAAACTCCTTCACAAAGGGCTGCTCGAAAGCGAGGCCGACGTTCGGGAGTTTCGCCAGTTCGCCCGCCGCGTAATGGGCCTTGCGGACGCACAGCTCGGCCGTCTCCCGCAGGCCCGCCGGCCCCAGCGCCGTCAGGTGGACGGCGGCCCGCAGCGCGAACAGCCCCTGGTTCGTGCAGATGTTGCTCGTCGCCTTCTCCCGGCGGATGTGCTGCTCGCGGGTCTGGAGCGTCAGCACCCAGCAGCGCTTGCCGTTGCGGTCGGTCGTCTGGCCCACCAGCCGGCCGGGAATCTTCCGCACGAACTCCTCGCGGCAGGCCAGAATCCCGAGGTACGGGCCGCCGAAGCCCAGCGGCGTGCCGATGCCCTGGCCCTCGGCCACCGCGATGTCGGCCCCGTAGTCGCCCGGCCGCTTCAGGACGCCGACCGAGACGGGGTCGAAGGCGGCGATGAAGAGCGCCCCGACCTTTCGGGCCGCGTCCCCGATCGCTTGCATCTCCTCCAGGTGGCCGAAGAAGTTCGGGCTCTGGGCGATGACCGCCACGGTGGAGTCGGTCACGGCCTTCGCCACGTCGTCCGGGTTCAGGACACCGTCGGGCGTGGGCAGCGTCACGACCTGGCAATTGAGGTTGGCGAGGTATGTGGCGAGCACCTGCCGGTACTCGGGGTGGACGCTCTCGGCGACGACGACGTGACCCGTGCGGCCGGTGACGCCGAGGGCCATCAGCACGGCCTCCGCGACGGCCGACCCGCCCTCGTAGAGCGAGGCGTTGGCGACGGCCAGCCCGGTGAGCTGGCACATCAAGGTCTGGAACTCGAAGACGGCTTGCAGGGTGCCCTGGCTGGCCTCCGCCTGGTACGGGGTGTACGCGGTGTAGAACTCGGACCGGCCGGCGACGGCGTCGACGACGCTCGGGATGAAGTGGTCGTAGGCCCCGCCGCCGAGGAAGCAGACGGCGTCGGCCGCCGACGTGTTCCGGCCCGCGAGGAGCTTCAAGTGTTGGGTCAGCTCGATCTCGGTGAGCGCCGGCGGCACGGCCAGCGGCCGCTTCAGCCGCAGCTCGCTCGGGACGGGGGCGAACAGGTCGTCGAGGGAATCGACCCCGACGGCGGCGAGCATGGCCGCCTCGTCGGCGGGCGTGTTGAGCGTGTAGGGCACGAAAAGCTCCAGGGGGACTCAGGGGGCGGCCGGCGGCAGGCCGCGGACCCAGCCGCGGAACTGGCGAGCGAGGGTCGTGTCGTCAACCGTACCGGCGAGGTGGACGTAACGGACGAGTTCGGCCAGCGGGACGGTCGGGAAGACGGGGCTGACCGCGACGGCCTCGTAAGTCTTGTCGCCGCGGAGTCGCCACGCCGTCAGGTTCTGCCCGTCGAATCGCCAAATCTCCATCACGCCGACGGCGGCGTAAATGTCGATCCGGTCCAGCAGGGTGCGACTGACTTCGACCTCGATGGCCAAGTCGGGGGGCGGGTCGGACGTGAAGTCGAGTTGCCGGGACTGTACGTGGCCGACCATCCGGGCGGCGTTCGGGCCGACGTAGAACCACTCGTCCGGCTCGAAGCCGCGCTCCAAGTCCTCGCGGCTGACCGTCGTCTCGCGGCACCCGAGGCAGGGGACGCCCAACTCCTCGCACAGGTACGAGACGAAGCGGCCGAGGTTAAAAGCGTACCGCTCGTGGGTGATGGACTTCGTCATGAGTTCCATCGTCCCCCGGTAGTACGTCAGCTTGGCCGTCGGTCGCAGCCGATCCCGGATGTCGAGGCACTGCCAATAGTCGGCCCAGGCCACGTCGAGGAGGACGAGCCCCCGGCCGCCCGGCAGCGTTCGCAGGCCCGTTTCGACCAACTCGGCCTCGGCTTCGGCCACGGTCGTCATCACTTCACCTCCGGGCGGGGGCGGGGCCGGTTAGTGCCCCTCGGACGCGATTTGCTCGTCGTAGGCGGCCTTCGTCATCAGGTGGTCGAGGGCGGCCCCGGGGGCGAGCTTGATCTTGAGCATCCACCCGGCCCCGTAGCAGTCCTCGTTGATCGGCGACGGGTCGGTGGCGAGCTTGCTGTTCACCTCGATCACCTCGCCGGTGGCCGGGGCGTACAGGTCGAAGACGGCCTTCACCGACTCGACCTCGCCGAACGGGACGCCGGCCGTGACGCCCGCCCCGGCCTTCGGGAGCTGGAGGTGGGTCACGTCGGTGAGCTGGTCGACGGCGTACTGGCTGACGCCGACGGTGACGGTGTCGCCGTCGAGGGCGGCCCACTCGTGGGACTTGGCGTAGCGGAGGGCGGCGGGGTCCATGCGAGGCTCCTGGGGACGGGGTTACTTGGCCCGCTTGTAGAAGGGCAGGGGGGCGACGGCCGCGGGCGTGGGCGTGCCGCGGATGTCGACCACGACGGGGGTGCCGGGGGCGGCGTGGGCCGGGGCGACGTAGCCCATCGCGATCGACTTCTGGACGGTGGGGCCGTAGCTCCCGCTGGTCACGGCCCCGATCGGTTCGGCCCCGTCGGCGGCGAGGATCGCACAGCCTTCGCGGGCGGCCCGCTTGCCGTCGAGGGTGAGGCCGACGCGGACCGCCCGTCCGGGGTCGGCACTCCGGATCGCGTCGCGGCCGACGAACGGCCCCTTGTCGAGCTTGACGGCCCAGCCGAGGCCGGCCCGGACGGGGTCGGTGGCCTCGCCGAGTTCGTGCCCGTAGAGCGGCATGGCGGCTTCGAGCCGCAGGGTGTCGCGGGCCCCGAGCCCGCACGGCACCGCCCCGCGGGCGATCAGGTCGTCCCACAGCGTCACGGCCAGGTCGTTCGGCACGGTCAGTTCCAGCCCGTCCTCCCCGGTGTACCCGGTCCGGCTCACGACGCACGGCTGCCCACGATACTCGGTCCGGGCGGCGAAGTAATACCGCAACCCGGCCGCGTCGATGCCCGCGAGCCCGGCACACAGCCCGACGGCGGCCGGCCCCTGGACGGCGACCATCGCCGTCTCCTCGGTGCGGTCGGCCATCACGACGGCCTGCCCGACGAGCCGCGGTTCGAGCCACGCGACGATCTTCGAGCGGTTGGAGGCGTTCACCACCATCGAGAAGCCGACCGGCCAGCGGTAGACCAGCACGTCGTCGAGGATGCCGCCGGCCTCGTTGCAGAGGAGGCCGTAGCGGACCTGCCCGTCCTTCATGGTGGCGACGGCGTTGGTCAAGACGCCTTCGAGGAGCGGGAGGGCGTCCG
>JANPKP010000180.1:0-2469 GCA_031426095.1 Gemmataceae bacterium
CGGCCGGATTAGGGCGAGTTGGGCCACCCGCGAGCCGGGCGCGTCGAGCCCGATCACCCACGTTGCGGTCGGCGGAGAGGTCGTTGTACGCCCACAGCTCCTCGGGGTCCATCTCGCCGAGGCCCTTGAACCGCGTCACCGTCATCCCCTTCTCGCCGAACCGGCGGATCGCGGCCACCAGCCCCCGGAGGTGCGGCAGGTCCTTCCGCACGTCGTCGTGCTCGACCGTGAACCGGACCGGCGGCTCCCGCCCGGCGACCCGCGGCAGGGGCACCAGGTCGGCCGCCGTGAAGCCCATCTCGCGGAGCTTGGCCAGGGCCCGGTTCAGCCCCCGGACCTCGTGCCACTCGTCGTGCGTGTACCGCTCCACCTCGTCGTCGGCCGCCGGGGGGGCGTCGCCGTTCGCGGCCGGGGTGGCGGCGGCCAGGATCGAGGCGGCGTCGGCCAGCACGAGTTCCTTGCCGAGCTTGGCGGCCTGCTCGGCCCGGAACGCCTCGACCTCGTCGGCCGCGTGGAACCAGTGCTCCTTGCCGTGAAAGCGGACGTGGTAGACGGGCAGGACGCCGTCCTTCGCCTTGTGCAGGTAGCCGTCGAGCGTCTGCCCCCGGCGTTCGAGGTTGACCACCGCCGTCTCGGCCTCGGCCAACACCGGGAGCATCCGGGCCAGGTCGCCGTCCTTCACCTCGCGGGACGTGCCGCCCGGCGGGGTGGCGTGCAGGACGGTGCCGGCGAGCCCGCGGGCGGTCAGCTCGCGGGTCATCTCCTCGCGGGTCTGGACGAACCGCGTCTGCTTCTTCTGCACGACCTTGAAGAGCGGCGGGCGGGCCACGAAGATGCGGCCCTCCTCCACCAGCTTCCGCATCTGGCGGAAGAAGAACGTGAGGAGCAGGGTGCGGATGTGCTGGCCGTCCACGTCGGCGTCGGTGAGGATGATGATCTTCCCGTAGCGGACCTTGGCGATCTCCTCCGTGTTGCCGATGTCCACCCCGATGGCCGCGATGAGGTTGGCGATTTCCTCGTTCTTGAGGAGCTTTTCGAGCCGGGCCTTCTCGACGTTGAGCACCTTGCCCCGCAGCGGCAGGACGGCCTGGTACATGCGGTCCCGCCCGCTCTCGGCGCTGCCGCCGGCCGAGTCCCCCTCCACGAGGAAGAGTTCGCTCTTCTCGCGGTCGCGGGTGGTGCAGTCCATGAGCTTGCCGGGCAGGCCGCCGCCGCTGAGGATCTTCTTGCGGTCGATGAGGGCGTCGCGGGCCTTCTTGGCCGCCATCCGGGCCTCGGCCGAGAGCATGATCTTCTTGCAGATGCGGCCGCCCTCCTTGGGGTGCCGCTCCAGGTACTCGCACAGGGCCTCGTACACCACGCTCGCCGTCTGCCCCTCCACGTCCGGGTTGGTGAGCTTGACCTTCGTCTGCGACTCGAACGACGGGTCCGGGTGGCCGATGCTGACGACCGCCACCAGCCCCTCGCGGAAGTCCTCGCCGCGGAGTTCGAGCCCGTCCTTGAAGTGCCCGGCCTTCTCGCCGTAGCTCTTGAGCGCCCGCGTCAGCCCGCTCCGGAAGCCGCTCAGGTGGGTGCCGCCGTCCGGGTTGTAGGCGTTGTTCGTGAAGCACTGCTCGACCCGGCTCTCGCCGGCGTTGTACTGGATGGCGACCTCGACCGTGACGCCGTCCACCTCCTTCCGCATGTAGATCGGCTCGTGCTCGACCTGCTCGCCGGTGTTGAGGTAGACGACGTACTCGGCGATGCCCAGTTCCGACAGGAACGACTCGCCGCGGCCGTCCCGCTCGTCGGACAGGGCCAGGGTGAGGCCGCGGTTCAGGTAGGCGATCTGGCGGAAGCGGGTGGCGAGCGTGTCGTAGTCGAACCCGAGGGCGGCGAACACCTCGGGGTCGGGCTTGAACGTGATGCTGGTGCCCGTCTTCCCGCCGGGCGACGCCCCGAGGTCTTGCAGCGAACTGACGGCGTACCCCTTCTCGAACTCCATCTTGTACACCCGCCCGTCGCGGCGGACCTCGGCCTCGCACCACTCGGAGAGGGCGTTCATGGCCTTCGCCCCCATGCCGTGGAGGCCGGCCGACACCCGGTACGCACGGTTGTCGAACTTCCCGCTCGTGCCGGCGATCGTCAGCGCCTCTTCGAGGGTGGACTTGCCGCTCTCCTTGACGCCGACGGGGATGCCGCGGCCGTCGTCGCTCACGGTGATGGAGCCGTCGGCGTGGACGGCCACCTTGATGACCTTGCAGTACCCGGCGAGGGCCTCGTCCACCGAGTTGTAGACGACTTCGTAGACGAGGTGGTGGAGCCCGGCGGCCTGGGTGTTGCCGACGTACATGCCGGGGTTCTGTCGGATGTGCGCCGCGTCCTTCAGCGTCTTCATGTTGTCTTCGGTGTAGGTCACCGAAGGGTCGATCGTGCCGGTGGACATGGTGGCTCCCGAACCGTGGTTCCGTACCCGGAATTGTACGGAGT
>JANPKP010000181.1:0-6952 GCA_031426095.1 Gemmataceae bacterium
ACCCGCCGAACGGGACCATGCGGGCCTTGTGGGTGACGTGCCAGTCGTGGAGGGGAGTCCGCCGGTTCGCCATGCCGCACCCCGCCCGGGAACAAAAAAAGGGCGGTCCCCGTCGGGGGGAGCGCCCTGCACGGGTCTATCGTACCGCCCCGGGGAACGGCGTCCACCCGGGCCGGCCGGTTGCCCCCCTTCCCACGGCGGGCGAGTCGCCCTTGACCGCGCCGGCGGCCGGCAGTATTCCACGTTGCCCAGTCGACCCGGGGCTTTCGAGCCGGGCCGGGCGTTCACGGAGGCGGGCGGCCATGAGCAAGCTGAAGCGGTGGGCGGCGGCCGGGGTGCTGTTCGCGGGCGTGGTCGGCGGGGCGGCCTTCGGCGGCAGCAAGCCGGACGCGGACCCCACGCCGGCCGCCCCGCCGGCCCCCTACGAAGAGTGGAAGGCGACCGAACCGGCGGGGCTGCCGCTGGCGGTCCGCTCGGACGCGGCGGTGACCCTGAAGTGGGCCGGCCCGGCCGAGGCGAAGGTGAACCGCCCGGCGGGGTACACGCTGACGGTGGCGAACGCCTGCGGGCAGCCGCTCTCGAAGGTGGTGGTGCAGGTCCGGGTGCCGGCCGAGGCGACCGCGTCGGACGTGGAGCCGCCGGCCCGCGCGGTGGGCGGCGTCCTGCTCTGGGAGGTCGGCACGCTCGACGCCCGGGAGACGAAGGACGTCCGCCTGTCGCTCGCCTCCCCCGCCCGCGGGGCTCTGGCCTGCCAGGCGTGGGTGACGTTCACCGGGTCGGCGTCCATGAGCGTCGCGGTCAGGGAGCCGAAGCTGGCGGTGAAGCTGACGCTGCCCGAGAGCGTGGCGGTGGACGACGGGTTTCAGGTGAAGTACGAGGTGAGCAACCCCGGCGACGCCCCGGCCGACAAGGTCTCGGTGGCGGTGAGCGAGCCGACCGGGTTCATCCCCGCGTCCGAGCCGCCGGCCGGGGTGGAGCTGAACGACCTGTCGCCGGCCGGCACGCGGACGGTGACGCGGGAGCGGAAGGCCGTGGCCCCCGGCGAGTACACCTACGCGGTGACGGCCAGCTCGCCCGACGGCGTGACGGCCACGGCCACCGCGAAGGTCCGCGTGAAGGCCCCGAAGCTGGTGGCGGCCATCGCCGGCCCGGCCGAGGTGGGGCTGAACAAGGCCGCGGCTTACACGGTCAAGGTGACGAACGTCGGCGACCTCGTGGCGGAAGGGGTCGACGTGCGGGCCGGCCTCGGCACCGGCCTGCGAACGCCCGACGCGATCGTGCAGACCTCCTTCCCGGCGATCACCCACGACCCCTGCTCGCGGGCCTTCGCCGGCCTCCAACCGGGCGAGACGCAGGAGTTCACCGTGACCACGACCGCCGTCAAGCCGGGCGACGCCATCAGCACCGTGATTGCCACCGGCAAGCGCGGGCTGAGGGCGGCGGCCGAATGCCGGACGGTGGTGCAGGGTGTCCCCGGCATCCGCATGGAGGTCATCGACGTGGCCGACCCGGTGGAGACCGGCAAGGACGCCGTGTACGAGATCAGGGTGAGCAACACCGGCACCCAGACCGACACGAACCTGAAGGTCGTCTGCACCCTGCCGCCGCAGTTGAAGTTCCTCGACGCGGCCGGCCCGGTCGGCGTGGAGGCGGCCGGCGACCGGGTGGTGTTCGAGCCGATCCGCGAACTCGGGCCGCGGGCGGAAGTCGTACTGAAGGTGCGGGCGAAGGCGGTGGCGGCCGGCAACACCCGCTTCCGGGCGAGCCTGACGAGCGGCCACCTCACCGACCCGGTGTTGAAGGAAGAATCGACCACGATCTACGGCGAGTGACGGCCCCGGGGCGGGGTCGGCGTTGAGTCGGCCCCGCCGCCCGGCGTACACTGGTGTCCATGCCCGCCACCGTCCGCCTCGTTCTGAGTCCACCCGGGGCCGACCGCACGCCCCGGCTCCTGGCCGCCTACCGCGCCGCGGTGGCCGACGCCCCCGGGTCGGCCCTCGTCCTCCTCCCCACCCGCCGCCACGCCGACGCCCTCCGCGGCCAACTCCTCGCCGGCGGTTCCACCTCCCGCCTCCTGCCCCACGTCCACGACCTGCAAGGCTTCGCCGACGAACTCGTGCGGGCCAACAACCCCGCCCTCCGGCCGCTCTCCGGCCTTCAGCGGCGACTGCTCCTCGACGGCGTGATCTCCGAACTCCGCGACGCCGGCGAACTCGGCCCGTTCGCCGCCGTGGCCGACACGCGGGGTTTCGCCGACGCGGCCGCCGGGGCGGTGGCCGAGTTGAAGGCTGCCCGCGCCGACCTGCGACAACTTCTAAAGGTGAGCGGCCGCCGCGAGGGGGCGAACGCCGAGCCGTTCCACGCCGCCGTCCGCGTGTTCGACCGGTACCACCGCAAGCTCGCCAAGCTCCACCGCCTCGACCCCGACGACCGCCTCGGCCGCGCCGCCGAACTCTGGGCCGCCGACCGCCGCGGCCCGTTCGCCGCCGTGCGAACGGGCCTCCTGGACGGCTTCACCACCTTCACCGCGTCGCAGCAACACCTGCTCGATGTCCTGCGGGGGAGCGTCGATCACCTCTGGCTCGGGCTGGCCCACGAAGAGGGCGAAACGCCCGACAAGGCGTTCGCCGCCCCGCAAGGCATCAAGGCATGGGCCGCGTCGCGGGTCGGACCGACGACGCTGTTCAACCCCGCCCCCGACGTTGAAGCCGACACACTTCCCGCCGACGAGAGCCGCGCGCACGGCCTCGGGTGCCTCGCACGAACTCTGTTCCGGGGGAGCGACACGACTCCTCCGCCGGACGCGGCCGGCCTCCACCTCATCGAAGCCCCCGGGGCCGTCGGCGAAGCCCGGCTCATAGCCCGCGCCGTCCGCCGGCACCTCGCCGACGGGGTGCCCGCCGACCGCGTCCTGGTCGTCGCGCGGACGTGTGACGCCGGCGGCCTGGAGTTGATCCGCGAGGTGTTCGACGAGTACGCGGTGCCGCACGCCCCGCCGGACGGGGAGCCGCTGGCCCGGGTGCCGGCCGTCGCCTTCCTCCTGCGGGCGTGGCGGCTGCCCGAGAACGACTGGGCCTTCCCCGAAGTCGCGGCCGTCCTCCGCAGCGGCTTCTTCCGCCCGGCGTGGCCCGAGGTGGCCCGCGACCCCGACGTGGCGACGAAGGCCGAGGCGCTGCTGCGGATGCTCGGCGAGCCGCGGAGCCGGGAGGCGTACCTGACGGCCGTCCGCATCTGGGAACACACGCCGCCGGCCGCCCTCGAAGACGAGTCGGCCGAGGAGCCCCGCCGCAAACGCGTCCAGCGGCTCGCGGGCCGCTGCCGGGCGTTCCTCGAACGCTTCTTCCGCACATGGGACCGGCTCAAGCCCGCCGGCTCGCCCGAGTCGTTCGTCGCCTGGCTCCGCACCTTCGCCGACGACATCGGGCTGAACCGGGCCGCGAAGGCCGACCCGCGTGAGGCCGCCGGACTGGCCCGCTTCTGGCAGGAACTCGACCGCTGGGCGCGGGCCGACCACCCCGCCGTCGCCGGCCGCAAGCCGCTCCCCGCCGCCCGCATCGCCCGCGCCCTGTCGGCCCTCGCGGCCGTCCCGTGCGTCGGCCGCACCTCAAACCCCGCCGGCCGGGTGAAGGTGCTGCCCGCCGAACGGGCCGTGGGGCTGCCGTGCGACGTGCTGTTCCTCGTCGGCCTGGGCGAAGGGAGCTGGCCCCGACTCGCGGCACCCGACTCGCTCCTCGACGACGGCGAGCGCGAACGGCTCCGCAAGGCCGGCTTCGGGGTGCCCGATCCGGCCGCCCGCCTCGGGACCGAACAGCTCTTGTTCCTGCGTTTGGCGTCCGAGCCGCGGCGGGAACTCGTGTTGAGCTATGCGGCGGTGGACGAGAAGGGGCAGACCCTCCTGCCGAGTACGTTCTTGCGGGATGTACGGGCCTGCTTCGCTCCGGACGCGATTCCGATCACCCGCCAGCGGATGCTCATCGAAGGCTACCTGTCACACGACCCGGTGAGCGCTTCGGAGTCGCGCTCGCAGGTGGCACAAGGGATGGCCGATGGCCCCCGGGGCGGCCCTCCCGGGGCGGTCGAGGGGCTTTCCCCCGATCTGCTCGCCAACCTCCACGCCGCCCGCGCGGCGGCCGACGCCCGCTTCCGATCCCACCTCTTCGGCCCGCACGACGGCGAGATGCGACACCCGGCCGTCGCCGCCGACCTCGCCGCCCGGTTCGGCCCCGAGCGCGTCTTCAGCCCGACCGCCCTCGAAGCCTACGTCGCCTGCCCGTTCCGCTTCTGGCTGGAGCACGTGCTGCGGCTCGACCCGCTCGAAGACCCGGCCGAGGAGGTCGAGCACACCCGCCGGGGGTCGGCCTTCCACCGGGCGCTCGCCCGCCTCCACCGCTGGATCAACGAGACGGTCCCGCACGCCCTCGCCGGGGCCGACGTGCCCGAGGCGGTCGGCGACGAACTGCTGAAGCGAATCGAGCACGCGGTGGAGGAGTACGCCGCCCGGGCCCCGAGCGTGGCGAGCCGGGAGTTGTGGCGGCTCGAAGGGCAACGCCTGCTGCGGTCCGCCGCCCGCTACCGCGACCACTGGCACGCCTTCCGCAAGCCGTGGCACGAGAAGGCGTCCACCCCGCGGCCGTTCGCCTTCGAGGCCGAGTTCGGGGTGGCCGCCCGCGAGCCGGGGGCGGTCGCTTCCGAGCCGCTGGTACTGACCGTCGGCGACGTCGAAGTCCGCATCGGTGGCGTCATCGACCGGGTGGACGTGGCCGACCTGGGGGCCGACGGCGTCGGCTTCTGGGTGATCGACTACAAGACGGGACGGGCGGCCAACTACTCGGCGGCCCAGGTCGAGCGGTTCGAGAAGCTGCAACTGCCGCTCTACGCGATGGCCGTCGAGCGGGTGCTGCTCAAGGGCAAGCCGGCCCGCCCGCTCGGGCTGGCGTACTGGCTCGTGACCGACACCGGGACGAAGCTGATGATGCCGGCGAAGCGGGGCCAGCCGCACCAGTGGCTCACCGATCCCGACCGCTGGCCGCGGTTCCGGGCCCAGGTCGAAGCTTGGGTGGCCGACCTCGTCGGCCGCGTCCGGGCCGGCGACTTCCCCCTCAGCCCCCGGGCCGACGACTGCACCGACCGCTGCGGCTTCGGCCCCGTTTGCCGGGTGGCCCAAGCCCGCGGCGGGGGCAAGCCGCTCCCGCTCGCCCTCCCGCTGCTTCCGACCGAACCGCCGGCAAACGACTAAGCGTTACCCGATTTTACCGCCCCTGCGCGATTGCGATTTCGCATCCTACTGAGGGTCAACGGGATGCGGAATCGTTACCAAAAAGTGCGGTAACGGCGGTAACGGTCGCGAAATCCAACCCGTTTCGCACCTCCGACCTTCCCCGTCACGCCACGTCGAGTCCCACTGAGCGGTAATTCGTCGCCCCCAGCCACCACGCCCGCACTTCCGCCTCCCCACCGGCCAGCCCGACGATGACGTGGGCCACCGACTCGCCGTAAGTGTTCTCCGCGAGGTCGGTCCGACTCGGCACCGGCGGCGACGACGGGTGCGAGTGGTACACCGCCAGCCACTCCCACCCGGCCGCCCGGATGGCCTTTGATGCGGTCAGGAGGTCGCGGGCGTTCGTGGCGTACCCGGTCGGGCTGGCGAGGTCGTTGCCCACGGGGAAAGCCGCCGCCGCGGTGGCGACGCGGCCGGCGGTCGTGCCGGCGAGGACGCCGCAGCACTCGTTCGGAAACGCGTCCCGGGCGTGGGCCGTCACGGCGTCGCGGACGGGCCCGGGGATCACGAGGCGGTCGAACGGCGTCATGTTTTCAATTTACGAGCGGTGCGGTTGGTCCGGGCGATAGCCCGCCCGCGGCCACGGGCGGGACGGCCCTCGCCCTCACCCCGAACCGGCGGTGGCCGTACAACATCCTCACCTACGGTCCCGCCCGTTCCTCCCCCGGAGACGCCCCGATGAAGTTCCGCCTGTTCACCCCCGGCCCCACGCCCGTCCCCGAGGAGACGCTCCTCGAACTCGCCCGCCCCGTCGGCTACCACCGCTCGGCCGAGGCGAAAGCGGTCCTCGCCGAAGTGACGGAAGACCTGAAGTACGTCTTCCAGACGGCCAACACCGTCCTCACGATCACCAGCTCGGGCACCGGCGGCATGGAGGCGGCCGTGAGCAACACGCTCGCCGCCGGGGAGAAGGCCATCCTGCTCACCGCCGGCCGGTGGGGCGAGCGGTGGCGGGGCGTCCTCAAGGCGTTCGGGGCCACCATCGTCGCCGTGGAAGTGCCCTACGGCAAGGCGGTCACGCCGGAGATGCTGGCGAAGGCGCTCGGCGAGAACCCGGACGCGAAGGCCGTGTTCGCCACCCTGAGCGAGACCAGCACCGGCGTTGGTCACGACATCGAGGCGTTCGGCAAACTCGTCGCGGCCACCGACGCGCTCCTGATCGTGGACGGCATCAGCGGCCTCGGGGCGATGGAGTGCCGAACCGATGCGTGGAAGGTGGACGTGATGGTGACGGGGTCGCAGAAGGCCCTGATGCTGCCGCCGGGGCTGGCGTTCGTGTCGGTCAGCGACAAGGCGTGGAAGAAGATCGACGCCACCCCGGTGCGGTCGTTCTACCTGGACGTGCGGCGGTACCGCAAGTCGATCGCCGAGAGCGACACCCCGTTCACCCCGGCCAACACGCTCATCAAGGCCCAGCGGGCGAGCCTGAAGCGCATCCGGGCCGAGGGCATCGAGAACCTGTGGGCGCGGCACGCCCGCGTCGCCGCCGCCTGCCGGGCGGGCGTGCAAGCGATGGGCCTGAAGCTGTTCGCCGAGCGGCCGAACAACGGGCTGACGGTCATCACGGTGCCCGACGGCGTGGACGGCAGCGGCACGCTCAAGAAGCTGGAGAAGCAGTACGGCTACAAGCTGGCCGACGGCCAGGACAGCATGAAGGGCAAGATCTGGCGGCTC
>JANPKP010000182.1:0-2499 GCA_031426095.1 Gemmataceae bacterium
CTTCGGGGCGGTGCCGTGCGTCGCCTCGAACATCGCCATGCCGTCGCCGATGTTCGCCCCCGCCGCCAGGCCGATGCCGCCGGTCAGCGCGGCCACGGCGTCGCTCAGGTAGTCGCCGTTGAGGTTCGGGGTGGCGATCACGCTGTACTCGTCGGGCCGCAGTTGGATCTGCTGGAACATGCTGTCGGCGATCCGGTCCTTGATGAGCAGCTTGCCGGCCGGGGCCTTCCCGCCGTGGTCCTTGTACACCTCGTCCTCGGTGACGATGTGGCCGCGGAACTCGGCCTTCGCCAGCTCGTACCCCCAGTCCTTGAACGCCCCCTCGGTGAACTTCATGATGTTCCCCTTGTGGCAGATCGTCACGCTCGGCAGCTTCTTGTCGAGGGCGTACTGGATCGCCATGCGGATGAGCCGCTTGCTCCGCTCCGGGCTGATCGGCTTGATGCCGATGCCGGCCGAGTCGAGGATCACGTCCGGCCCGTACCCGAGTTCCCGCAGCAGGGCCAGCACCCGCTTGGCCCGGTCGCTCCCGCTCTTGAACTCGATCCCGCAGTACACGTCCTCCGTGTTCTCCCGGAAGATGCACATGTCGACCTTGTTGGCGTTCCGGTTGGGGGCGTCCACGCCCTTGTAGTACTTCACCGGGCGGACGCACGAGTACAGGTCGAACTTGAACCGGAGGAAGACGTTGATGGAGCGGAACCCGCCGCCGATCGGGGTGGTGAGCGGCCCCTTGAGGCCGAGCTTGTAGTAGTCGAACGCCTTGAGGGTGTCGTCCGGCAGGTACACTTGGCGCTGGCCGTTCTCGTCGAGGGCCTTCACCTGCTCGTCGGTGATGCCGGGGGCGTACAGGTTGCGGGCGATGTCCCCGGCGTGGGCGTCGAACCAGACGAGCTTCTTCTTCCCGCCGTAGCACTTGGCCACCGCCGCGTCGAGCACCTTGACGGCCGCGGTGGTGATGCCCGGCACGCCGTTCACGTCGGCCCCGATCCCGTCCCCCTTGATGAGGACGACGACCGGGTCGTCGGGGATGGTCCACTTGCCGTCGGCCCCCATCGAGACGCGGGAGCCGGTGGCGGGCGGGGTGAGCTTGTCGTACGTGGGGGCGGCCATCGGGGGCACCTTCGGGGAGAACGGGCGGTTGCGAATGGGAATAACGTAGGCGGCCGCCCGGCCGGCGGACAGCGGGAGAGTTTCAGCCGCCGCCCCCGGATTTGACCGTAAAATCGCGATTGAGCCTGCCCGATCCCTCTGCCCGTGAACGTGATCGGGAAATCTCTACCGGATTGTGCGGTAACGCGGGAGCGGCCGCCGAATCACACCGCCGGCGCTTGACCCCGGGCGAATCGTCCCGCCCCTTGCGACCGGCCGGCCGCACGGGTACGCTGGCCGGGGGAACCCAACGAGGACGGCATGGCCTACACGGACTTCACGCTCGAATCGGCCGAGGCGACGCTGGGCGTGGTCAGCCAACCCGGCGACCTCTTCCCCGGGCTGGTGCCGGCCCCCGTGCCCGGGTGGCTCGCCGACATGCTCGACCGCGGCATGAGACTCGCCCTGGTGAGCGAAAAGGCCCGCTCCGAGTTCATCGTCGCCCCCCTCCTCCTGGCCGTCCGGGAAGCCACCGGCGACACCGTCGCCATCCTCTCCGGCCAGCGGCTCGACATCGACCCCGACCGCCGCCTGACGGGCGAGTGCGACTTCCTCCTGGCCCGGTCCGAGCCGGTCCCCCGGCTGCGGGCCCCGCTCATGGCGGTGGTCGAGGCCAAGAAGAACGACATCGACGGCGGCCTCGGCCAGTGCGTCGCCCAGATGGTGGCCGCCCAGCTCTACAACGACCGTGCCGGCCAGCCCCCGGCCACGATGTACGGCTGCGTGACGACCGGCGACGTCTGGCAGTTCCTCGGCCTGACCGGCACCGCCGTCACGCTCCACCGCCCGCGACTCTACATCGACGCCGTGGGGTCGGTCCTGGCCGCGTTCGGCCGGGCGGTCGGCGGCGAGGCCGCGCAGACGTGAGGGATACGCCCGGTGAGCCACGACTTCGCCCTGTGGGAGAGCGACGCCCCCCTCGAAGACGACGAGGCAGCCGCGATTTACCACGCCGTCATCGACGCCGGGCCGGGCGACGCGGTCACGCCGTCGCCGAAGGTCGCGGCGGTCGTGGCCGCGTTGAACGCCCGCTGGCCGCCGCCCGCCCCCGGGAACGAGGACGACTCGCCGTGGGCGTCCCCCTTCGACGTGGGCGAGACGCACCTGATCGTCTGCCTCGTGCCGTCCCGCCTGTGGGACGTGTGGCCGACGCTCGGGAAGCTCGCCGAGCAGCACGAACTCGTCATGTACGACCCGCAACAGGAACACGCCTTCCTGCCGCGGCGGCTCTCCCGCAAGCGGACGCGGGTGCGGGCCGGGCGGAAACGGAACGGGGGCCGGATCAACGACCCCGGCGGGCCGGGGGCGTCCGCGGCAGGAGGACTCGAACTCCCGGACGGTGAGACC
>JANPKP010000183.1:0-2212 GCA_031426095.1 Gemmataceae bacterium
CCCCCCCCCCAACCCCCCACCCCTCCCCCGGCTTTGTGCCCCCCCGTCTTCGGGGGGGCCCCGCCGGGGCGCCCGGGCCCCCCCCGCCGCGATGCGTTTCCCGTCCGCCGCGTTACCGCTGCGGTTGGGGGACCGGCGGGGTCGGGGTGCCGGGCGGGACGCGGCCGGGGCGGTCGGAGTCGGCCGGCTCGGGCTTGAGCGGCGGCGGGGTGCCGGGGGTGCGGCCGGTGGCCGGGCCGGTCGGCGAACCGCCCTCGGGGACGAACTTGTTACTCGTCCGCGGCGAGTCGGCCGCCTTGTTCTGGTTCTTGAGGACGAACAGGTGCTGCTTGTCTTTCGTCTTGAACTCGGTCGGGGCGTCACCGCCCGGGAGGGCGTAAATGAGGGTGAGCGTGTCGCCCTCGATCTTGATGAGGCCGACGGCCTCGTCGCCGGCCTTCGGAGCGGTGCTCTTCATGCGAATCACCCACGGGCTCTTGTCCTTGTCGAGCGTGAAGGTGCAGGCGAAGAACTCCTTCTTGTCCTTGTCCGTGCCGGTGATGGCCGCCGCCGTGAAGCGGACGACGGAACCCTTGATCCGCTCCTCGGGGATGGCCTTGCCGTCGCGCTCGCCGGAGACGATCGTGTAGCCGCCTTCCAGGGGGGCGGCAATCGCCTTCGCGTCGGCGGGCGGGTCGGCCGCCCACGCCCCGGCGGCGAGGCCGGCGACGCCGAGCAATGTCAGCATGGATTTCGTCACGGGTGTGCCTCCGGGGTGGCTGTGAGGTCGGGGGAGTGGCCCCCGTCCGGAGGAGATCAAGCAACGCCCGTGCCGCCGTTCGGGCGGGGTTCGGAAAGTGTGTCCGCTCCCGCTCTCCCAGGGGGGGGTGGGAGCGGGGGCGCGGAAGTGGCGAGCAGGCCAGGGGATCGGTCCGAACGCGCCGTTTAAAAGCGGTAAAAAACGGGAGCGGTCAGCCGTCGAGCCGGTCGCACTTCGCCCGCAGGAGGTGGTCGATCAGCACGAGGGCGAACATGGCCTCGCCCATCGGCACGAAGCGCGGCAGCAGGCAGGGGTCGTGCCGGCCGCGGACGAGGATGTCAGTCGCCTCCCCGGTCCGGGTCACGGTCCGCTGCGACCGGGGGATGGAACTCGTCGGCTTCACGGCCACCCGGCAGACGACCGGCTCGCCGCTGGAGAGGCCGCCGAGCATGCCGCCGTGGCGGTTGGTCTCGGTCCGGATGCGGGGCGAGCCGGGCACGAACACGTCGTTGTTCCGGCTCCCCCGCATCCGGGCGGCGGCAAACCCGTTGCCGTACTCGAAGCCGACCACCGCGGGGAGCGAGAGCATCGCCTTGCCCAAATCGGCCTTGAGCTTGTCGAACACCGGCTCGCCCAGCCCGGGGGGGACGCCGACGGCGACCATCTCGCAGACGCCGCCCACCGAATCGCGGTCCTTCCGCACCTCGTCGATGTGGGCGATCATGCGCTCGGCCGCGGCGGGCACGGGGCAGCGGACGGGCGTCGCTTCCACCTGGTCGAGCGTCACGGCGGCCGGGTCGGGCACGTCGGCGGTCACGTCGCCGACCTGCGTGACGTACCCGAGGACGCGGACGCCGTGGCGGGCGAGGAGCTTCTTGGCGACGGCCCCGGCGGCGACGCGGCAGACGGTCTCGCGGGCGCTGGTGCGGCCGCCGCCGCGGTAGTCGCGGACGCCGTACTTGGCGTCGAAGGTGTAGTCGGCGTGGCCCGGGCGGTACTTGTCCTTGATGTCGCCGTAGTCCCCGCTCCGCTGGTCGGAGTTGCGGAACAGGAGGCCGATGGGGGTGCCGTCGGTGCGGCCCTCGAAGACGCCGGACCAGATCTCCGGGGCGTCGGCCTCGTCCCTCTGGGTGGTCAGCTTCGACTGCCCGGGCCGGCGGCGGGCCAGGTCGGGGAGCAGGTCTTCGACGCCCAGTTCCAGCCCGGCCGGGCAGCCGTCGATGATACAGAGGTAGCCCGGCCCGTGGCTGACGCCGGCCGTGGTGACGCGGAACAGGGTGCCGATGGTGTTGCCTGCCATGCGGTGATTATACGACCGGCCGGGCGGGCTGGAGCCGGGAGGCCCGAGCGAGTAAAGTAGCCCCCGTCCCCCGGCGACGTGAGGAGGCGCGGCGATGCGGAAGCCTTTGGCCCTGGCGGTACTCCTCGGGTGGGCGGTCGTCGCCGCCGGCCAACCGCCGGCCCCCCCGGCCG
>JANPKP010000184.1:0-3169 GCA_031426095.1 Gemmataceae bacterium
GCGGCGTTAGCGGCGTTCGCGGCCGTGCCGGCCAGCACCCGGGTGTTGTCCGACTTGTACGTGATCTTGACCGGGTCGGGCACCTTCGCCTGGTGCAGGAGCCTCTCGAGTAGGTCCTTGTACTCCTTCTTGGCCACCGCCTCGCTGGCCGGCAGGCTCCGCGTGCGGGCGGCCGCCAGCCGGGCCGCCTCCGCCCGCAGGCCGGCGAGCTTGGCCTGCTGGGCGGCCGCCTCCTGCCGCGCGATTTCGGCCCCCGCCGCCTTCTCGGTGAGCGGCCCGAGGACGAGCATCTGTGCGAGCAGCCCGCCGCCGGCGAGGGCGGCGACGGCAACGGCGATCAGGACGGGCCGGCGGTTCGTCATGGCGTCTGTTCGTTCGGGTGGAAGGCGTGCGGGGTCGGCCACGGCCGGAGCGTTACTCGTTGAACCACGGGTCGTCGTACTTCCCGCCGGCCTTCGCGGCCGGCTTGCCGGCGGCCGCCGCCGCGGCCGTGGCGGCCGCCCCCCGCGGGGGCGGGGAGGTGGTCGAGAGGCGCGAGTAGCGGGCCGGGTCGCGGTGGTTCACGAGGGTCGAGAAGGTGTACAGGAGGTTGAACCCGCCCGGCCCGTTGGCCCCCGTCGCGGTCCGCGTCTCCTCGGTGTAGAACTTCACCTTCTCGGCGTTGTCGCGGTCGAACGCCGACACCAGGGCGGCGGCCGCGTCCGACGTCTTGGTCGCCAGCCCGAGCTTGAGTTCGGCCTGGGCCACCTGCCGGCCGTTCTTGTCCACCGGCTTGGCGGCCGCCGTCAGGGTCGTCACCCGCACCTCGTCGGCCGCGGGGAGGCGGTCGGACAGGTCGTACAGTTCGTCGAGCCACACGACCTCGCGGCGGCCCCAGTCGTCGATCGCCTGGACCTTCTTGGCGTCGGCTTCGAGCCGGGCCACGTCGTCGTCGGCGGCCTGCTTCTCGGCCTGGGCGGCGTCCAGGTCGCGGGACGCCCTCGCCAGTTCCAGGTACCCGAAGGCGGCGGCGGCGAGGAAGACGACGGCCGCCGCGAGGGCCCCCAGGAGCAGGACGCGGCGGTTCGGATCGACCGCGGCCTTCGGCTGGCGGGGGGCGGCGAAGTTGATCGGCAGCTCGGCCGCGGCCCGGGCGGCGAGCAGCCCGGCCGCCCCGGCGTACCTCGCCCGCATTTCCGCCGGCACGCCGGCCGCGGCCCCCGCGAGAGGGTCGAACGCCCGCACCGGCACCGGGAGCATGACGAGCCGCCCGGCCCAGCCGTCGGCCGACCCGTCCGCCTCGGGCACGTACACGGCCTTCACCGGGTGGCCGGCGTTCGACCCGTCGTACACCGCGAAGTCCCGCCGCAGTTCGGCCACGAGGCCGGTGGCGGTGGCGACCGCCGGGGCCGGCACCGAGCGGGCGAACGCCACCCGCCCGCCGCGGACCACGACGAACTCCCCACCTCCCGGCCCGGCGTGGACCACGGCCACCGTTTCCCCCGGCGTGTCGAGCGTCGCCGCCCCGCCGGCGACCGCCCGCCCGAACCCGGCGGCGAGGGCGTAAGGCCGGGGCGTGACGGCCGCGAGCTTCAGCCCGGCGGCGGCGCACATCGCCTGGATCGACAGGTACAGGTCCTTGCGGACGGCCACGACCGTGGCCCGCCGCTCCCCGCCCACGTCGTCGGTCCGCACGTAGTCGAGGACCACGTCGTCGGGCGACTCGGTGAGTTCCTTCAACGCCTGGAAGCGGACGACGTGCGGCTCGTCCACGTCCGGCACCGGCGGGTAGCGCAGCTCCTTCAGGATGACGCGGTCGCGGCCGACGCCGACGAGGGCCGGGGCGGGCGCGACGCCGGCGGCGTGGAGCGCGTCCTTGAGCCTGGCCCCGACCGCGGCGGCGGTGGACGCGGAGAGCGGCGGCAGGGTGCCGTCGGCGAGGGCGACGGCGTGCTCGACCCGGGCCGCCCCGCCGCGGGCGGTGCCCGCCACGACGAACAGCCCCGCCGCGTCGATGTCGATGGCCAGGAAGCGGGACACGGTAACTCCGAGGAAAAGTGTCGGTGCCGGTGTCGGCGTCAGCAACGGCAGAGAGGGTCGAGTCGGTGGCGGCCTTCAAACCAAACACCGACACTGGCACCGACGCCGCTAACGTTGCGGCTCGAACCCCCGCGGACTGTCGAGGTCGGACAGGTCGCGGAACGACAGGAAGCGGGGGTTGCCGCGGTTGGTATCGACCACCGCCTCCACCCGGGCCGTCGGGCCGCCCTGCCCGAAGTAGCCGACCGACTGGACGCGGTAGACCATCGACCGCCCGGTGATGTACTTCTCCAACTTCTGGAACGTGGCCGGCTTGATGCCCGCCGCGGTCATCAGCCACGCCCCGGTCATCACCGCCGGGTCGTCAGGCGACAGCCCTTGACGGGCGGCCAGGATGGCGTCCACGTCCGCCTCCGTCAGGGCGGTCGGGGACGTGGCCGTGGTTGAAGTCGTGGCCGTACCCGTCGAAGCCGTGGTGCCCGTCGTAGTTCCGGTCGTCGCAGTTGCACTCGTGGTCGTGGTCGAACTCGGGGCCGACAGGGCGGTGAGGGCGAGCAGCACTTCCCGGGGTGCGGTGTTCACGTTCATCCGGGGCGTCAGTTCAAGTTCTTCTTTGATCGAAAGCTTGTCGAGCAAGGTCGGCAGGAGGTCGGGCAACTTGGTTGCGTCGTTGAGCGGGCTGGGCACGACCACCGTGGGGGCGTTCGCCGCCGCCCCCTTGGCCTTCGGCAGCGTCACCTGAGTGTTGATCAGTTGCGTCAGCGACTTCAGCTTCTTCTTGGCCGTCGGCGGAGTGGTGGCCGATAGGGCGGCCGCGACCGCGTCCGCCAGCTGCTGCGGCGTGCCCGTCACCGTGGTCGCCTTCGCGGTCGTGCCCGAACTCCCGCCGGCCCCACCGCCGCCTGTATTTCCGCCGCGGCCGCCACCCGCGTTCCCGCCGCCCGCGCCTCCACCCGCCCCGCCGCGGCCGCCGCCCCCACCACCACCACTAGTACCACCGCCTCCGTTGCCGCCACCAGTGCCAGCGCCGGCCCCACCCCCATCTCCGCCACGGCCGCCGCCCGCACCACCGCCCCCACCGTTACCACCCGGACTGCCACCGCCCGCCCCACCGCCCACTCCACTACCCCCGGAAGCACCGCCGCCGCCC
>JANPKP010000185.1:0-4728 GCA_031426095.1 Gemmataceae bacterium
GTCGCGGTCATCGCCGAGGTCAAGAAGGCGTCGCCGTCCGCGGGCGTCATCCGGGCAGACTTCGACCCCGTCGCCGTCGCCCTCACGTACCAGAAGTACGGGGCTGCGGCGGTCAGCGTCCTCACCGACGAACAGTACTTCCAGGGCCACCTCGGCTACCTGTCGGCGGTGCGGGAGGCGGTCGGCATCCCGGTGTTGCGGAAGGATTTCGTCCTCGACCGCTACCAACTCCTTCAAGCCCGCGCCGCGGGGGCGGACGCGGCTTTACTGATCGCCGAAATCCTCCCCGGCGACCGCCTCGCCACGCTGCAACGGGAGGCGACCGAACTCGGCCTGCACACGCTCGTCGAATTGCACGACGCCGACCAACTCCCGCGCGTGATCGACTGCGGGGCGGCCGTGATCGGCGTGAACAACCGCGACCTCCGGTCGTTCGTGACCCGGCTCGACCACACGCTCGACCTCCTGCCGCTCATCCCGAAGGACCGGGTGGTGGTGAGCGAGAGCGGCATCCGGTCGCACGCCGACCTGGCCCGGCTCCGCGACGCCGGGGTTCACGCCGTGCTCGTCGGCGAGTCGCTCATGCGTTCCCCCGACATCGGGGCGGCGCTCGACGCGCTGCTCGGGGGTTGACTCCGACCTTCGTCGCCGAGGACGAGTCGCAGTCCGCACCACGCCCAGACGGCGAGCAGGATGAAGGTGTCCCACGGGTAGTCCGTCGTGGTGGCGAACGCGACCTTCGGCGTGCCCCCCCACCGGCCGACCGCGAGGGTCGCCCGGAGGTCGGCCGCGCCGAGGCTGTTCTCGATCAACCCGAGGACGACCAGCAGCGTCAGCGGCGGCGAGTTGACCGCCCCCCACCAACTCGGCCGGGCGTCGGTCGGGGGCGGAACCGGGGCGAAAGCCGTCGCACGCCGGAAGCGGTTCACGTCAACCAAGAGTACCGCAAAGCCGACCGCCGAGAGCAGGGCATCGTAGTACATGAAGCGGTAGCACGAGAGGTACGCGCCCAGGTACACGAACGCCGGCCCGACCCCGACGGTTCGCCGGCGGTCGGCCCACCGGAGGCTGACGGCCACTGTCGTGGCGAGCACGGTGCCCCACGCCGCCCAGCCGATCCACCGCGCCGCCGGGCTCGCCCTCTCCGCTTCCGGCAAGTCGAAGTCGATTAGCAGCCGGCGGGGGATGCCCTGCATGTCGCGGCTGAGGAAGTTCCAGTTGCGGTTCACGTCGTATGTCGCCGAAGCCTCCTTCCCGACTTCGAGCCAGTCGAACCACGGCTGCACGCCCACGAACGGCACGGTGACGAGGCATACCGCGGCCCCGGCGGCGGCCATCGCGGCGACGAACCGCCACCGCCGCTGGAGGAGGGGGACGAGCAGGAACGCGGCCGCCCACGTCGGTTTGAACGCGAGCAGGCCCCACACCGCCCCCCCGGCCGCCTCCCGCCCGCGTGCCGCCAGCACCCAGCCCCAGACCACGACCGCCAGCGACACGGCCGGGTTCTGACCCAGGTCGAGCCCGGCCCGCGCCCCGGGGTAGAGCAGAAGGAGTACGCTGGCGGCCGACCACCAGACCCGCCCGCCGGACAGCCGGCTCACCCCGAGGGCGGCGAAGTACAGGAGGGCGAGCAGTACGAACTGGTAGGCGAAGTACGACGCCTGCGGGTCGTCGTCGAGCGCCAGCGGGGCGAACACGAGGGCCTGCACCGGCGGGTACAGGGGGCCGCCGACGGCCGGCCGCGTCACGGCGTCCGCGACCGCCGGGGTGACGAGGTCGGCGGCCGCCGCCACGCCGGCGAGTTGGCCGTAAGGCACGACGGCCGCGGCGACGGCCCCGCCCACCGTCCGCCACTCGGGGGCGTCGAGCTTGTCGCCCATGAACCAGTACATCATCAGGTCGGCGTCGTGCCGCACGTCGTCCGCCGGCCGCGTCGGCAGGGTGGGGCCCACGACGCCGGCCCCCAGCGCCTCCCGGGTCAGCGGCATCTCGGCCGACGGCGGGAAGGCCGCCCGCACGACCTCCCACTGGCGGTTCCGGTTGTAAAGTTCGCGGCCGCGTCCCGTCACCAGCATCCGGCCCATCACCCACTGGCCGCCGAAGTCGATCAGGGCGTGCCCGCCGTTGCCGTCCGCCCGCTGCCGCTCCGGGGGGTCGTCCGCCCGGTTGGCGAACGACCAACGGGCGTGGACGAGCCGCTGCCCGCCGACCCCGAGGGCGACGAGCCACAGAACGACGACCCGCGCCGTCCGCGACCCCGCCCACCGCCAGAAGCGCGGGGCGAGGAGCCAGCCGTCGTCGCGGTCGGCGGTCACGCGCGGGGTCGCCTCGGAGTGGAAACGACGGCGGCCCGGTTCGTCACCGGGCCGCAGGGAGACATCGGGTTCGTTGTACCGCCGCGTCAAGAGGCGAGCTTGAGGGGCGGCGCCGTCGCGGCAGGCGGGGCGGGCACGCGGCCGGTCTCGGCGTAAGCCTCGGCGACGGCGTTGAGCCGGTCCATCTCGGCCTGCACCTTCAAGCGGTACGCCTCCAGCCCGTCGGCCTTCAGGTCCGGCGGCACGGCGACCGGCTCGGAAACCACGCAACAGGCCCGGGTGAACGGCTTCGGCAGGGCGAAGCGGTCCCAGCTCCCGGCCCGCCAGGGGGCGTGGTAGCCGACGCCGACGGGGATGATCGTCATCCCCGTCCGCGACGCGACGTAGACGATCCCCGGCTGCACCACCCGGCGGGGGCCGCGGGGGCCGTCCGGGGTCACGGCCAGGTGCCGGTACGGGAAGTCGGGGCGTGTCAGCTTCCGCACGGCGTCGATCCCGCCGCGGGTAGAGGAGCCGTGGACCATGCCCATGCCCATGGACGTGATGAGCGCCCCCAGGAGCTGGCCGTCGGCGTGCCCGCTGATGAGGACGGCGAGGTCGCGGCAGCCGAAGGTCAGGGCGGGAAGCAGGAGGTTTTCGTGCCAGATGCTGTAGATGTGGCGGGCCCCGGGGGCCGCGTCCGCCGGGCGCAGGCTCGGCCCGAGCGGGAGGTAGTGGTTGCGGAGCGTCCGGAGGAGGCCCTTCGCTCCCATCGTCGCGGTCCAACCGGTAGCCCGGATCAGATGGCGGTTGCGAATCTTCATCACGCCCTCCCTGGCGTTCCACTTGTGGAGCGTTCCCGCTTTTTACCGCTTTTAAACGGCGCGTTTCGCTCCATCTCGTGGCGGGTGAACGAGTTGCTTGTCCCCGCTCCCAGCCCCCCTGGGAAAGCGGGAGCGTTGGGAATTCCGCATCGTAGTTTGCCATTTCGGCACGTCAGTCCGGCCATTCGCCCGTGAACACTTCCGTCGCCGGGCCGGTCATGTAGACGCAGTTGTCGGCCTCCGACCACTCCAGTTCGAGGTCGCCGCCCGGCAGGTGGGCGAGAAGCTTCCGGCCCGTCCGCCCGGTTAGCACGCCGGCCACGCACACGGCGCACGCCCCGGTGCCACACGCCAGGGTGATGCCGCTGCCGCGCTCCCACGTCCGCATCGTCACCTCGGCCGGCGAGTGGACCTTCACGAAGTGGGCGTTCACCCGCCGGGGGAAGGCCGCGTGGTTCTCCACCGCCGGCCCGACCTCGGCCACGCGGTCGCGGCCGGCGGTTGTGAAGTATTCGTCGCCGACGTACATCACCGCGTGCGGGTTGCCCATCGACACGCACGTCGCGGCGAACGCCTCCCCGCGGGCCGTTAGCGGGGCGTCCACCGGCGGGTCGCCCGGCAGGGTCGTGGGGATGTCGGCCGCCTTCAAGATCGGCTCGCCCATGTTCACCCGCACCCGGCTCACCCGGTCGTGCTGCACTTCCAGATCGACGGTGAGGACGCCGCGGCCGGTCTCCAGGGCGAGCCGCGGCTTGCGGGCGATGCCGTGGTCGTACACGAACTTGGCCACGCACCGCAGCCCGTTCCCGCACATCTCGGACTCCGACCCGTCGGCGTTGAACATCCGCATCCGGGCGTCGGCCGTCTCGCTCCGGCAGATCAGAATCAGCCCGTCGGACCCGACGCCGAAGTGCCGGTCGCTGACGGCCCGGCTCAGCGCCGCGGGGTCGGCCGGCACGGGGTTGCGGACGCAATCGACGTAAACGTAGTCGTTGCCGAGGCCGTGCATCTTGGTGAAGCGCATGGGCTGTCTCGCTGCGGTCCGGGGCGGGATTGTATATCACGCCCGCCGACGCGGGAAAGGCCACCCGTTGCAACGGGCGGGCTCGTGCGTTAAACCGATGGCGTGACCCCACACGCCCCCGAACGCACGATCGCCCTCGTCCGCTCACCCGCCCTCGACGGCGTGGGCGTGTTCCGCATCACGGTCGGCCGGCGGTCGCAGTTCTACGCCGTCCACGAGATCGCCTGCGACATCGGCGGCCGCGGGTTCGCCGTCCACCGGCTCGGCCTCGGCACCCTCTACCACGTCCGGATCGGGGCCCCGAAGGACTGCTCGTGCGAGTGCCTCGGCTACCTGTCACGCAGCCGCTGCCGGCACGTCCTGGGCCTGCGGGAGTTGGTGAAGCGGGGGCTGGTATAGAGCGGTGTCCACGTATTCGTAGCGGGACAATCCTCCACCAACCCGACGCGTGAGCGAGGGCGTGGGCGTGGGCGAAACATCGGCCCTCGCTCACGCGTCGGGTTGGTGGAGGATGACCCACGTTACGAATACCCGAAGTCCGCTCTAAACGTGGTGGAGAACAACAAAGCCCAGGGATGGCCATCCC
>JANPKP010000186.1:0-5135 GCA_031426095.1 Gemmataceae bacterium
GGCCGGGCGGCCCCGGTCGCGGCGGCCCCGGCGGCGGGCGGCCGCTGCCCCGCGACCGCGGGCTGCCGCGCTTCCCCATTCAGGAGATCTTCAAGCGCGGCCAGGAAGTCATCGTCCAGGTCATCAAGGAGGGGATCGGCACGAAGGGGCCGACGCTGAGCACCTACGTGAGCATCGCCGGCCGCTACCTCGTGCTGATGCCGAGTTTGAACCGGGTCGGGGTGTCGCGGAAGATCGAGGACCACGACGCCCGCCGCCGGCTCCGCGAGATCATGGCCACGCTCGGGCCGCCCAAGGGGGTCGGGTTCATCGTCCGCACGGCCGCCGTGGACCGCGACGCCAAGGAACTGCAGAACGACCTGGCGTACCTCCTGCGGCTCTGGCAGGTGGTCGTCAAGCGGATCAAGCGGATGCCGGCCCCGGTGGAAATCTACCGCGAGTCGGACATGATCACGCGGACGATCCGCGACATCTTCACGAACGACATCGACACCATCTGGGTGGACGAGCCGAACGCCTTCGCCCACGCCTCCGAGTTCCTCCAGATCGTGATGCCGCGGTACGCCGACCGCATCAAGTACTTCTCGGAGACGCAGCCGCTCTTCCACAAGTACGGCATCGACGAGGAGATCGCCCGCCTCAACCAGAAGCGGCTCGACCTCCCGCAGGGCGGGTCGATCATCATCGAGCAGACGGAAGCCCTCGTGGCCATCGACGTGAACAGCGGGAACTTCCGGGCCGAGAACGACGCCGAGGAGACGGCCTACCGGATGAACCTCCTGGCCGCCCGGGAGATCGCCCGCCAACTCCGGCTCCGCGACCTCGGCGGGGTGATCGTGAACGACTTCATCGACATGCGGAAGGAGGAGCACCGCCGGAACGTCGAGAACGCCCTGCGGGACGCCCTGGCCCGGGACCGGGCGCGGACGAAGATTCTCCGCATCTCGCAGTTCGGCATTATCGAGATGACCCGCCAGCGGATCCAGCCGTCGCTCAAGAAGCGGGTGTACAACGACTGCCAGCACTGCAAGGGGACGGGATACGTGAAGACGAGCGAGACGCTCGGGATCGACGCCATGCGGGTGCTCCAGCTCGCCGCCCACCGCACGCCGGGCATCGCCTCCGTGCAACTCGCCGTCCACATGGAGGCCGCCCACTACCTGCTGAACAAGAAGCGGAAGGAGATCGCGGCCCTCGAAGAGAAGGCCAAGATGGAGGTGCAGATCACCGGCCTGCTGGGCGTGTCGCCGGACATGATGGAGGTGAAGTGCGTCGACCACACCGGGAGCGAGGTCCGGCTCCTGCCGGTCATCACCCCGCGCCTGAGCGGCGGGCGGCTGCCGCCGCGGCAGGTGCCCGAGCGCCGCTTCCCGCAGCCGTTGGATTGAGCCGGTAGCAGTTGCGAAAGAAGCCCCGGGGCGGCAGTCCCGGGGCTTTTTCGTTCACCTGATCTCCCCGATCGGCTCGTCGCCCCGCGGGCGTTCGAGCACCGGCCGCATCAGGAACGGCCCCGTCCAGTCGTCGCCGATCCGCCACGTCCCGAGGATGCACCCCTCGCCGTCCGGCCCGCCCTCGTACAGGACGGCATGCCGGCCGACGTACTGCTTCACCATCCGCACCCGGCCGGTCGCCGCGTCCACCGTGCCGCGGAACAGGAATCGGCTGATGATGTCCTTCCCCTCGCCGGTCACGTGCCCGGCGGCGAACGTCAGATAGAAAGGCGTCATCGCCTGCCGGCCGTAGCCCGCCTGCTCCCAGAAGCCGTCCCACCGGCCCGACGGGTACATCGCACGCCCCCCACACCCGAACGAATGCCCGCGGACATTGTAAGCGGCCGCCCCGCCCGCCGGTAATCTCCTGGTCGACACCCGCCTACCCGCCGGCCGGGGGTGTCGCTAAGGTGCCCTCATGAGCGATTCGGGAACGCGGCCATACGTGTGGATGCTCTGCGGGAGTTTCTCGTTCACCCTCATGGCGGAACTCGCCCAGGTGCTGACGCGGGGCATCCCGGGCGGCCCGCTCGCCATCGCCGTTGGGGCAGACTGGCAGACGGCGGCCATCGCCCGCAGCGCGTTGGCGGCCCTTTTCGCCACGGTCATGGTGTTGCTCGCCCGGGCCAAGCTAGTCGTTTTCCGGCCGAAGCGGCTGTGGGTCCGCAGTGTGGCGGGGAGTTGCAGCATGGTCTGCACCTTTTTCGCGTTCGCCAACCTTCCCGCGGCCGACGTGCTGACGCTCACGAACACCTTCCCGCTCTGGGTCGCCGTCCTCTGCTGGCCGCTCTACGGGCAGGTGCCGGACGCGAAGGTGTGGGTCGCCGTCGGCTGCGGCATCGTCGGCGTCGCCCTCATCGAACAGCCGCACCTGGAAGCCGGCAACTGGGGGGCGGCGGCGGCCCTTGCGGCGGCCGGGTTCACGGCCGTGGCCATGCTCGGCTTGCACTCGCTCCACGGGGTCGATCCGCGGGCCGTCGTCCTCCACTTCTCGGCCGTCGCCACGCTCTTCTCCTTGGCCGCGTTTCTGGTCGCCCCGCGCTCGGCCGACCCCGCCCGGCTCACCGACACGCCCGTGCTGTTGATGCTCCTCGGGCTCGGCCTGGCGGCGACCGTCGGGCAGCTCTTCCTCACCCTCGCGTTCGGCCGCGGGGCCCCGGCGAAGGTCTCGGTCGTGGGCCTGTCGCAGGTCGTCTTTGCCCTCGTGTTCGATGTTTACCTGTGGGGCCGGACGCTGAACGCGGCCGCCGCGCTGGGGACGTTTCTCGTCCTCGCCCCGACGGCGTGGCTCCTCACGCGCCCCCGGCCGCGGAAGCCGGCCGACCTCGGACCCACCGTGCCCGCCGGCGGGGCGGTGGCCGAACCCGCGAGTACCCGCCCGTGACCGCTGCCGCCCGCGAGCCGCTGCTGACGGCCGACACGCTCCGCCGCCTGGAGCAGTTGGAACTCGTGTCGAAGCGCGTCCTCGCCGGGCGGACGAAGGGAGACCGCCTGAGCCGCCGCAAGGGCCGCGGGTCGGAGTTCACCGACTTCCGCCCTTACGCGGTCGGCGACGACCTCCGCTTCCTCGACTGGAACCTGTTCGCCCGCCTGGAACGCCTCTTCGTCCGCCTCTTCCTCGAAGAGGAAGACCTGCACGTCCACCTCGTGATCGACGTGAGCCCGTCGATGGACTTCGGCTCGCCGACAAAGCTCCTTTACGCCAAGCGGGTCGCCGCCGCCCTCGGCTTCATCGGGCTGGTGAACCTCGACCGCGTCGCCGTCACCGCCTTCGCCGACAGGCCGGTGGCCCAGTCGCCGACCTTCCGCGGCCGGCCGAGCCTGCCCCGGCTGGTGAAGTTCCTCGACGACCTCCCGCCCGCCGGCCCCGGCGACTTCAACCGCTCCATGCGCGCGGTGGCCCTGCGGCTGTCGGGTCGCGGCGTGGTCGTGGTTCTGAGCGACTTCCTCGACAAGGCGGGCGTGGCGGACGGCCTACGCTTCCTCGCGGCCCGCAACCTCGACGTGTGCGCGATCCAGGTGTTGGCCCGCGAGGAGACCGACCCTGAGTTGACCGGCGACCTGAAGCTGACCGACGCGGAGGACGCCGACGAGGCCGAGGTGACGATCACCGCCCCGCTCCTCGACCGCTACCGGCGTACGCTGGCGGGCTTCCGGGCGGGGCTGAACGCCGAGTGCTCCCGCCGCGGAATGCTGTTCCTGCCGACGAGCAACCAGGTGCCGTTCGACCGGTTGGTGCTGAACGTCCTGCGGGCACGGGGGCTGGTGCGGTAGCGGCGGGCGCGTTAGATTGCGGGAATGAGTACCATCACCGTTCAAGAAATCGAGCAGAACCCTACAAGCTTTCTCCAGCGGGTTGAGTCGGGGGAGGCTTTCGTCGTCGTGCGGGACGAACGAGCGGTGGCCGAAATCAGCCGGCTGTGAAGGCACACGGAGGGCTCCGACCCTACGGGTTGTCGGCCGGCAAGTACGTGGTTCCGGCCGACTTCAACGATCCTCTTCCCGACGAGATCCTCAAGGAGTTCGAAGGGCGATGACGTTGCTGTTGACACCCAAATCTTCTTGTGATTCGACACCGGCGATCCGCAACTCCCGGCTCATTACCGCGACGCGATCCGCGATCCGGGCAACGATATCTACCTGAGCGTCGTGTCGGTTTGGGAAGCCGTCGTCAAAAACGCCCTCGGGAAACTCCCACTCCCGGATCAACCGGACCGGCATCTCCCATTGGTGCGAGAGGCGCACGCCATCGCCAGTCTGTCCGTCGATGAAGGGGCAATGCCCCATTTGGCTGGCTTGCCCGCCCTCCACCGCGACCCGTTCGACCGGCTCCTCGTCGCTCAAACCCTTCAGCACGGACTTACGCTCGTGACGGTCGATCACATAATCCTGTCGTATCCGGTCCCGTGCCCGCCGTGACACTCACGCCTTGCCCTTCACGAACTGCGCCGTGATCGTCGCCACCCGCTTGCCGTAGCCCTCGGCGAAGGCGATGTCGCCCGGCGGCGGGCCGGCCGGCGGCTTGAGCTGGAAGCTCGCGGCCATCGCCCCGCTGGACGACCCGACCCGGTTCTCGACCTCCGGGCCGGGGCCGTTCTCCGAGTTCATCGAGTTCGGGTCGCTGTACGCCGGTAGGACACCCGTGCCGACGTAGATCATGCCGTGTTGCATGGTGTTCACCATCAGCCCGATGATTGTGTTGAGCTTGTCGCCGGAGAAGGAACTGCTGTTGGTGAACGCCCCGGCCACCTTGTCCTTCCACGCCAGTGTGAACCACTTCTTGGCCGCCACCTCGATGAACGTCTTCATCCCGGCCGAGATGTTCCCCATGTACGTCGGGCAGCCGAAAATGATGGCGTCGGCCCCGTCCAGGTCGTCGATTCTCGCGGCCGCCTCGTCGGTGGTGAAGATGACGGCTTCCGTGCCGGCGACCGACGCGGCCCCCCGGTGGACGGCCTCGGCCTGGAGCTTGGTGTGCCCGTACCCGCTGTGGTAGACGACGTAGACCTTCGGCATTGGAGCGACCTTTCAATGGCGTGTCCGGCGGGGCGGCAACCGGGGGCCCCCCCCGGGCTGATGGGGGGGGGGGGGGGGGGGGTGTTGGGGGTGGAGGGGGAGTTAGAAAAAACACACCAAAAACCCCAA
>JANPKP010000187.1:0-16327 GCA_031426095.1 Gemmataceae bacterium
GTGGTCGGCGTGGCGGCGGGCCCACCAGTATCACGCCCGCCGGTGCCACTACCGCGCACGCGGGGCAGACCCGCCCCGATGATCATCTACAACTGTAGTACTAGTTCACCTCCGGACACTGAATCTGAGCGTCGCCGACCACCGGAATATTACATCTGCCGGGTTGGTGCACCTGGCGGCGATGACCGATCTCGAAGACCTCAACCTCTTCTCGTGCGGGCGAATCACGGACGACGACGTCGATCGCCTCGCCCGGTTCTCGAAGCTCAAGCACGTCGACCTCCGGAGTACGGGGGTCACGCCCGGGGGGGCCGAGCGGCTGCGGAAGGCGCTGCCGGCCGCGAAGGTCGAGCACTGACCGCCCTCGACTTGCGGTGGCCCTGCCCCGTCCGGTACGCTCAAGACGCACCCGCCCGGAGAGCACGCCATGACCCCCGACGCCCCGCGACGGACCGAGGTCGTTTACCCCGACTCGGACGGGCAGCCGATGGCCGACAACACGCTCCAGTGGGACTGGATGGTGAAGATCGTCGGCGAACTCCGCGAGCTGTTCGCGGGCTTGCCCGTGGCTGTGTGTGTCGGGCCGTGCAAAGCGGATTGTGGGAATGAACGGCCGGGCGGTGTCGTCGTCGAGTTACACAGCGTTGACGAGGGCGAGGACGAATGGGCTTGCCGCTTCCTCGCCCTCGAAAGTGCTGGCGTAGACGAACTCTACCTCATCGACCTCGGGGCGAAGCGCGTGACGGGGTTCATTCGACGGGGCGGGCGGCTCATGAGCGTCTACCGCATCTCGGGGTGGACGAGTCCGATTCTTGGTGTTCAATTCGGCTTCGGTACGGATGGAACGTTTACCGTCTGTCCGGCCCCACTGCTCGTCGCAGACTAGGCTAGGGGTGTCGCGTGGGCCCGTCACGGTCGGACGATTAGCGTTCGGCCCTACACGACACTCACCGAGCCGACATCCGCCGCTCCAGCTCCTTCATCACGTCTTTCAGCGACCGCGTGTTGAACACGTCGGCCTTCGTGAGCCAGCCGCGGCGGGCGACGTTCACGCCGAACGGGACGTAGCCCAGGTCGGCCGGGCTGTGGGCGTCCGGGTTGATGACGAGCGTGATGCCTAGGGCCTTCGCCCGCTTGACGTACACCCAGTCGAGGTCGAGGCGGTACGGGTTGGCGTTGATCTCGACCATCTTGCCGTGGTCGGCGGCGCACCTCAGCACCGCGTCCAGGTCGAGCTTGTACCCGGGGCGACGCAGTAGAAGGCGGCCGGTGGCGTGGCCGAGCATCGTCACCGCGGGGTGGGACAGGGCTTTGCAGACGCGGGCGGTTTGCTCGGCCTCCGGCAGCTCGAAGTGGGTGTGGACGGACGCCACCACGTAGTCGAAGCCGGCGAGCAGGTCGTCGTCGTAGTCGAGCGAGCCGTCCTTGAGGACGTCGCACTCGGTGCCCTTCAAGATGCGGACGCCGACGAGCCGGTCGTTAACGCGGTCGATCTCGGCCCACTGCTTGCGGACGGCCGCCGGGGGGAGGCCGCGGGCCACGCCGAGCGACTGCGAGTGGTCGCCCACGCCGAAGTACTCGTACCCCAGGTCCTTCGCCGCCAGGGCCATCTCTTCGAGCGACGAGTTGCCGTCGCTGTACGTCGTGTGGTTGTGGAACACGCCGCGGATGTCGCCGGGCTCCAGCAGCGTCGGCAGCGGCGGGGCGTCGAGGGCGGCGGCCTCGATCTCGCCGGCGTCCTCCCGCATCTCGGGCGGGACGTATTGCAGGCCCAACGCCTTGAAAACGTCGGCCTCCGACTCGGCGGGGACGTTCCGTGTGGAACCTTTCAGGCCGTACTCGCTCAGCACCAGCCCGCGGTCGATGGCGAGCTGCCTCATGCGGATGTTGTGGGCCTTGCTGCCGGTGAAGTAGTGGAGGGCGAACGGGAACTCGGCGTCGGCCACCACCCGGAGGTCGGCGTTGAGGACGACCTTGTGCCCGTCGAGGGCCAGCCCGGCGACGACGCTCGCTTTCGTGCCGCCGTGGCCGACGACCTGCATGACCTCGGGGAACTTCACGAAGGCGTCGAGGACCGGCTGCGGGTCGGGGCTGCTCACCAGGATGTCGAGGTCCTTGGCCGTCTCCTTCCGCCGGCGGACGCTCCCGCACAGTTCGGCCCGCACCACCCCCGGCAGGTCGCGGACTCGGGCCAGGAGCGTGAGCCCCAGGGGAAGGGCCTGGTCGATGCGGACCCGCTGTCCGACGGTGTCGAGATAAGCGATGCCTTCGAGAATCTTGGCCTGCGTCTTGGCCCCGAAGCCTTTGAGGCTGGCCACGTCGCCCCGCTCGCACGCGGCCTTCAGGTCGGGCACGTCCTTGATGCCCAGCTCGTCGTACAGCGCCTTCACCTTCTTGGAGCCGAGCCCGGGGATGCGGCGGACGCGGAGCAGGCCGGGGGGCACCTCCTTGCGGAGGTCGTCGAGGTAGGGCAGATTCCCCGTGGTGAGGAGCGTCTTGATCTTCGCCTCGGTGGCCTCACCGATGCCGCGGACCTCGCCGAGTGTGCCGTTCGCCGCCATCGCGTCGAGGTCGCCGTCGAGCTGCTCGACGGCGTGGGCGGCGTTCACGTAGGCGTTCACCCGGAAGACGGTCTCGCCCTTGAGTTCGAGGAGGGTGGCGATCTCGCGGAGGGCAGCGGCCACGTCGTCTTTGGTCATGGGCGGGGCTCCGGGTTGGGATGGTGAAGAATACCAGACCATCCACCCGCAGGCGAAGGGTGTTGGTCTTCGGCCCCAACGGGGCCACCGCTAATGGCCAGGGGTGTGAACCCCTGGGACCACCCCCACATGAAACAAGAACCCCGAAGGGGTGGCAGTCGCCCATGCCGGACGCACTGCCACCCCTTCGGGGTTCCGCCTATCGGGGGTGGGCCTCGGACCAGGGGTTCACACCCCTGGCTCTTGACGGACACCCCGTTGGGGTTGAAAGACGCCGGCACGTCAAACGCCACGACGGTGGCTCGGCCTCACGCCGCGATCCGCAGCATCGGGCCGGCCTGGGCGGCCTGCTTGCGGCTCGGGGTGTGGAGCATGATCTCCATCCCGTTCACGATCCGGTCGGGGCCGCGGCCGTCGATCAGGTTGCGGGCGCAGCGGGTCATCCCCTTCCGCTCCTTGTCGTCCGTCAGCAGCAGCTCCGTCGCCTCGCTCAACTGCTCGAAGGTCACGTCGGCCGCGTCGCCGAGGAAGGTGGCCACGCACTCCTCGTCCATCCGCTTGCCGTTGCGGGCGTGGCGGTCGCTCTGCGACATCACGAGCTGCGGGATGCCGACCACGCAGAGTTCGAGCGACCAGGCGTCGCCGCCGGTCAGGGCGAAGTGGACGCGGACGAGGCGGGTCATCAGCTCCTTCACTTCCGTGACGACTTCCACCCGGCCGCCGCTGTCGGCGGCGAGGTCCTTGAGGTCGTCGTACCCCGTCGAGTGCGTCCGGCAGGCGACCGACACCTTGCCTACCTTCGGCATCTCGAGGAGCTGTTGGGTGCGGATCAGGGCCTGCCCGGTGGCGTCGTCGTCGCCCATCGCCACGAGGGCGCGGAACGGCTGGGCCGGCTCGGTGGCCCGGATGGTCCGCTGGCGGCGGAAGATGCCCCGGCAGAGGGCGAAGCGGCTGCCGAGGAGGAGCTGGGTGCCGGCCTCCGGGCGGTACGCCTTGCGGCCCGGGGCGAGGAGCGAATTCACCACGATGTCGGCCGGGAGCCTGGCCCCGCCGGTGGTGTCGAAGGCGACCACGAGGGTGCCCGTCTTGCGGAGTTCCTTCAGGTAGTCCGGGCTCACGTCGCCGGCCACGACCACGGCGGCGGCGTTCAGCCGGCGGACCTGGCCGAGGGTGGCCGAGAGGTCGCCCGGGGAACCGAGGGGCTGCTCGGCCGGCACCCAGTCGTTGTTCCCGCGGTGGACCGCCTGGGCCAGGGAGAGGGGGTCGAGGTAGCTGAAGAAGTGCGTCCCCCGGCGGCGGCGCTGGAGGGCGGCGGCGAGCGAGAGGCACTGGTAGAACGGCTCCCAGCCGTGCTCGCGGGTGCCGTCGCAACGAAACAGAATAGGGCCACGGGTCGCTTCCATGCGATCGCTCCTGCACAACCAGATTGTCGGGCTGAGGCGCGGCGTCGCCCGGGCGGACGTGGCCAGCCGGCCGGCGCGAACGCCGACACGGACCGACACACGACCGCGGCGAAGGGGTGTGAAGCCCCCCGGGGTTCCGAGTGAAGTCGCGCGCTGACCGGGTGGTGCGAAGGGAGCATCGCCGCGCTAGGAGAGCGTCCGTGCGCCCCCGTGCGAGCGGGGGCCGTGGCGAGTCCGAAATCGACACCTCTTCTCCGGCGGGTCACACCAGTGACCCCCCGAGCCGTCGCGGGTTCCGGTCCGCTCCGGTTCAGGGTTCTCGCCGCGGGTTCCGGTCCGCGGGTCGAACGGGCGGGATCGTAGTGTGAAAATCCGCGGACCGACAAGGCCACTTTGCGATTCGCGATTCGGGCTGGGATTTCCAGGGCAAAACGCGGCCGGTTCCACGTGGAACCGCGTCGCCGACCGGGTGGCAAGGTGACAAGGTGAGGGGGTGACACGGGCTCGAATCGGTCGCCGCGTCACCCCCTCACCTTGTCACCTTGTCACCTTGTCACGCTGCGGGTATCTCCCGCCCCCAACCCGCTTCACCCGCCCCCGCACGACGCGGATCAGGAGTCTTCGCATGGAAGCGACCAAGCCCCGCCTCGGCCGCGGCATGAGTGCCCTCCTCGGCGACACGATGAGCCTGCCGTTCCCGGCCGTGGACGGGGGCGCGACGCCGACCGCCGCCGTCTCCGCCATCGTCGCCAACCCGTACCAGCCGCGGAAGCTGTTCGACGACGACGACCTGAAGTCCCTCACCGAGAGCGTGCGGGCCCACGGCGTGCTCCAGCCCATCGTGGTCCGCAAGAGCGACGACGGGTTCCAGCTCATCGCCGGCGAGCGGCGGCTGCGGGCGGCCCGGGCGGCGGGGCTCGAAAGCGTGCCCGTCCACGTCGTCGCCTTCGACGACCAGCAGGTGTTCGAAGCCGCCCTGGTGGAGAACATCCAGCGGGCCGACCTGAACGCCATCGAGAAGGCCCAGGGGTTCAAGGACTACCTCGAACGCTTCGGGCTGACGCAGGAGCAGCTCGGGGCCAAGCTCGGCCTCGACCGCACCACCATCAGCAACCTCCTCGGGCTGCTCAACCTCCCGGCCGAGGTGCAGGACGCGGTGCGGCTCGGGCAGATCAGCCTGGGGCACGCGAAGGTGCTCAAGGGCGTCCCCGAGCCGGAGCGGCAGATCGCCCTGTGCAAGGAGACGGTGCTCAAGAACTACTCGGTCCACGCCCTCGAAGTGCTCGTGAAGCAGCAGCGGCTCGACGCCGCGGCCCAGGGCGGGGCGGCCCGCGAGGTGCCCGAGCCGACCGGCACGGCCGAGAAGACGGCCCACGTCAAGGGGATCGAGGACGACCTCCGCCAGCGGCTCGCCGTCCGCGTCGAGATCCAGGTGAAGGCCCGCGACAAGGGCCAGATCGTGATCGGGTTCGACACCAACGACGACTTCGAGCGGATCGTGGCCGCCCTCGCCAAGTGAGCGCCCCGCCGACAGTCACGCACGCACGCCCCCGGGAAGCCGGGGGCGTTTCCGTTTGATGGCAGGAGGGCCGTGTTGTAGGGTGGGTCGAGGCCCTGCGAGGCCCACGTCCGGGAGCCGTACGTCCCCGACGTGGGCCTCGCTGACTCGGCACCACCCTCTAAGAGCCGCCAATGCTCCGCCTCGCCGTCCTCCTCGCGCTCGCCTCACCGGCCCTCGCCCAGAAGGGGGAGCCGGCGTTCGCCCCGAAGGACGGGCGATACACGGCCCGGTTCGGCGGCACGCCCAGGGAGCAGTCGCAGGGCGTCGCCACGGCCGTCGGCGAACTCACGACCCGCACGGCCACCTTCGCCCGGCCGGACGGCACCGCACTCGTCGTCGTCTACACCGACTACCCGGACGCGGCCCTGAAGAATGTGGCCCCCGAATCGCTCCTCGCCGGGGCCCGCGACGGGCTCAAGGGGGCGGACGGCACCCTGCTCTCGGACGAGGCGACGCCGTTCGGGCCGGGCAAGCTGCCGTCGCGGACGGTGGTGGTGGACCGCGGCAAGCTCGTCGTCCGCGTCCGCCTCGTCGCGGCCGGCCGGCGGCTCTACCAGGTGATGGCCGTGGGCACGAAGGACGCCGTCGCCGGCCCGGCGGCCGACGCCTTCTTCGAGTCGTTCGCCCTGACGAAGTGAACCCCGTTCGGCTACCAGCCGCCCGTCTCTTTCGGTAGACTGAAGCTTCGACGGGGTGTAGCGCAGCCTGGTAGCGCGCCTGCCTTGGGAGCAGGAGGCCGTGGGTTCGAATCCCGCCACCCCGACTAACCGGCCCGCCGAAGCCCGCACGTCCCGCCGCCCGCCCGGTGCCCGATGAACGACTCCCCCCCGCCGGCGACCCTCGCGGACCCGCCCGCCGCCGGCCCGCGTTCGCTCATCCGCGGGAGCCGCTTCGACACCTTGCTCATAAGCCTCCTCGCGCTTGCGGCGGCCGCGCTCGTGCTGACCGTGCCGCTCGCCGCCCTCGTGCTCGTCGACGACTTCGCCCGGGGAACCACGCCGCCGGTCGGCCCGCTGGCGGCGGCCGCGGGCGGGTGCCTCGTTCTCGCGGCGCTCGCACGGGCGGTCCAACGCTACCTCGCGGAGTGCGTCGGCCGGCGGGCGGCGTTGACGACAGTCGTGGGCGGTACGACTCCCGCGGCCGTGGCGGCGGTGTTGTCCGAAAGGTCGAACGCGGCGGCCGGGCTCCTCGTCGGCGCCGCGGCCCTCGCCCTCGTTCACCCAAGCCTCGCGGCCGTCGGGGCGGGGCTGGCGGCGGTCGGTCTGCTCACGGCGTTCGCCCCCGGCGGACGGGCGGCACGGCGGGCGGAAGCGACCGCGGCGGTTGACGCGGCGAACTGGCGAACGGACGCGGAGCGGGCCGCCGACGCCTTCCGCCCGGCCGCCGGGCCGCGATTCGCCCGCGAGAAGGCGGACGCCCTCGCCCGTGCCTGGCTTCATGCCCGCCGCGACCGCTTCCGTGCCGCGTTCCGCAGGGAAGTATTCTCGTGGCTGGCGTTGGCCATCGCGGGCGGGGCCGTGCTGTCGCTGGGCGGCACGCTCGTCGCCGACGGCCGCCTCACGCCCGGTGGGTTCGTCGCGGCCGGACTGGTGACAATGCTGATGGGGACGGCGTTGCGGGCGGCCGGCCGCGCGAGAGGGGCGTGGGACGAACTCGCCTCGTGCCCCGTCCCGGCCCACCGGGCGGACGAGCGGGCCGGCACCGAACTGCCTCCCACGGCCGGCGGCCGCGGCGTGTCGGCACGGGCGGCGGTGTGCGAGCCGGGGCTCCCGCTGCCGTTGACGTGGCACGTCCGCCCCGGGAGCCGGGTGGCCCTCCTCGGCCCGTCCGGCGGCGGCAAGTCAACGCTCCTCGACCTCTTCGCCGGCCGTCACGCGCCGACCTCGGGCAGCGTCGAACTCGACGGCGTCGACCTCCGCGAACTCGCCCCGCACGCCCTCCGCGAAGCCGTGGTGCTGGTCCGCGGCCCGGCCGTGTTCGCCGGCACGGTGGCCGACAACCTGCGGGCCGGGCGGGCGGACGCCGGCTCGGCCGAGTTCACCCGCGTGCTGACCGCCGTCGGCCTGAAGGACGCGGTCGCCCGCCTCCCGGACGGCACGCGGACGCCCCTCGAAAGTGGCGGCCGCCCGCTCTCCGACGGCCAGGCCGCCCGCCTCACGCTCGCCCGGGCGATGCTGGCCCGCCCCCGGGTGCTGCTCCTCGACGGCGTCCTCGACCGCCTCAACCACGCGGACGGCCCCGGCCTCCTCGCCGAGCTGTTCGACCGCGCCGCCCCGTGGACGCTGGTCGTCGTCTCCACCGACCCGCGTGTGCTTGTGCGCTGCGAAGCCTCGCTCAAGCTCGCCCCCGGCCAGCCGCCCGTCGAGTCGACTCCCGCGAAGGGGCCGCCGCCGACCGCCCCCGCGAACGGGGCCGGCGGCCCGCGGGCGGGGTAATCGAATCGCGTGCCGGATCGGATAAGATGGTACTGTCGTTGCCCCAACTCGGGAGTCTGGCGATGTCCCCCGCGACTGAACAAGTGTACCGGAACGCTCTCGCCCTGGCCGACGACGAGCGGGCCGTCCTCCTCGACGCCTTACTCGCCGTCGACGAACCGGGCGACACGCCGCCGCTCGACGAATCCTGGCGAGAGGTCATCGCCAGCCGGTCGGCCGAGTTGGACGCCGGGACGGTGACGGCCGTGCCGTGGGAGGAGGTCCGCGACAAGGCCCGCCGGAGGGTCGGGCTGGATGGTTGACATCTCCTTCCACCCCGACGCGGACGACGAGTACCAAACCGCTCTCGACTGGTATTTGGCCCGAAGCCCGAAAGCGGCGACCGGATTCGTTCGAGCTTTCGAGCGGGCCGTGGACGCCATCCGCCGGTTCCCCGACGCTAGCCCGGCTTATGACGACCGCCACCGCTTCGTCGTTCTCCGCCGCTACCCGTACCGGCTCGTCCACCGCTCCGACCCCGACCGCGTCCGCGTCGTCGCGGTCGCCCACTCCGGTCGTATCGGCGACTACTGGCAAGGCCGTACCTGACTCATCGCCGGGGTTCCTGCTGTGTGGCACGACCCGACGGTCTCGGCCGCGGGGGTCACGATGAAGACGAAGGGCGAGCTGGAAGCCGAGGTCAGCCGGGCCGTCATCCGGTTCAAGAAGGAGTACATGGGCCGCGGGCCGCTCGCCGTCCGCACGCACCTCATCGACGACATGGCCGTGGTCCGCCTCACGGGGGTTCTCACGGCGGCCGAGCAGAAGCTCGCCGAGGTCGAGGAGCGGGGCCGCGGGCGGGACCTCATCAAGCGGATGCGGGTCGAACTGATCGAACACGGCCGGCCGCTCCTCGACGCGGTGGTGGCCGACATCCTCGGCGTCGGGGTCGTCAGCCTCCACACGGACGTGAGCACACGGACCGGAGAGAGCGTGATCGTCTTCACCCTCACGGCCCCGCCCGCGACCGCCCGGGAATCGGCCCGCGACGCTTGACATCCACGCCGGCCGGCCTGATATTGTCCGAGACCGCACGGGGGCCGGGGACGGCCACGCGCCTGCCACCTCCTCCGGGCCGTCGTTCGAACCAAGCTAATCCGCCCCCCGGGACACGCGCCGGGGGGGATGAGAGGCCGGGGGAGTCGCCTTTCGGGGCGGCTCCCCCGGCCTCATTTCGTTCCCAACGAACCGCCACGCGAGGTGCGCCGTGCAGAAGCTGATCCAGGGCATCCACCAGTTCCAGGAGGAGAACTTCCGCCCGCTCCAGGGGCTGTTCGAGCAGTTGTCGAAGGGGCAGACGCCGGAGACGCTGTTCATCACCTGCTCGGACTCGCGGATCGACCCCAACCTGCTCACCCGGTCGAAGCCGGGCGACCTGTTCATCCTCCGCAACGCCGGGAACATCGTCCCCCCGCACGGGGCGGCCAACGGGGGCGAGGCGGCGACCATCGAGTTCGCGGTCGCGGCCCTGGGGGTGAAGGACGTCATCGTGTGCGGGCACTCCCACTGCGGGGCCATGCAGGGGCTCCTCAAGCCGGAGATGGTGGCCGCCCTCCCGGCGGTGGCGGCGTGGCTCGGGCACGCGGAGACGACCCGGCGGATCGTCCGGGAGAACTACGCCCACCTGGACGGCCCGCCGCTCCTGACGGCCACAGTGGAGGAGAACGTGCTGGTGCAGCTGGAGAACCTGCGGACGCTCCCGGCCGTGGCGGCCCGGCTGGTGCGGGGCGACCTCCGCCTGCACGGCTGGGTCTATAAGATTGAGACCGGCGAGGTATTCGCGTACGACCCGTCGGCCGGCCAGTTCGTCCAGGTGGCCGAGTACGAGTACCCGCCGGCCGAGGCCGTAGCCCGCCGGCGGACGGCCGCCGCCATCTGAGTTTCGCCCCGGAGTTCGCAGCCATGCCGCACGACCGGATCACCCACGACCAGGCGGTGATGGGCGGGAAGCCGTGCGTCCGCGGGCTGCCCGTGACCGTCGGAGCCGTTCTCAACCTGCTCGCCGCCGGCAGTTCGGCCGACGAGGTGGTGCGGACATTCCCCGGGCTGGAGCCGGCCGACGTCCCGGCCGCCCTCGCCTACGCGGCGTGGCGGCTGGAGGAGCCGGGCGTGGTGGCGTGACGGCACTCTGCCGGTCCCTCTTTTGGCCCGGGCTTCCAAGCCCGGGGTCGCCCGCCTGGGACGGTTCGGGAGACAACAACGGGTCGGACCGCCGGACCTTCCAGCAGGCATACCCCGGGCTTGGAAGCCCGGGCCAAAAGAGAGTGAATGCGCCGTCGCAACGGAGCCATCATGTCCCTCGACGTGCTCTCCCGCATGGCCGTCGTCCACGGCGACATCACGACGCAGGCGGTGGACGCGGTCGTGAACGCGGCGAACGAGTCGCTCCTCGGCGGCGGCGGGGTGGACGGGGCCATCCACCGGGCGGCCGGGCCGGGGCTGCTGGCCGAGTGCCGCAATCTCGGCGGCTGCCCGACCGGCGAGGCCCGCGTCACCGGCGGGCACCACCTCGCGGCCGACTTCGTGATCCACACCGTCGGCCCGGTGTACCACGGCGGCAAGCGTGGCGAGGCCGACCTGTTGCGCTCGTGCTACGAGTCGTCGCTGCGGCTGGCGGCGGAGAAGGGGTGCGAGTCGGTGGCGTTCCCATGCATCTCGACGGGCGTCTACGGCTACCCGAAGGCGGAGGCGTGCCGGGTCGCGGTCGAGGCCGTCGCCGGCTGGCTGGCGACGAACGGACAGCCGAAACGGGTGGTCTTCTGCTGCTACGGGGCGGACGACGCGGCGCTCTACCGCGAGCGGCTAAAGGGTTGACCGTCCCCGACACGCCCGAGCAGCGGGCGTGGGTCGCTGAGTGGGCGGCCGCCCGAGACACCGCGTAGGCCCACCTTCCACGGGACACTTCCATGCCCACCGCCCTCGAAGAAGCCCGCACGCCGCCGGCCGCACGCCGGGTCGCGGCGTTCGTCCTCGTCGCCGCCGTCGCGCTGCCGGCGGCGCTCTCCTTCCTCCCGTGGCCGCACGTGATACCCGTGAAGGGCCGCGTGGTCGCCGGCACGCCGCTATCGCTCGACCGCGGGCGGTCCGTCGCCGCCCCGGCCGACGGCGTCGTGGCCGCGTGGCGGGTGAAGGCGGAGGAATGGGTCAAGGTCGGCGACGTTCTGGTCGAAATAACCGATACGAGCGTCACCGCCGGCACGGGCCCGACGACCGGCCTGGCGGACGCGGAACGGCGGGCGGCCGAACTGCGCGAGCGGGTGGCGGGGGCGGACGCCGCGAAGGCGAAGCAGTCCGAGGCCGCGAAGTCGGCGGGCGACGCGGCGGGGCGGGCGGTCGACGCCGGGAAACGGGCCCAGGTCGTCGCCCTCCAGCGTCTCGACGCGGCAAAGGCCGACCTGGCGTACCGCGAGGCCGACTTCAAGGCGTACCGCGACGCCGGCGGGGCGGCGGCCGTCGGCAACGTCGAAGACCTACGGCGGGACGCGGCCCGGAAGGCGGCGGAAACGAAGGTCGTGGAACTGGAAGCGGAGGTCGCACGCCTCGACGTGGAGATCCGGGACGCGAAGGCCCGCGTGACCGCCGCCGAGGCCGACGGCGAGCGCGACGCGCAGGCGCTCGCCAGGCAAGCGACGCAGGACGCGGCCGGCCTGCGCGCCGCAGAGGAACGGGTCGTCGCGCTGAAGGCCCGGCCGGCCCCGGTCATCACGCCGGCGGTGCGTCAGGTGCGTGCCCCCGTCGCGGGCCGGGTCACGGACGTGCCCGCCGACGCGCGGAAGGCGGGGGCGGGCGTGAAGGGCGGGCAGTTGCTCCTCTCCATCGTGCCCGCCGCAGCCGGCCCCGCGGCGGGTGGCGTCGAGGTGACGTTGCGAGGGCCAGAAGCCGACGCGGTCCGTTCGTTCCACGCGGCGAACGGGGCTTGGCCGGCGGTGAAGCTCGAAGCGGCGGACGGCCAACCCTTCGCGGGGCGGCTGACCGGCGTGACGGGAGAGACCGGCCGCGTTCAACCCGATGGCGACCGCCCGCCGGCGGCGGGGGCCGTGACGGGGGCGGTGGACCTCGGGGCGTGGACGCTCGGCCGCGAGGTGCGGCAGCGTCTGGGGTGGAATTGACGGCCGGGAAGTCAAACGGGTCGCCGCGGAATCCGGGATCGCTCCCGGGTTACCGGGAAATGTGGGAGCGGTTTCCCGATCCCGCGACCGGGCCGGCGGATGGGGCCGAGTCAATCGCGTTTGAGCGGTAAAAACAGGTAGCGGCGGCAGTGCGGCCGCGACCCACGGACGGGGTAGAGCCATGATTCGGACGGTCGGCCGGAGCCTGATGTGCGGCGTCCTGGGCGTGGCGGCCACGCTCCCGACGCGGGCGGTCGCCGCCGACCTCGGGGCCGTCAGCCCGGGGGTCGTCACGCCGGTCGCCTTCCCGGTGCCGCCGTTCGCCATCCCCGGCAGCGCCGTCCCGCCCCGGCCGGTCACGCCGAAGCCGCCGGACAAAGAACCCGACGCCCTCGACGGCGTCCCCCGCCTCCCGCCGCCCAAGCCGGCCCCCGAGTTGATGGGGCCGGTCCGCTCGACGGGCGGCCCGCCGGTGAGCCTGGACGAAGTCCTCGAATCGGTCGAGAGGGCGTACCCCGGGCTGCTCGCCCTGTTCCTCGACGTGAACGGGTTCGACGGCAACAAGCTCGCCGGCCTCGGCCGCTTCGAGTGCCCGGCCCCGGTCGTGACGGCGTGCGACACCGCCGCCGGGTGCGGGCCGTGCAAGACTTCCAAGCGCCCGGCCTGCCCGACGCCGGCGGTGAACTGGGAGGCGGTCGGCCCCACGGCCGGGGAGCGGCGGCTGGCGTTCCAGCGGACGGCCGCCCGCGCCTACTGGGCGTGGGTCGCCGCCGGCCACAACCTGAACGCCGCCCGCGACCACCTGGCCCCCGCCCGGGACCGCGACGACAAGCTGCGGACGAAAGCGATCCCGGTGCCCGACCCCCGCCCGGTGGCGGTCGAGAACCTGCGTGAGCTGGCCCACCGCAACCTCCGCGTGGTGGACGCCGAGAAGCTCTTCCGCCGGGCCCAGGTCGAGCTGTCGCTCTTCCTCCGCGACCCGGCCACCGGCGACCCCGTCCTCGCCGGCCTCGACCGCGTGCCGGCCTTCCCCCGCCTGCTCGAACCCGACCCCGACCGCTTCCAGGAAGCCGTCCGCACCGCCATCGACCAGCGGCCCGAGTTGGTGCGGCTGCGGCACGAGGCGGAAGCCGTGGAGGCGACCCGCGTGGTCGTCGGCCGCCACCGCTTCCCGTGGCAGCGGCGGGAGGCCGAGGGGAACGTGAGGCTCGTCGATTCCCGGGTGTCGAACCTCCTGCTCAAGCAGCGGTTCGCGGCCGACGCCGTGCGGGCCGAGCTTCAGGACGCCCTCGCCCGGCTCGAACGGGCCTACGAGGGCCGCAAGGAGGCCCGCCGCTGGGGCGACCTGGCCCGCAAGGCCGCGGCCGACGAGCGGAAGCGCTTCGACCTGGGCTTAAGCGACGTGGCGAAGGTGAGCGGCCGCGAAGCCGACGCCCTCGACGCCGACGCGGCCGAGACGGCGGCCCTGTTCGACTACTTCGTGGCGCTGGCCGACTACCGTGCCGCCCTCGGCCTCGGGGCCGACGGCCCGCAGCCGACGGCCCTCCCCGCCGACCCGGCCCCTCCCCGGACGCTCCCCCCGGCGGAGAAGGCCCAGGCCGACAAGTTCGACCCGCCTGCCGCCGCGAAGGCGAGCTCGAAAGTAGTGCCGAAGGAGAAGAAAGAGGTGAAGACGGCGTTCGCCCCCGCCCCGTTCCCGCCGCTGTCGGCGACGGCGGAGAAGTTCGTGCCCGTCGGCACCGTCAAGAAGAAGTAGGGGGGCCGAGCCCGCCCGTCGCAACGGGTGGGCGTTCGGCCCCTTATCATGGGGTGATGGCACTCCTCGAACTCACCGACGCCGGCCTCTACTGCCCCCGCGGGCAGTTCCACATCGACCCGTGGCGGGGCGTCGAACGCGCCGTCATCACCCACGCCCACGCCGACCACATGCGCTGGGGCTCCCGCCACTATCTACTGAGCCGGGAGGGCGAGACGGTCAGCCGCACCCGCCTCGGCCCGGCCGCGACGATCCAAACGGCCGCGTTCGGCGAAGCGGTCACGATCAACGGCGTCTCCGTCTCCCTTCATCCCGCCGGGCACATCCTCGGGTCGGCCCAGGTGCGGGTCGAGGCCGGCGGCGAAGTGTGGGTCGCGTCCGGCGACTACAAGACGGCCCCCGACCCGACCTGTACGCCGTTCGAGCCGGTGCGGTGTCACGCCTTCATCAGCGAATCGACGTTCGGCCTGCCCATCTACCGCTGGCGCGACGACGCACTGCTGTGGGCCGACGTGAACGCCTGGTGGCGGGCGAACGCGGCGGCCGGCAAGGCGAGCGTCCTGTACGGGTACGCCCTCGGCAAGTCGCAGCGCATCCTCGCCGGCGTCGACCCCGCCATCGGCCCCATCTACACGCACGGGGCGGTCGAGAAGTTGGTCGCCGCGTACCGGGCCGCCGGCGTGAAACTCCCCGACACGAAGCGCGTCTCGGACGTACTCGGCGGGCTGACGCGCAAGGCGTCGGCGTCGAGGCTGTGGGCCGGCTCCCTGATCATCGCCCCGCCTTCGGCCCACGGGTCGCCGTGGGTGCGGAAGTTCGCCCCGCTCTCGACGGCCGTGGCGAGCGGGTGGATGACCATTCGAGGCACCCGCCGCCGCAAGTCGGTGGACCGCGGCTTCCCCCTGTCCGACCACGCCGACTGGCCCGGCCTGCTGAGCGCGATCGACGCCACCGGCGCACAAAAAGTGTGGGTGACGCACGGCTACACGGCCGTCCTCGCCCGCTGGCTCCGCGAGAAGGGCCTGGAGGCGGACGCGGTCCAAACCCGCTTTGAGGGCGAAGAAGCCGCCGAGGCGGGGGGCGGCGATGCGGACGAGGCGGCGGCTGAAACCGAGATCACTTCATAACGCCCTGGTCTCGACACCATCGGATGGAGTCGATCCGCTGAAACTCTTTGTGCTTGTCAGGGGGCAACTCGGGCCTGAACACCCGGGTCCGATTCGCCCGACCGTCCAGCCACAAGACCCCGACGTGCTGCTCCGAATCGTCGCCCGGTAACGGCCCCTTCCGGCGGAATCGGGTTCCGACCGAGAACGTCACGGCGAGCGCCGCCCCGTCGGGCCGGAACGCGATGCGCTCGACACCGCACGCCCACGTCGGGTTGAATTCGGTCACCGGGATCGAGTGGGACTTGGCGGTTTCGATCTCGACCACGACGACCGCCGGCCCCGCGGCGGACCGACCGCCGTAAGCCAGCCGCCCCCCGTCCGGGCTGAGGTCGAACGCCGGCTCACGCACGTTTTCGACGACAGTCCGGTTACGCTTGCCGTCCGAGACGACTAAATCGCCGACCGGGTACGAATTCACGCTCCCGGGGGTCATGCCGTTCTCGGGGAACTTCACCTCTTCGACGCCGGTGGCAATGAAGTACGCAACCCGACCGTCCGGCAGTTCGTGGTACGGGATTTTAAAGTGCTTGCTTGCAGTCCCGCTCAGCCGAACGGGGTCTCCGCCGGCGTGCGGCACACGGTAGAGGTGCCACCCGTCTCCCTGGTCGGCGGTGCAGACCACATGGTTCCCGTCGGGCGACCAGTCCCAGTGGTATTTGTACGGGAGCCCTTCGATCAACCGCCGTTCATTCTTGCCGCCCGCGTCCGCCACCATCAGGTCCACGCGGACGTCTTCGAGCTTGCCGCCGGGCTTGAGCTTCTTGAGCACGTCTTCGGCATAGACCTCCCACTTTCCGTCCGGCGACATCCACCCCCGGTGTGGCCCCTGCTTCACCCATCGGCCGTCGGCCCGAGGCTTTGGCTGCCGCTTGGCCACATCGCCGCCCTCCACCTTGATCTCAACCCAACCGGTAAATGCCCCGGCCTCGACCCACCAAACGGGCTGTTCCCTTGGCTGCGGGGCCGCACCCATGGCGGTCGCGGCCTTGAGGACGGCCCCGAAAAACCCCGCCCACAACCGGAATCCATTCATCACCCGCCCCCGTGGATCAAACCGCCCCGCCCGCCCGTCTACCATGATGACAACCGCACGGGGCAGCCGCCACATGAAAGCCTTCGCCGACCTGTACGCCGCCGTGGACGAGACGACCAAGAC
>JANPKP010000188.1:0-28300 GCA_031426095.1 Gemmataceae bacterium
ATCGGCCGACTTCCGGCCCTGCTCCAGGGCGTGTCGCTCGGTGGCCGTGAGGGGGCGGACAAAGGTTCGTGCCTTGTTCATCCGGGCAGGATACGACCCCGCACGGATTCGCAAATCGTCAGGATCGAGCCTGCACTAGTCCGTGACCACGGGCACAACCCTGCGGTCGTAACCGTGGACGGGAGGAACTACTTCTACGCCCGGAACGACCCAGATGTCCACGCCGGAGCCGTCGAACTCATCCGGCTGGTGAAAGAAGTCGCCCGTCAGGAGAAGGCCAATCGTCGGCCCAAGCCGTAAGTGCGGCTCGGAGCGGCGGACCCCGCAACCCTCGCCACGTCCCCGCCCACACGCCCGTAACGAGCGAAGCCCCGGGACACCCGTCCCGGGGCTTCGCTTTTGCTTCTCATCATGCGCCGGACGCTACGCGATCTCCTCGTCGCAGAACTCTTCGAGGCGGCAGCTTCGGGTCGGCTGGCGGAGCTTGAGGAGGCCGCGGGCTTCGATCTGGCGGATGCGTTCCCGCGTGATGCCGTACTGGCGGGCCACCTCGTCGAGGGTTCGCGGGGTGCCGTCCTTCAGGCCGAACCGCATCTCGATCACCTCCCGCTCCCGCGGGGCCAGCGACCGCAACACCTCGCCGATCCGCTCCTTCAAGAGGCGAGCGTCCACCTGCTCGCCGGGGTTGACGATGTCGCCGTCGGGGAGGAAGTCCTCCAGCGCCCGCTCGCCCTCGCCGCCGACCGAGTCGTGCAGGCTCACCGGGTGGCGGCCGACCGCCCGCAGCGAGCGCGTCTCGTCTTCCTTGAGCCCGAGCGCGGCGGCCAGTTCCTCCGTCGAGGGGTCGCGGCCGGTCGCGGCCGACATCTCGGACCGCTTCCGCTCGATCTTGGCCAACATGCCGATCTGGTGGCACGGCACCCGCACCGTCCGGGCGTGGTCGGCCAGCGCCCGGGTGATGCCCTGGCGGACCCACCACGTCGCGTAGGTGCCGAACTTGAACTGGAGCCGCCACTCGTACTTGTCCACCGCCCGCATCAGCCCGCGGTTCCCCTCCTGAATGAGGTCGCCGAACGGCAGGCCGCGGTTGCGGTAGTTCTTGGCGATGCTCACCACCAGCCGGAGGTTCGCCTCGGCCAGTTCCTTCCGGACGCGCTGGTAGGCCAGCCGCCGCTTACGGAGCACGCGGATGAGGGCGGCCAGCTCGTCGGGCGTCAGCAGCACCGTGTCGAGCTTCTCGCGGAGGGCGCGTTCCTTCCTGGCCCGCTCGCTCGGGTCGGCCTGCTCGCGGGCCTTCACCAGGTGCTTGACCTCGTCGGCCAGGTCGCTCAGCTCGTCCGTCCACCGCTCCAGCAGTTCCGTGCGGGGGCTCAGCTCGCTCGTGAGGCGGGCGCACTTGTGGAGGCGGCGGAAGCGGGCCCGCCGCCACGTCTGCCGGCTGCCCGGGTACTCGTCCCGCAGGCCGGCGGCGAACTCGCGGGCCTCGGTGGCCAGGAGTTGCCGCAGGGTCGGCAGGTCGGACTCGAGGCGGGCGAGAATCTGCACGCGGGCCAGCCGCAGTTCGACGGTCGAGTAGACGTCGACGTGCGGGTCGAGCGGGGCCTTGCCGTCGCGGACCTGTTCGAACTTGTCCACCACCCGGCCGACGACGCGGGCGCAGAGCAGGACGGCCGCCCGGAAGCGGTTGCGGCGGAATTCGAGCCGCTGGGCGAGGTCGAGTTCCTTGGCCCGGGTGAGCAGGGGGATGGAGCCCATCTGGCGGAGGTAGAGGCCGAGGGCGTCGTCCGGGCCGGAGGTGTACTCCTCGGCGGCCACCGGCTCGTCGTCCACCGGGCCGACGACGGCGATCACGTCGTCCTCTTCGTCCTCGTCGATCCCGAGGCCGTCGTCGTCGTCATCCTCGTCGTCGTCGGCCGCCGGGTCGGCGGCGGCGGCGACGATGTCCTCGCGCTCGTCGAGGTCGTCGGGCGGGAGGTCTTTGGGGGTCGTGAGGCGGCTCATGGTGTGTTCCGTTCCCCGGTCGGCGAGGCCCCGGCCGGCAAAGGCGTTCCCCGTGGCTTCTACGCCAGCGCGGCCGCCGCGGAGGGGGTTGCCTCCGGGGCTGTGCCGGGCCGAACGGTGTCGTATGGGGGTCGGCCCGCGGGCGGTTCCGGACGCCGGCGGGCCGGGCAAGGCATTCCACTCGTCTCGGTCGCACGGGCCCGACCGTCACTAACTCAGACGCCCGCAGCACCGGAAGGGTTCACCGGGGCGGGTCTCACACCACTCTGATTCCATTATACCCGACGTTTCCGGCGGGGCGGCGGAAGGCGGCGGTATTCTTTCGCCCGCCCGCCCACCCTACCGGATCGGGACGGCTTTCACGGCCGGTCGGGTCGTGGCGGTCCGCGACGATTCTCCCGAAGGCAAGTGGGGCCGACAGAAAAGGAGCAACGCTCCCGCGTTACCGCTCATTTGGGAGCGGTCTTCCCAAGTGACAGTGGGCGTAACGGTTCGGGAAATGCGGCGCGGAAAAAGCGGGGGAATCCGGTAACGCTCAGTGAAGATTTCGGGCCGCGATCAGCCCGGCGAGGAACTGCACGGCGTCGTCGCGGGCGCGGCCGGCTTCGGCCACGGCCTCGAAGTCGCCCAGCCGGCGGGCCAGCTCGGTGACGCCCGGGCACGACAGGTTCCGCTCGTCGTCGGCCGGCAGGTACGCCCGGGCCGCGTCGAACGCCTCCCGCAGCCGGCCGGCCTTCACCAGCAGGTTCACGTACACCTGAGCCGGGTACGTCACCCCGTCGGCGAACTCCCGCTCGGCCTTCGCCCGGAACCGCTCCAGCCCGGCGTCCACGTCCACCCCGGCCAGCACGTTCAGGAAGGCGAGGTGGTCGGCGTAGTTGTCCTCGAACGGCGGCTCGTTGTTCCCCTGCAAACTTGGGGCGAGCCGGCAGCCGTACGCGGCCAGCTCCCGGGCGAGGTCGAGGTCCGCCCCCGGCGGCAGGTGGACGGCCATGCCGACCACGCTCGACAGGTGCGAAACGTCGATGTGGTACGAGTCTTCCCCCAGAAGCTCCCCGTCGGCGGCGAGCAACTGAGGCACCGATGCGCCTTCGGGGGCCGGCAGCCCGCGGCCGAGGAGGTCGGCCCGCAGCCGGTCCGCCAACTGGGCGTGCAGGGCGCGGACGAGGCGGGACACACAGTAGTCGCGCAGGTCCGGGTTGGAGTTCAGGTCCGAGCTGCCGACCATCGTGATGGCCGAGCAGACGCCGTGGCGGTCGAGGATGAGGTCGAACCCCTTCTTGGGCAGCACCCCGTTCTGCCAGGCGATCTCGACCAGCGGGTAGATGTCGGCGTCCGGCCCCGGCTCGACGGCGGCGAGGGCGTCGCGGACCGGCCCCGGCTCGTCGATCATGCGGAAGAAGGCCCACGCCTTGGAGAAGTCGCCGCGGGCCAGCGCCCGGTGGCCGACGAGTCGGCCGGCGTCGCGGATGGCCGCCTCGTAAGGCTCGTGCGTCTCTGGCGGCAGTTCGGTGGACGGCCCGGTGGGGAACGGCGAGACGCCGAGTTCGACCCGCTTCTTGAGGAGCAGTGCGTAAAAGAGCCCGCCGAGGTCGTCGGCCCGCTCCTGCTCGGCGACGAGGGCGTCGGCCGCCGCGGCCGGACCGGACGCTGCGAGAACGGCCCGGACGCGGTCGTAGGCGGCGTCAGCGAGCTTGGGCGGGGCGGGGGCGTCGGCGGTCAGGTCCATCATCGGGGCGGGCTCCGCGGGGGTGTGCGGGTATGGTACACGCCGCCGGTCGTAAGTTCAGCCATGACTCGGGGGATGACAAGGTGACAAGGTGAGGGGGTGACAGGGTGACGAAGACCTTGCACCTGCTTTTGTCACCGCGTCACCCCCTCACCTTGTCACCTTGTCAAGAACGCGGCGGAAGTGGTCGCCCACGGCCGCCGGCTTCACCTTGCGGGGGTCGCCGTCCACGAGCTGGCCGGCCGCGAAGTCCCACAGCTCGACGCTCGACGGCCACGCCCCCAGAGCTTCCGACGCCGCCCACGCCTGGAGGACGAGGCCCGGCCGCCGGCCGCGCCAGGGGTCGTCCTCGTCGGCGGTGCCGAGATCAACCGCGAGCAGGTGCCAGCCGAAGGCGTCGCGGTAGAGGAAGTCGATGACGCCGCGGACGGCCGGGAACGGGTCGCCGCCCGCGAACGCCGCCACGTCGGCCAGGAACTCGACGGACCGCCTCAACTCGTGGGCCCCGGCGAGGCGGTGGCGGGCGTCGGACCCGGCGAAGGTGCGGAGCTTCGCCCGCAGGTCGTCGCCGATCCGCCGGGCGTCGGCCGCGTCGGGCACGTCTTCGAGTGCGTCGGCCAGGAGGTCAGCCCAGGCGTCCAGGTCGGCGAACGGCCAGCGGTCGAGGACGGCCCACAGGACGCGGTCGGCCGGCGAGACGGGGCCGAGCCCTTCGCGCGGCGTCCGCCACGAGGCGCGGTCGCCGTCGTCCTCGGTGTCGGCGGCCGGGCCGAGGGAGGCGGGCGTTTCGCCCCGGGCCAGGCGCTCGAGCGCGGGGAGGGCCACCACGGCGGGGAGCGAAGGTGCGGGCAAGGCCCAGGGACGGCCGTCCCCGGGGTTCCGCTCCAAACCTCCAACTCCCTCCCGCCCCACTACCTCCCCGGCCGGCCCCGCGAACGTCACCCGCACCCGCGGCACGTCGTCGGCCTTCACGTCGTCGGCCACACACCGCCCGGTCCGCGGGTCGAACCGCTCGGCCAGGGCCAGCGTCCAGTGGTTCGCCGCCTTCGCGGGGAAGGGCGTCGGCAACCCCGCCACCGCCGCCGGGAACGGCTCCGGCAGGCCCGCCGAGAGGATGAGAAGGTCTTCGGCCCGCGTGCAGGCGACGTAGAGAACACGTAGGTCTTCCTGCCAGTCGGCGAGGCGGTCGGCGGTCTTGCCCAGCTCGTCCGCGAAAGGCGGGAACGGCGCTTCTTCCTTGTGCGTCTCGAACTCGCTCGGCGGCCGCACCAGGCACCCCAGGTCGCGGTCCCAGCGGGCCACGGGGTGGACGTTCCCCCGCGACGGGGCGGCGAGATCCGGCACCACCACCACAGGGAATTCGAGCCCCTTCGACTGGTGAATGCTCATCAGCTTCACCACGTCGGCGTTCTCGGGCAGCGTCGCCGCCTGCTCCTCCCGGGGCTGCCGCGTGACCAGGTCGGCGAGGCGGGCGGCGAACTCGTGGAGGCCGAAGTGACCGGTCCGGTCGAACCCGCGGGCGAGGTCGGTGAGCTTCCACAGGTTGGCCAGCTTGCGGTCGCCGAGGAACTCGAACTGCATGGCCGCGTCGTACCCGCTGTCGGCGAACACGGCCCCGAGCAGGCGGGCGACCGGGAGCGTGTCCTTGAGCCCCCGCCAGCGGTCGAGGTGCCGCCTGGCCCGCTCGGCGTGCGGCCGCTGGTCGGCCGGCAGGCGTGACAGTGTTTCGGGGTCGCACAGCCCCGCCCACGGCCCGTCGGCGTGGACGGCGATGAGGTGGATCGCCTCGTCGGACAGGTTGCAGAACGGCGACCGCAGCGCCCCGACGAGGCACGCCCCGTCCTGCGGGTTCTCGACGGCCCGGAGGAGGTTGAGGAGGTCGTACACCTCCTGCTGGGCGAAGAACGCCCGCCCGCCGACGAGGTAGTAGTCGAGCCCGTGCCGCCGCAGGGCCGCCTCGTAAAGCGCCACATTACTCATGGAGCGGAACAGGAGCGTCACGTCGGCCGCGACCACCCGCCGCGGCGGCCCCCGCTTCACCTTGACCCGCGGCGTCGGATCGAGCAGCAGCGCGGCGACGCGGGCGGCGATGGCCTCGGCTTCCCGCCGTCGCGTGTCACCGGCCGACTCCTTCTCGCCGGCCGGCCCGTCGGGCTCGCTCCACAGGAACTCGACGTTCGGCTCGTGCCCGACGCCCTCGTGGGCAGCGTGTATCGGCTCGTAGTCCGGGACTCGCTTCGAGAAGAGGGCGTTCACGAACCGGAGCACGCCCGGCTGGGAGCGGTAGTTCCGCGTCAGCCCCTGCCGGCCGTCGGCGGTCATGGACTGTCGCAGCGCCCGGAACAACCCCACGTCGGCCCCGCGGAAGCGGTAGATCGACTGCTTGTGGTCGCCGACCGCGAACAGCTTGCCGCCCGTCAGCCCGTCGCCGCACAGGAGGCCGACGAGTTCCATCTGCACCGGGTCGGTGTCTTGTAGCTCGTCGAGCAGGACGTGGCGGAAGCGCTTGCGGAGGTCGTCGCGGACGCGGGGGTGGTCGCGGAGCAGGTCGCGGGCCCCGACGAGCAAGTCCTGGAAGTCGAGGGCGGCCGCCTTGCGCTTCTTGAGCTGGTAGGCGTCGTGGGCGGCGGCCGCGACGCGGATGAACTGCTGGCCCGCCCGCGCCGAAGCGGCCACATCCCCCGCCTCATTTGTCCACAGGGCGAACCGCCTGGCGAGGTCGCCCCGCAGGTCGGCGAGGGCGTCCTTCACGGCCTCGTAGTGCTCCTCGCCCCACTCCTTTTTTCCGGTGCGGCCCACCTTGGCGAGGTCGGCCAACTCCCCGACGGCGGCCGCGAGGTCGGCCGCCTCGTGCAGCCTAGGCACCTCGTCCCGCAGGCGGGCGGCGACCCCGGCGGCCTGCGCCCCGGGCGGGGTCACGCGGCCCATCAGCGCCAGCCCGTGGGCCACCTTCGGGGTCGCGGCGCACAGGTACGCCACCCACGCGGGGAGCAGCGCCTTGCGACGCGGGCCGAGCCAGTCGGCGGCGATGTCGGCCGGGCGGCGGGCCAGGAACGCGGCCCACGCCGGCCGGTCGGCGTCGAGGACGAGGGCGTCGACCGCCTCCTTCACCGCCTGCCAGCCGAAGAGGATCACGAGTTCCCGCAGGTCGGCCGCCGGCGTCGAAGTGGGGTCGGCTTCCAGCATCCGGTGGAGGGAATCGCGGAGGGCGTCGGCCCGTATGGGGGCGGCCGTGGCGTCGTCCAGCACGTCGAACCGGGGGTCGAGCCCGACCGCGACGGCGTGCTGCCGCAGGAGGGTGCCGCAGAAGCTGTGGATGGTGGTGACGGGGGCGGTTTCGAGCCCGCGGAGGTGCTTCCGCCAGCGCTCGGCCTCGAGTCTCAAGTCCGCAAGTCCCGAGTCGGGAACCAACCCCTCGGCCGTCTGCGACTTGCGACTTGCGACTTGGAGACTTGCGACCTTTGCCGAGACGCCCTCGCGGACGCGCTTCCGCATCTCCCGGGCGGCCCGCTCGGTGAAGGTGATGGCAACCACCTGCCCGACCTCGGCGTTATCGACGGCGAGGTGGCTCAGGTAGCGGGCCGTCAGGACGTGCGTTTTCCCGCACCCGGCCCCGGACGCGAGGACGACCGACCCGGCCCGGTGGTCGACCGCGCGCCGCTGCTGTTCGGTGAGGTCGAAAGGCATCCCGGCATGGTAGCGAACCGGGGGCGGCCGGCGAAAGCCCAGCCGCGGGGGCGGGTCACACCAGCTCCTTGATCAGCCCGTCGGCCTCGCCGCCCTGGAAGTCCCGCGGCAGCTGCACGCCCATGCGGTCGAACACGGTGGCCCACAGGTTGCCGAGGCGGACGTCCTTCTTGACGAGGTGGCCCTGGTGCTTCACGCCCAATTTGGCCCCGCCGGCGAGCATCGTCGGCAGGTCGTGGTTCTGGTGGGCGTTGATCGACCCGCCGCTGCTCCCGTAGGCCACGAGCGTGTGGTCGAGCAGCGAGCCGCCGGCCTCCTTGATCCCCTTAAGTTTGGCGAGGAAGTACGCCCACTCCTCCATGTACCAGACGTCCGCCTGGGTGAACCACTTGAGCTTGTCCGGGTCCTCGCCGTGGTGGGTCATCTCGTGGTAGTTGTACGGGTTGCCCATGTCCCGCCACGCCCCGGTCCCGTCCTGCCCGTCCATCCGGGCCATGTACGAGACCACCCGCGTGCTGTCGGTCTGGAGGGCCAGCGCGATCACGTCGAACATCAACCGCTGATACCGGCGGTACTCCAGCCCGGCCTTGTCCGGGTCGAGGGCCTGCTCCTTGCCGAACACCAGCTCCTCGACCTTCGGCTTGGGCCGGCGGAGCCACGCCTTCTCGTCCTGCATCCGCCGCTCGAGGTCGCGGATGCCCGTCAGGTACTCGTCGAGCTTCTGCTTGTCGGCCGCCCCGAGCGCCCCTTCGAGCCGCTTGGCCTCCGCCCGGAGCGAGTCGAGGATGCTCGCCCGGCGGACGAACTCGGTCTCCCGCTGCTTGAGGGTGTCGGCCGTGTCGGGGCGGAAGAGTTGGTCGAACAGGACGTGCGGGCGGTTCTCCGACGGGATCGGCGTGCCGCTCTCGCTCCACGACAGGGTCTGGTCCTGGTTGCCGCCGAAGCCGGTGCCCCGCTTGATGCCGAGGGTGAGCGACGGGAACCGCGTCTGCCGGCCGACGGCCTTCGCCAGCTCCTGGTCGCACGACACGCGGAACTTGACGCCGGCCCCGTGGGTGTTGGTGCCGGTCAGGAAGGTGCGGTCGCCGACGTGCCCGCCGGAGTGCGTCAGCCGCAGCCCGGAGACGACGGTGAAGTCGTCCCGCAGCTTGTCGAGCGGCTTGAGGATGGTGGTGGCGGCGTAGTCGCGGCCGGCCGTCGCCGGGGTGAAGTCGCGGCCGTTGAGCCCGAGGCCGAAGAAGCAGAAGACGGCCCGCCGGGGGGCGGCCGCCGGGGCGTCGCCGCGGACCCTCATGGCGTCGAGCCACGGCAGGGCGACGGCGACGCCGGCTCCTTTCAGGAAGGTGCGGCGGGGGATCGGCGTGTGGCGGAGGACGTTCACGGGTGTTCCCGGGCTATTTCGTGCTAAACGCTTCGCTCGATACGACCGCCACGACGAGCGATCGGATTCGGTAATCGTTCGTTTTGAGGCTCTCGGCGAGAGTATCGACCAGCCGGGTGTCGGCGTAACCGACCGGGCGGCCGAGGGCGTAGGTCAGCATCTTCACGCCGAAGGCCCGGGCGAACTTGTCCTTTTGGGACAGCAGCGCCGCCTTGTACTGTTCGAGCGTGGCGAACTTGGTGCCGTCCGGCAGGGTGCCGCTCACGTCAAGCGTCGGGGCCTGGGCGGCCTTGAACCCCTCGCCGTTGGCCCGCTCCCGCCACTGGCCGATGGCGTCGTAGTTCTCCAGGGCCAGTCCGAACGGGTCGAGCTTGGCGTGGCAGCTCGCGCACACCGCGTCGTTGCGGTGCAGTTCCAGCCGCTGGCGGACGGTCAGGTTCTTACCCGCCGTGTTCGGCTGGATTTCCCCGGCGTTCGGCGGCGGGTCGTTCGGCGGATCGTTGAACAGCTCCCGCAGCACCCACGACCCCCGCCGCATCGGCAGGGTGCGGGTGCCGTCGGCCAGGAAGGTCATCAGCCCGGCCATGCCGAGGACGCCGCCGCGGTGGTGGTCCGGGCGGATCGCCACCCGGCGGAACTCCGGCCCCGTTACCCCGTCGATGCCGTAGTGCCTGGCGAGCCGCTCGTTCACGACGAGGAAGTCGCTGTCGAGGAACGCCGTGACGGGCAGGTCCTTCGCCAGCACCTCGGCGAAGAACGCCAGCGGCTCCTGGCGGGCGGCCCGCTCCAGGGCCTTGTCGTAGTTCCTGTACCCGGCGGCCGGCTGGACGGAACTGTACTCCCGCACCCCGAGCCACTGGCCGCCGAAGTTCCGCACGAACTCCTCGGCCCGGGGGTCGGCGAGCATCCGCCCGATCTGGGCCGTCACGGTGGCCCGGTCCTTGAGTTTGCCGGCGGCGGCGAGGGCGAACAGCTCGTCGTCGGGCATCGTGCTCCAGAGGAAGTACGACAGCCGGGACGCCAGCTCGTGGTCGGTCAGCGGGCGGGGTTGGGTCGTCGCCCCGGCCGGCTCGCCGAGGAACAGGAACTGCGGGGAGCAGAGGACGCGCTGCAACCCGGCCCGCACGGCTTCCGGGAACGACGCCTTACCGGCCTGGGCGTTCGCCACGACCGCGACGACCGCGTCGAGTTCGTCCTTCGTGACCGGCCGGCGGTACGCCCGCGGCAGGAAGCGGGCGAAGATTTCCCGGGCGTAAGCCGGGTCGGTCCGCCCGTCCCCGGCGAAGAAGAGCGCCTTGTGGCTGGCCGGGGGCCACCCCTTCTGGATCGGCCCCTCGATCTCGATCGACTCGATCTGCAGCCGGGGGAGTTTCTCGATGTCCATCTTCGGGTTGTAGACGAACTTCGGGCCCTTCCAGGCGTTGAGCTTCTCGATGACCGCGTCGAGCCGGGCGCGGATGTCGTCGAGTTCCTTCTGCGGGGCCTTCGCGGCGGCCCTCTTCTCCCGGTCGCGGGCCAGGGAGGTCATCTCGCGGGAGAGCCGAAAGTGGTTCGGCTCGGGGATCACCGCGTCCTCGGTGTGGTTCCACATGAGGTCGAACACCTGCGGCCCCTTGACCTCGCCGCCGGACGGGCCGCGGAGGAAGAGCACGGCTTCCGTCACGCCCGACGGGTCGACGGCGACCTCGGCCTCGACCTGGTTCGGCGAGTTCTTGGCGTACACGAGGCGGAACTTGTTCTTCTCGGTGCGGCCGCGGTCGTCCACCTTCGCCTTGATTCGGACCCGGTAGTCGCCGTCCTGCGTCACCGCCTTGCCGATGGCGAAGTGGTCGATCACGCCCCACCCCTCGGTCTCCTTGCTGTACGTCGGCCCGCCCTGGAGGAACTCGACGTACCCGGGCTTGATGAACAGGGCCTCGGCCCCGCGGGGAATCTTGTGCGGCGAATTCACGAACGACTCGACCGTCGGCCCCGGCGGCCTGGCCCGGAGGAACGGGAAGCGGTTGGTGAGCGTGTTCACCTTCGGGGCCTCGGTGACGACGGCCCGGGCCGCCACTTTCTCGGCCACGCTCAAGCTCCGCTCGATCTGGGCCTGGTCGAAGAAGAGGGCGACGCCGAGGCGGTCGAACCCCTCGGCCTTGCCGTCGCCGGGGAGTTCGTCGGCGAGCGGGCGGACGACGTTGGCGTCGAGGTGGAGGAGGTCGCGGACGGTGTTGGCGTACTCGTCGCGGTTGAGCCGCCGCAGGGGGATGCGGCCGCCGGCGTTCTTGGCCGCCGCCTCGGCCCCCTTGAGGTTGGCGTTCACCCAGCCGACGAACGCGGCCGTCTCGGCGGCCGCCGGCCGCGGCGACCCCTCGGGCGGCATCTCGCCGACGTTCACGCGGTCGATGACTTCCTTCCAGTGGTCGGCCACCTTCGCCGCCCCGAAGTCGAGCCCGAGTTGATCGACCCGGAACCCGGCCTTGGCCGCCTTCTCCCCGTGGCACGACAGGCAGTGCTTGGCGATGTACGCCTTGACCTCGACCGGCGGCTCGGCGGCGGGGCCGGCCCCCGCCGTGGCGAGGAGGAAGCAGACGACGAGGGCGGCACGCATGGGGCGGGGGTTCCGGTCGGGCGGGGCGGGCGAGAGGTTAGAGGGGGCCGGTCCGGTTAAGGTTTCACGTCGATGTCCAGATTGTTGGGGCCGGGCGAGATCGTCACCTTGATGTCGCTGGTCTCGCTCCGGCGGTACTTCACGGGCAGGTCCATCGCTTCGAGTTTGGCCCGGGCCGCCCCCTTCACGTCGTCGGGGATGACGAAGAACGCCAGGTACTCGCCCTCCTGCATCGGGCCGAAGAACTTGAACGTCCCGTCCGGCCTCACCTCGGCGCTGCCGCCGCCGGTCTTCTCGGAGTAGAGCGCGACGTCGAAGCCGGCGAGCGGCTGGCCCTTGAACCGGGCGGTCCCCTCGACGGAACACCGGTCGCGCTCGACGGGCGTGCAGCTGAAGAGCAGCCCGCAGGCCGCCGCCGCGACCACGACTTGCACACACCGGATCATCACGGCCTCGTGTCGTAAGTTAGTAGTCGCTCGGGGCGACGACGCCGTCGTCGCGGGAGCAGAGGGTGCGGAGGTCGGGCAGGGAGATCGACTCGTTGACGAAGCGGACGCCGCCGTCGGCGAACACCACGTTCACCCCGCCCCCGTGCTGGGAGTTCAGGATCGTGTTGTTGTGGCCCGACGCCTGGCTGGCTTTCGCGGTCCCGTTCTTCGTGTTGATCGCGTACTTCACCGTCGTCAGCCCGCTCGACGTGGAGTAGAAGTCGGTGGTCGACATCTTGGCCACCGTCCACGGCCGCCGCGCCCCGGTCCACCCGCCGGAGATGTTGCTGCTGAAGTTCTGCAACTTGCCGTACTTGTCGATCACGAGGCCCGACTGCTCGGCGACCATGATGGTGGTCGAGGTGCCGTCCGCGGCGGTAATCGAGCCGACCTTCGTGGCCTCGTTCAGCAGCAGACAGCCGGTGTTGGCGATGTTCCCGTACTCGGCCTCGGTGCCGGTGGACGAGGCCCCGTTGTAGATCGTCCCGGTCGTGCGGCCGGCCGGGTCCGTGTCGGCCCCGGCGATGCCGACGTAGTCGATGTACATCGTCCCGGCGAAGTTGGGGAAGGACCCCTTGTCGAGGATCGCCTCGCTCGGGTTGGTCGGGCAGCGGTACACCGGCACGACCAGGTCGATGAGGATCGAGTTGATGCCGCCCGGCGTCAGGTGATTGACCCGGGGAGTGGTGGAGGAATTCTGGCCGGCGGAGAACGACCCGGTCTTGCCGTCGAACACCAACTGGTCGAACAAGGCTTTCTGCTCCAGGTACGGCAGGATCAGCCCCCGCCAGTTGTACGAGTAGGTGTCGGCCTGGGTGGGCGAGTAACTCCCCATGGGGAGTTTGCCCTGGGCGTCGTTGAACCCGTGCAGGGCCAGCCCGATCTGCTTCAGGTTGTTCCCGCACTTCATCCGGGCGGCGGCCCCGCGGACCTTCTGGACGGCCGGGAGCAGCAGCCCGATCAGCACCGCGATGATGGCGAACACCACCAGCAGTTCGATGAGCGTGAACCCGCGGCGGGCGGGCGTCGGTCGGTTCATGGCGGGAAACCCCTCACAACGGCGGATGATGTCGGTCACGCGATCGGACGGCCGGCGGGCCGCCGGCGGCGGAGGGCGGAGACGCCGGCGAGCAGCCCGGAGGCCGCGAGGAGGGCGGTGGCCGGCTCGGGGGCCGGGGTGGCCGTCAGGATCAGGGCGTCCCCCGCCCCGTTGACCGCCAGCGACACGCTTTCGAAGGCGGAGAACGACGCCGAGGTCAGCGTGTAGTTCCCCGCCCCGATCGTGGTCGGGTTGGTGCCGTTGGTCAGGATCGGAGCCCCGTTGAGCTGGAACGGGGTCGCAAGGGTCGGGTCGGTCGGGGTCGGGGCGGTGACCAGCATGAAGGTGTAGCTGGTGCCCAGCACGAGGGGCGTGGCCGCGTTGCTCACCAGGTCGATGGTGAACGTGCCGCCCCCGGGGTTCAGGTTCAGGACGCCGGCCCCGGTCAGCGCGATCCGGCTGGAGGCGTTGAACCCGCCCGAGGGCACGGTGTCGGCCGCCTCGACCCGCAGGATGCCGTTGGTGCCGATCGTCACGGTGTTGTCGACCGTCAGGGTGGCCGCGGCGGCGGTCGCCTGGCCGGTGGTCCCGCCGCGGACGGCCCCGCCCACGGCCACCGCCCCGGCCACCCGGCCGGTGCCCCCGAGGGTGGCGCCGGCATTGACCGTCACGCCCCCGGCCCCGGTGGCCGAGTTGGTCGGCCCGAGCGTGTTCGCCAGCAGGGTGCCGAACGACACCGTGGTGCCGCCGGAGTAGGTGTTCGGGCCGGCCAGGACGACGGTGCCGGCGGCGGTCGCCGACCCGACGGTGAGGCCGAACCCGCCGGTGATCGTGCCGCCGAAGGTGACGGCCCCGCCCGCCGCCTGGGCCAGAGTGGCACCCTTGTTGAGGGTCACCGTCCCGCCGAACGTCGAGTTCGCCGCCGCGCTCCCGCCGAGCGTCGCGGTGCCGGTGCTCCCGGCCTGGACGGTGACGTTGCGGCCGACGGTGAACGCCCCCCCGGTGAGCAACCCGGCCGCCGCCGTGCCGGCGGTGTCGCCGAGCAGGACGTCGGTGGTGGAGATCCCGAACGCCCCGGCCGCCCCGCTCGGGGCGTTCGCCCCGGCGATCAGGTTGCCCGCCAGCACCGTCGTGGTGCCGGTGTACGTGTTGGCGTTGGTGACGAACCAGGTGCCGGTGTTCACCTTGGCCAGGCTCAGGGGGCCGCCGCCGTCGGCGAGCAAGCCGCTATACGTCCCCGCCGACGAGGCCGAAATCAAGCCGGTGCCGCCGAGCGAGAGGGTCCGCGCCGTGGTGAGCGAAGGCGAGCCGGCGAAGGTGACGGCACCTGCGACCGTGCCCGAGGCCTCGATGAGGCCGTCGGTGGTCAGGGTGAAGTTGCGGTCGGTGCTGCCGGGGGTGGTGCCGACGTACCGGAGGGTGGCCGTCGTGCCGTCGAAGACGAGGTTGGACGCCGCGGCCGACGACTGGCCGAGGCTCCCGGCGACCCCGCCGTCGGACGCGACGGCGAAGGCGAGGGTGCCTGCGGAGGCCCCGCCGCCGATGGTGATCGTACCGCCGGAAACGCTACCGAAGCTGCTAGTGCCATTTAGGGTGAGCGTCGCTCCGCCGTTGACGGCCACGTTCCCGGTGGTGATGCCGAGACTACCGTTCACATTGAGGAAGCCGGTGGTTCCATTGCCGGTCGCGGTGAAGTTGAAGGTCGGGCCGACGACATTGCCGAGCGAAAGCGCGCGGACGATAGACGTGTTTTGGAGGGTGATGGTGCGGTTGGCGTTGATGTTGAAGGTCGCAGCGGAGCCGAAGTCGAGCGCTGAACCGCCTTGGAACGTGAAGTTCGAATTGTTGTTCACGGTGATGTTGTTGGCAATGGTGACCGCGACGCCGCTGGTATTGTTGAGAAACCCGGACGCCATGGTCAGCACGTTGCCCGTGCCGCCGAGGGCGGTATTGCTTGCCAGGTTCAGCACGGCCCCGGGGGCGGTGATCGAGACCCCATTCACGTTGGTGTTGTTACCGCTGAGCGTAAAGGTCGGGAAGGTGCTGGTGAAGACCGCGTTGGGTGCGGTGTACGAAACGAGGCCGACGTTCGCGCCGAGGCTTCCGCTGATGTTCAACCTGACTTGAGTGGCAAGTGAACTGGTGTACGCGATGGTGCCGGAGTGGTTGATGGTCCCGCCCAACACGGTGTTGGTCGGGCCGTTTTCCGCCTGAATGGTGACGTTCCCGGTCCCACTGATTCCGCCGGTCAGGGAGTTTGTATTGGTCGATCCTTCGCTTCTAAACAGCAAGTCTTTGTTGAGGGTGATCGGCCCGCTCAAAGTGGGGCCGCCGCCTAACACAAAAGTCCGGGTACCCGTGCCGCTTGAAATGGTGATCGGGTTGGCGTTGATACCTGCTCCGTTAGGCAGGGTGAGTCTGACATTCCCGGCCCCAACGTTATCGCCGAGCACCACCGTCGTGTTCGGGTTGCCGAGGGTGCCGGCCGTGGCTGTGTTTGCGCTGGCCCCGCCGGCGCTCAGGGTGCCGTCGTTGATTGTCAGGAATTTCCCGACGCCGCCGAAGGTGTTGTTGCCGTTGCCGAACGAGACAGTTGCAGTTGTGGTTTGTGCGCTATCGTAGACAGTGGAAATCGTGAGACTGTTACCGCCCGAGATGATGCCATTGAGACCGAGGATCCCGCTCGTGGTACTGGAGTTCGTGACCGAGGCCACGCTGCTATCGCTGCCGAGGATGATGTTGCCGGCGTAGCGGGGATTCGTGCCGACTGCGACTGATCGGATCGCGCCCTTGCCGTCCGGGCCGTTGCCGTTGATGGTGATCGGGGCCGTGTTCGATTGTGCGTTGTTCGCGATCAACAGGGCGCCATTGCTGGAAATGTTCACGCTGCCACTGCCGAGGGACGTGGCTCCCGAGCCGACTTGGACGAACCCGGCAGTAATGTTCACCACGCCGGCGAACGCAGTGTTGGCGTTGGTCAACGACAACAGCGAAGAGGTCGAGTTCTGGGTCACGGCCGTCACGCTCGACCCGAGGGCCCCGCTGATCGTCGTCGTGCCGGTCGTGGTGCCCTGATTGGTGATCGTTCCGGCGGTGTTGATCGCGGCGGCGCTGAAAGTGACGACGCCCGCGCCGGTGCCCGCGAACAGGAAGTTGCCGGTGTTGGCGACGGTCGCCCCGCTGATGGTGAGGCTGTTACCCCCGGTGTGGGTGATGCCCGTGACCGTCGAGCCGATCGCCCCGCTGAACGTCGTCAGGCCGCTCCCGGCGTTGGCCAGGCTGACGGCCCCGGTGATGTTCAGTGGGGCGCTCACGGTGAACACGCTGGCCCCCCCGGTCCGGCTGTCGGTCAGGTTGCCGGTGAAGGTGGGGGCGGTGGTCCCGATGGTGAGGGTGCCCGCCGCCCCGCTGCCGATCACGTTCACCCCGCCGGTGCCGGTGATGCCGCCGTTCACCGTGAGGCTGTTGCCGTTGTTGGCGAACGCGATCGGGTTGTTGTTGAGGGTGATGCCGGCGCTGAGGATGATCGTGTTGGCCGCGGCCGTGACCGCGAGCGTGCCGGTGGACCCCGCGACGGTGTTGATCGGGTTCGTGTAGGTGCCGCCGACGCCGAAACTCACCGTGGCATTGGCGCTGCCCGTGCTGTTGCCGAGGTTGATGACGTTGCCCACGCCGAAGTGGTTGCCGCTGCCGGAGCCGGACAGCGTACCGGCCCTCACGGTGAACGCCCCCGTGTACGGGGAGTTGTTGGCGGTGAGCACCAATCCCGACGTGAGGCTGTTCTGAATCACGTTCGTGACGCCGGCCCCGATGATGCCCGTGATGGTCGCGGTCCCGGCCCCGGTGCCCGAGTTCGTGACCGTGCCGGTGTTGTTGACGGCACCCACGGTGACGCCCAGGGCCAGGCCGCTGTTGTTGCTGAGAACGAGGTTGCCCGTCCCGCCCACGGCACCGGAGACCGTCAGGATTCTCGTCCCGGCCACGTTGGTCAGGGCCGTACCCGCGGTGTTCACGGTCAACGCGCCGCTGACGGTCAGGGCCGACGCCGTGCTGTTGAGCGTGATCCCGCTGACGTTCGCGCCGACCGCAGCGCTGACCGTGACCGTCCCGGTACTGGTGCTCGCGTTGGTGAGGACGCCCGCGAAGTTCACCCCGGCGGCACCACTGATGGTCGTCGTGCCCGAGGTGCTGCCGTTGTTGATCGTCAGGTTGTTGGTGCCCGTGATGCCGCCGCTGAACGCGATGTTGGTCGCCCCGGCGGTCGCACTGCCGATGGTCAGCGTGCCGGTCGAGCCGCCTCCGAGGATGATCGCCTGGGCGTAGGTCGTGCTCGACCCGACGAACAGGCTGGCGGCGGCGGCGTTGGCGGCCGTGTCGCCCAGGGTGACGACGTTCGTGGTGGCCCCGAGGGCCGTCGCGCTCGTCTGTGCGGTCAGGGTACCGGCCCGGATCGCCAACCCGCCGGTGAACGTGTTCACGCCTGACAGGGTCCAGTTCCCCGCCCCGCTCTTCACGATCCCCAGCGTGCCGCCGGCCGACCCGTTGCCGATGATGCCGGTGATCGCGTTGGCCCCGGTGTTCGCCCCGTTGAGGGTGAGGACGGTGCTGTTCGTGGCGGTCGCCACGCCGGTGACGCCGCCGCTGATGGAGAGGAGACTCAGGGGGTTCGTCGCCCCGGCCGTGAAGGTCGCCGTGCCGCCGACGGCCCCCTGAATCTGGATCGCCGAACTAATGAGGTCGGTGTGGGCCCCGTTGCCGGCCCCGGTCTGGATCAGCCCGCCGGTGGTGAGGACCAGCGGGCCGCCGCTGAGGGTGTAGCCGAACGTGCCCGCGTTGTTGAAGGTGATGCCGAGGACGTTGCGGCCGGCATCGACCGTGACCGCGTTCGCCTGCGTGAGAAGGAAGTCGAACGTGGCCGTGTCGGTGTTCGTGGTCGTGCCGGTCGCCCCCGGGATGCCGGCGGGGACGGACCAGTTCGTCGCCGTCGCCCACGCCCCGGTGGGGCCGTCGGTAATCCACGACGAGTCGGCCGCCCGCCCCGTCGTGACGGTGCCCACCAGGGTGGCGGCGATGAGGGCGAGTCGGTGCAGCGTTTGCGAGAGCGGGGCAGGCCAGGGGCGGAAGGGCATGGCGGCTCACTCTGTGGCGGTGCCGGCGGGCGGATGAGGGGGAAGAATATACTAAACGAGAGAATACGGTCGGGCCGTCCGGTAGAAGCGGGTTCCGAGTTTGGAAAACTCGGAGGGAGGGTTTGTGAAGTCACCCGCTTAAGTTGTTTATGCTAGCATCAGGGAAGCGGTTGTCAACGGAAATTGGGTTGTGGTGGCAAGTTTCATAATCTCGGCAAGTCGCCTGCTGGCATAAGCTTTCGTCGAGACTGGCGAATTCGTGCGACTCGCTCTGAGGCCTGTACAGACTTGAATTGTGGGCGTTTGACCAGACCGCCGGATTGGGTTGTCGCAAGAACCCGACACCCGCCACCCCTCACCGCCCCGTCAGCCGCGACCAGAGGCCGGGCTTCGCCGGCGGGACGACGAGCGTCGCCGTCTCCGGTCGCTTCGTGACGAACGGCTTCACCCGGCCGTCGGTGCTGGCGGGGAGGACCGAGAACTTCTGCTTGTGGCTGCTCGGCAGCGGGGTGATGGCCGGGGCCGCGAGCGGGGCCCCCCCCGGGGCGAAGACGCGCCCGGGGCGCGGCGGCAGCGGGGTGGCCAGCGACGGGGAGTGGGCCACGGCCGCGGGCGAGAAGGTCGCGTTCGGGAGGAACCCCGGCTGGGCGATCGCCGACCCTGCCGCCGCGATCACGCCGGCCCCGAGGGCGAGTAACTTCCGCACCATGTCCGTGCCCCTTTAACGCGCCCCGGGTCACCCGCGTCTCCCATCGGCCGGCGCGGCCCGGCGGGCGGGCCGTCGGCGGGCGGATTCGGCGGAATGGGGCAGGGGGCGGGGAAGGGGTGGGGGACGTAACAAGTGTGACGCGCGGCCGGCGGAAGGCAAGCGAGTCGGGCGAGAATTCGGCGACGCTCCCGCGTTACCGCAAAATTTGGTAAGGGAATTGTAACCCACCGCCGGCCCAACGGATCGGGCGACCGCACGTCAAAAAAGCGGTAAAAAACGGTAACGCCCCGTCCGAATACACTTCCCCCATGACCCGCCCCGCCGTCCTGATCGCCGCCGGCCTCGTCGTCGCCCTCGCCGCCGGACTGCTCGCGGCCCCGGACGCCGCCCGCGACCCGCACACCGATTTCGTCGCCTACTGGGCCGTCGGTCGCCTCCACCTCGCCGGGCGGAACCCCTACGACCCGGCCGCCGTCCTCGCAACCCAGCGGGAAGTCGGGTGGCAGGCCCCGTACCCGATGATGGTCTGGAGCCCGCCGTGGGCGCTGCCGGTGTACGCCGCCTTCGGGGCCGTGCCGTACCCGCTCGCCCGGGGGGCGTGGCTCGTCGGCCAGCTCGCCCTGACGCTCGGCTGCGGGCTCGCGCTGTGGCGGTTCTACCGCGGCCCGCCGGCGTTCGAGTGGGTGGCGGTCGTGGTCGTGACGCTGTTCGTACCGTTACACGCCTCGATGGGCTGGGGCCAGATCGGCCCGCTCGGCCTGCTCGGGCTTACCGGCTTCCTTCTGACGCGAGCGAGGCGGCGGGACTTCGCGGCGGGGGCGTTCCTCGCGCTGGCGTCGCTCAAGCCGCACCTCGTGTACGCCGTCTGGCCGGCGGTCGCGGTGTGGGCGGTGTCGGCCGGGCGGTGGCGCGTCCTCCTGGGGCTGGCGGCCGCCGGGCTGGCCCTCGCGCTCGCCCCGCTGGCCCGCGACCCGGCCGTCTACGCCCGGGCGTGGGAACTGGCCGCCCACCCGCCGCCGTCGGGGGAGAACTTCAAGAACATCCAGCTCTGGGACTCGCCGACGTTCGGCTGGCAGCTCCGCCTGCTCTTCGGGATGGAGTATTTCAAGCTCCAGTACCTGCCGACCGCCCTCGGCCTCGGCTGGCTCGCGTGGCACGGCTGGCGGCACCGCCGGGCGTGGGACTGGGCGGAGCAACTCCCGCTCCTGGCGGCCGTGTCGCTGGCGACCGCCGCCTACGGGTCGTGGGTGGCCGACTCGGTCTACATGCTGCCGGCGGTCGTCGCGGTCGCGGCGGCGGTGGCGAACGGGGGGCGGCGGGAGGTGATCGTGCCGGCGGCGGGTCTGTACGTGGCGCTGATGGCCGCGACGTTCGCCATCGAGCGCCGGCCGACGACGGAGGCGTACGTGTGGGTGCCGCCGGTTTACGTGGCGGCGTTCGCGGGCCTGCGGCGGGTGCGGGAGGGGGGGAAGGGGATCGACCCAAGGGGCTGAGCCGCGGACGCGGCTCAGGGCGTTAGTGCGGGGTCACTTCCCCAGCAGCACGTCGACCGGGTTGCTGATCGCCCCCATGATCCACTTGTTCACGTCGCGGATCATGTCCGGGTGGATGTCGTGCGTCGTCCGGTACGGGCTGAACTGGACGTCCGCCCCGACCGCGTACAGGAGCCGGTGGTCCTTCTTGGCCTGCTCGAACGGCACGTCGGCGTTCGACACCCCGTGGCCGATGAGCACGCGCAGGCCGCGGACGGCCCGGGGGTCGAACAGCGGGCGGCCGGCCGGCTTCGGGATCGTGCCGTTGAGGGCGATCACCCCGGCGATGCGGTCGGCCATGCGGAAGCCGACGCGGTAGGCCACCGCAGTACCCTCGCACACCCCGGCCAGGAAGACCCGCTCCGAGTGGACGTGGTACGTCCGCCGGGTCTGCTCGACGGCCGAGATCAGATAGTCGTCCACCTCGCCGGAGGGGTCCGGGTCGGCGTCGGCGTCCGTGGTCCACCCGAACGCCTGCCGGCCGTCGGGCCGGACGCCCAGCTCGCGGGGGCCGCGGAGGCTGATGCAGATGTAGTTCCGCCGGCTCAGCTTGGGGGCGAGCTTGAGCACCTGCTCCTCGCTCCCGCCGTTGCCGTGGAAGAGGACGACCAGCGGGTACGGGTACCGCGGCTGGTAGTCGGTGGGCAGGAAGGTGCGGACCGGCCGCTCGGGGAACGACGGCAGCTGCGTCGTGTAGAACCCCTCCTCGGGGCGATCCGTCCGCCAGTACATGTCTGTTTCCGGCATGGTGGTCCCGCGTCCGCTGGCTGAAGGGTGGGGTGTGTGTTCGGGTCGGCGGCCGGGTGGGGTTCGTCCGAACGGGCGTCGCGGCCTGGGATTCGGGGAGCCGGGTCGGTGTCGCCGTCGGGAAAACTGTAAGTCGAGTGCCCCCCGCGGTCAACGCGCCCCTTGCGCCGGCTTGAGGAAAAAAGCTCCGATTTCGGGCCTCCCGCGTCGGTCGCTCCGATTACGCCCTTTGCAGTGGACCCGTGAATCTGGGGCGGGTCAACAAGGTGGGTCGAGCGCGGCGGGGATTCGGCCCCGGGGGGCGTGGGCGCGGCCGACACGACCGCGAGAACTGGCGCAACGCCTACAAAGTGATGGGTGCCGGGCGCTGAGTGCTGCGGGTCCGAACACAGCACCCAGTACCCAGCACCCTTTATTGGTCAGCCCCGGATCAGCCCCTTCGCCACGAGGTAGTTCACGATCATCGCCACGCCCTCCTCGACGGTCTGCGTCGCGGCGTCGAACGTCAGCTCGGGGTTGGCCGGCGCTTCGTACGGGTCGTCCACGCCGGTGAAGCCCATCCCCTTGCCGGCCTCGACGGCGGCCCGGGCCTGCTTGTACAGCCCCTTCGGGTCGCGCTGCTCGCAGGTGCCGATCGGCGTGTTCAGGTAGACTTCGATGAACGGGATCGCCCCGCCCTTGTTCCCCTCATGGATCTTCCGGGCCGCGTCGCGGTCCTTGCGGTACGGGCTGATGAAGCTCGTGAGCGCGAACAACCCGGCGTCGGCGAACAGCTTGGCCACCTCGCCGATGCGGCGGATGTTCTCCTCCCGGTCGGCGGCCGAGAAGCCGAGGCCGAACCGCTTGGCCTGCTCCTCCGAGTAGCCGCGGGTGTCGGCCAGGATCTTCGGCCCGGCGTTGAGCCCGAGGCGGACGTTGTCGCCGTCGAGGGTGTACGCCGGCTGGCCCCGCTTGACCAGCACCTGCTCCAGCGCCACGGCCAGGGTGCTCTTGCCGGACCCGGAGAGGCCGGTGAACCAGAGGGTGGCCCCGGTCTGCTTCAGCGCCGCCTGCCGCTCCTCGCGGGTGACGGTGCCGGCGTGGTAGTAGACCTGGGTCGGCTTGATCTCGTTGCTCATCGTCGCCCTCGCGCGTCGGGAAAAGGGAACGGTTACGCTACGAGGCGGCGGGGCCGGCGGGAAGCCCGGCGTGAAGATTGGACGTGCGTGCGGGAAAGGAAGTGACACGCCCGCAGTGGGCGAATACGATGGGCGCACAGAACGAAGGGCCACGCGGCCCCGGCCGGAGGAAGCGCCTGGCCGGGGCCGCGTCGTTTCAGGAAAAGACGGGGGGCCGACTAGCCCGACGCGTCAGCGAGGCAGTCTCTCGGCCCTCGCTGACGCGTCGGGTTGGTGTTGGTCGTCACTTCGAGCCGAGCATCTCGACCTCGAAGATCAGGGTCGCGCCGCCGGGGATGAGGCCGCCGGCCCCGCGGTCGCCGTACCCGAGCTTGGCCGGAATCTTCAGCCGGCGGACGCCGCCCGGCTTCATGCCGGGGATGCCCTCGGTCCACCCCTTGATGACCTGGTTGAGGCCGAACTCGATCGGCTCGCCCCGCTTCTTGCTGCTGTCGAACACGGTGCCGTCCACCAGCCACCCGGTGTAGTGAACTTTGACCTTCGCCCCGGCCTTGACGGCCTCGCCCGCCCCCTCCTTCACGTCCCAGATTTCGAGCCCGCTCTCCTGGGCCTTCCAACTCTTGTCGTCCACCGGCGGCAGCGGGTAGTCCTTATCGGCGGCCGGGGCGGCCCAGACGAACGTCAGGCAGGCGGCGAGGGCCAGCACGAGGGCCAGCGTCGGGGTGGTCATGGGGAAGTCCTCTCCGGGAAGGGGTGGCGTCGGCCCGCCCGGCTACACCGGGTGGTCGCTCGGAGCATCCTACGGACCGGGCGGGCGGGCGGGAACCCGCGGCGGCTCACCAGTCGGCCCCGGGGGCGTCGCCGCCGGACGCCGAAACGGCCGCCCGCCACGTCTTCTCGGACACCCCCTTGAGGCTCACCCGGCGGGCCGCCCCGTCGGCCATCACCACCGGGATCGTGGCGGGTTTGCCCGGCAGGGCGAGGTCGGGGAGCGGCTTGGCCGGGTCGTACTCGAAGTCCTCGGGCTTGGTCCACGGCACCGGGTCGCCGGCCTGGACGATCAGCAGGGTGTTGCTCGCCCCGTCGGTGAAGTCGCTCAATCGCCGGCCCTTGACCGGGTCGAACGCCGCCCCGCCGCCGGCGAACACCTTGTAGCACGTCAGCCCGGACCCGGCCGGCTGCCCGCTGGCGAAGAACTTGGGCATCTCGGCGAGGACCTTCTTGTTCGCCGCGCTGTCCCACGGCTCGTCGAGCTTGAACTGGCCGTAGAGGGGCTGGTGCTCGATGTACGGGAGGATGGCGACCCGCCAGCTCAGGAGCGGCTTGCCGCCCCGCGACCGGATCGCCGGCGGCGGGAGGGTCCCCTGGGCGTCCTGGTAGTTCAACATGCCGATGGCCAAGATTTTCAGGTTCTTCATGGCCTCCCCGTCCTGGAAGGCCCCGCCGCCGACGGGGGCGAACGTGGTCTTCTTGCCGTTCCCGGGGGTGCCCGTCGGCTTGCGGTCGTCCTTGATGATCGGGGCCGCGTTCCGCGCGTCTTCCTCCTTGTCCAACTGCTCCTGCGTCTTGCCGGTTTCGACCTCCTTCGGGGCGGGCGGCTTGTATATGACGAAGCGGTAAACGCACGCCACGATCAGGATGAGGATGAGCAGGCCGAGGATGGCGTACCGCAGCGGCGAGTTCTTGTACCCGCCGCCCTCGTCGTCGTCCTCGTCCCGCCGCCTTCGCTTCTTCTTGCCGCCGCTGCCGCCGGCCTTCTTCTTCGGGCGAACGGGGCGGTCGTCGTCCTCGTCGTCGTCATCGACGGCCAGTGCGGCGACGGGGCGGCCCGGCTTCTTGGCGGCGGGGGCGGTGCCGGATTTCTTCGCGGCGGGGGAGGCCGGCCTCGGCGGGGGGGCGACTTCCGGGGCCGCGTCGTCCTCGTCCACGGCGAACGCGGTCTGGCACTTCGGGCACTTGACCTTGGCCCCGACGGTGAACCCGGCGGCCGACTTGAGGATGGCCTGGCACGACGGGCAGGCGATGCGGTTCAACGGCACGGCGGGCTCTCCGGCGGGCGGGGCGGGCGGGACCGCCCCAGTTTATCCCGCTTTCCGCCCCGCTCAAGCGGTTTGCGCTTCAAACCCGCCGGCCGGAGGGCTATATGTTGGGAGAGGGGCTGACGCGGGTCGCCTCCCGCCCCTTCATTCTCTCGACAGCCTCTCCCCGGTACACGCCGTCGCCACGCTGCTCCCTATCCTCGTTCGAGGCGCGTCGATGCCCGTCCCTCATCCCCGGACCCACCGCCGCCGCCTGGCCTTCACCCTCATCGAGTTGCTGGTGGTGATCGCCATCATCGCCATCCTGATCGGCCTGCTCCTCCCGGCCGTCCAGAAGGTGCGGGCGGCGGCCGCCCGGACGAAGTGCATTAACAACGTCAAGCAGGTGTCGCTGGCCTGCCACGCCTTCCACGACGCCCGCGGGAAGCTGCCGGCGGCCGTCCTCATGAACAGCTCGGTCGGCGGGTCGGTCGCCGACTACAGCAAGAACTTCGGGCCGAACTGGGCCGTCCTGATCCTCCCGTACCTGGAGCAGACCGCCCTGTACGACTCCGTCTCGGCGAGCATCGACAGGTACCCGACGACGCCCGCCGAGAGCGGCTGGCGGGCCATCGGGGGGACCGACCTGACCATGTTCCAGTGCCCGTCCGACGACGTCCGCAGCACAAAGTGTACCCGGGCCACGACGGGGGTGACGGGCGGCAAGTGGGCCCGCGGCAACTACGCCGCCAACATGGGGCCGGGGCTCTGCCGGGTGAACGCCAACGACGGCATCGCGACCGTCGTCAACGGGGTGGCCGCGGAGGCGACCCCGACCCCGGCCAACAGCGGGCTGTACGCCGGGGTCGGCTTCACGATCGGCGGGGCGATGGCGATCAACGCCGGGCACAAGTTGACCGACATCACCGACGGGACCTCGTCCACGATCCTGATCGACGAACTGCGGAGCTCGCCGGACGAGGGCGACATCCGGGGGACGTGGGCGTTCGGCCAGGTCGGGGCCAGCCTGTCGGCCGGCAACGGCCGCGGGGACACCCCCCGGCCGAACCAGTCGGTGAACACGGGGGACGACATCCAGGACTGCGTCCCCCGGCAGGACATCGGCCTGGGGTGCGACACGGCCCAGAAGGCGAGCCTCCAGGTGACGGCCCGGAGCAAGCACGGCGGCGGCGTGATGGTCGGGTTCTGCGACGGGCACGTCGGGTTCGTCAGCGACGCGGTCACGCAGTTGACCTGGTTCCTCCTCCACAGCCGCTGCGACGGCCAAGTCATCGCCGAATCTTATTGACGGACCGGGCCGACTCCCGTGCCCGGCGGTTCAGGTGTCTGAGAACCGAGACGGGCCGCCCGACGTGGCGGAGTTACGTCGATTCCGCGTATCGGACCGAGATCCGAGCTTTACCGCATTCTCCCAGCGTGGGGCGCTCGAAAACGCCGCAACGAATGATTGAAAGGGGCTTACGGAAACCGCCCCGCAAACATGCGGTAAAGTTGCCCCCGCGATCGGACGCAACGCCTTCTCGGGAAGCCACATCGAGCGTTACCGGGTGGGGTCGGGCTTAAGGGGTTACGTCGAACCGCCCGGTGCCGCTTCGGGCGGCGGGATTTGACGCAAGTCCCGCCGCGGGGTGGCCCCCACCCGTGGGAACCTCGGGATCGGTTCTCAGACACACTCTTAGTGCCGGCCGCCGCGTCCCCCGCGGCCGCTCGGCCGCGGACCGCCCACGCCGGGGCCGTCCCACCCCCGCCCCCGCTCGTCCCCGTCCGTTGCCTTGCGGGCGTCCAGGTAGTCGGCGAGCGTGCCGACCACGAACCACTCCGTGCCGCCGGCGGTCTTCAGCCACCGCAGTCCCACGTCCACCTCCGCCGGCGTCCGGGGCAGCGGTGTGCCGTCCGCGTAGCGGGCGCGGAAGTCCGGGGCGGCGAGGAACCGCAGGACCGCCGGCCCGGAAAGCTCGGCCTCCCCCGACGGCGGCACCGCAACCGTGAACGCCCGCCGGCCCGGCTCCCCCGCCGCGGCCGGGTCCACCTTCACCGCGACCGTCACCGGCCCGCGGAAGCCGTTGGGCACCACCAGTTCGACCGTCGGCCGGGGGGCCGCGTACACCTCCACCACGACCTCGGCCGCGGCGTCCGAGCCGCCCGCCGCGCCGAACTTGCCGGCGGCCGGCAGGTCCTTTACCCCGGGCAGGTAGCCGGCGGCGGTGGCCGCGGCGACGACCTCGCCCCCGTCTCGCGGCTCGCCCGGGAGGCGGGCCACCCCGTCGGCCGCGGTCGTGCCGGCCGTCTCGTGTGGCGAGTGGTCGCGGGGCGTGGCGAGGTGCGACAGCCGGACGGCCGCCCCGGCAATCGGGGCCTTCGTCTCGGCGTCGACCACGCGGACGGCGACCGCCTGTTCCGGGCGGGCGGTGACGCACCCGGCCGCGAGAACGAGCAGCCCGGCCGGCAACCGCGAGAGTCGAAGTCCGCGCACGATGAACCCCCCGCCGCCGAGCCGCCGTCGGGCCAAGGCTGGCGTATGGCAGGTGGTGGCGGCGGTGTCAAACGCAGATCGGTGGGGTTTATTCGTGGGCCTTGGGCGTCACTTCTCGTTCAACGAGGTCCAGCACGCCCAGCAGCCATTGCCGCATGCAGCCGACCGAACACCAGTTCAGGTCGAACTGTCCCCCGGCGAGGTCATCGACCACACGCACGTCGGCCGAGTCCCGCACGTCCGACTCACGGCCGTGGAAGCCGAGAGATAGGAACGCACGGTTTCGGTCCGTATGGATTCCATCCTGGCCATCTTCGGAGAGGAGTAGGGCACCGGCGGAGAGGTAAGCGACGCCACGGATGAACGCCCCGCCGCACACCGGGCAGCTCTTGCCCGAGGGGTAAACGGATTGCTCGCTGCCCGATAGTAGGGGATAAGTTGGAGTCGGCATCCGACACGGCCTCATTCCGCGAAGAGGTCAGCGACCGGCACCCGCAGGTCGGGGATCACGTCCGGTAACGTCAACTCGTCGTCGGCGGTGAACACCCGCGGCGGCACGTCCCGCCGGTACGCGGTCACGGTGCGGGCGTCCGGGTCGGCGGCCCACACCACGACCCCGCCGGCCGCAAGGTAGCGGGCCGCCTTCGCCCCGATGTCGGCGGCGGTGTCGTGCGGGTACTGCACTTCGACCACGATCTCGGGGACGGTTTCGAGGTAGTCGTCGGGGCTGGTCCGCGGCGGCAGCGAACGGGTGAGGATGAACGCGGCGTCCGGGCCGAATAGGGTGTCGGGATTCCGCCCGAGGATAACGCCGACGCGGGCGGATGCCCGTCCGTGCCCCCGCCCCTCGGCCCGCTTGAGTTCGCAAATCAGTTCGGTGCGGACGAGGGAACGAGTCACCGTCGAGGGCCGGTGGACGACCAGCCGGCCGGCGTCGAGTTCGTACCAGTAGTCGCCCGACGGGAGCGACGTGGGCAGGGCCGTCACGTCGGCGACGGTCATCAGGCCGTGGCAGGCGACGAATCGCGTTGCGGGGTCGATAACGTTCATCGTCACACCGCCGGCCGGCGGGTGTGCCAGTCGGTGGCGGACTCGTACATGCGGGCGGCCCGGAGCATCGCCTCCTCCTCGAACGGCGGCGACAGGAGCTGCAGGCCGACCGGCAGGCCGCCGGAGGTGAACCCGCACGGGACGCTGACCCCGGGGATGCCGGCCAGGTTGCACGACACCGTGTACACGTCCGACAGGTACATCGCCAGCGGGTCGCCCGACTTCTCCCCGGCCTTGAACGCCGCCGTCGGGGTCGTCGGCCCCTTGATCACGTCGCACGTCTCGAACGCCTCGTCGTAGTCCTTCTTCACCAGCCGGCGGACCTTGAGGGCCTTCACGTAGTAGGCGTCCTTGTACCCGCTGGAGAGGACGTAGGTGCCGATCATGATCCGCCGCTGGACCTCCTTGCCGAACCCCTCGCCGCGGCTGCGGCTGTAGGTGGCGATCAGGTCGGCCTTGTCTTTCGTGCGGTGCCCGTAGTGCATGCCGTCGAACCGGGCGAGGTTGCTCGACGCCTCGGCCGGGGCCACGATGTAGTACGCGGCCAGCGCGTACGGGCTGTGCGGCAGCGACACGTCGACCAGC
>JANPKP010000189.1:0-4719 GCA_031426095.1 Gemmataceae bacterium
ATTCATGTGGGCCGGGGGCGGGCTGTACCGCCCCCCCGCGCCCCAACCGTTCAAACGCAGGGTTTAGTCCGTGGGTGGGGTGGCCGAAACTTATCCCCCCGGCCCCCTCCCCTAAGAAGGGAGGGGGGGAAAGATCGCGTCGTTCTCCCCCTCCCTTCTTAGGGGAGGGGGCCGGGGGGAGAGGTTCCGACCACCCACCCCAGGTCGAAAGCCAGCGTTTGAACCGGTGGGGCCGCGTGGGGCGGATCATGCCGCCCGCCGGCCAGCTTGATTCCGGTTGTCGCGGGGCGTGCGGTCCCACGTCGTCGGGGGCCGGCGGACCAGACCCGCGAGCGTCAGCCAGCCGAGCCGAACGACCACCACCGGGGCCGCGAGCAGGAGGCGGACGCGGTGCCGACTGAGGCCCACTTCCAGCACCGCCCGCCCGTACACGCCCGCCGTGAGGAGGGCGAGAACGCCGGCCCCGGCGACGCACCCGAGCGTGCCCGGGGACGGGGCGACGAGCCACGCCGCGACGGACGCCGCCCCCGCCGCCGCGAGTTGGGCCAGCACCAGCGGCTTGCTCACCGCCGACCGCAACAGCACCGATTGACCCGGGAGGGCCACCGCCGCCCGCCACCGGCGGCGCTGGCGGACGAGGGCCGCCACGTCGGCCGGGGCCTCGCACGCCACGACCGCCCGCCCGGCGAAGCACACACGAATTCCCGCCTTCGCCAGCCGGTCGCCGTACTCCGCGTCCTCGACCACGGAATGGGCGTCCCACGAGACCGCTTCCAACACGCCCCGCCGGAAGGCCATGCCGGTGCCCCGGAGCGGGACGGAAAGCCCGAGCCGGTCGAGCCCGGCGGCGGCGGCGTTGTCGATGGCGGTGCCCACGGCGGCGACGTACCCGCCCGGGCCGTCGTCGGCGTTCCGCGAGCGGACGGCCGCCTGCACGGCGTCGGCCCTGGCGGCGAGGCGGGCGTCGAGTTCCCGCAGGGCGGCCGGGTGAAGCTCACAGTCGGCGTCGAGGACGAGCACCACGTCCGGCCCGGCGGCGAGGACGTGCGGCAGGGCGAAGGCGAGGGCGAACCCCTTCCCGCGGCGGTCCGGGTCGTGCCGTTCGAGGCAGCGCACGCCGTGGGAGTGGGCCACGGCGGCGGTGCCGTCGGTACAGTTGTCGGCGACCACTATCACCCGCACCCGTTCCCGCGGGTATTCTGCGGCGGCCACGGAGCGGAGGGTCGCGGGCAGGCCGGCTTCCTCGTCGTGGGCCGGGATCAGCACGGCGAACGAGAGCCCCTTCCCGGGGGCGCTCCGGCGGCGGGGCCAGAAGCCGGCGAGCGTCGGGACGACGTAAAGGGCGCACGTCGCGGCGGCGGGCAGGAGGAACGCCAAACCGACGGCGAACGCGGCGGGCATCGGCACACCGGGCGGGGGAACGGTACGTGGCGGCGGACAGAACCGGGACGGATACCCGGGCCGGCGGCGGGGGGCAAGGCGGAAATCGGCCTTCGGCTGGCCGGGCGGGCGGGGTGTTGCTAAATTAGCCAGCCTGACCGCCGGCCGCCGCCGGCCGCCCGTGCTTTGGTGGAGGACGACCCGTGGCCAAGTCGAAAGAAGCCCGCTCGACGATCAAGCTCGTGAGCGAGGCCAGCGCCCACTGCTACTTCAGCGAGAAGAACCGGAACAACACGAAGGAGCGGATCTCGATCCGCAAGTACGACCCGGTCGTGCGGAAGCACGTCATGTACAAGGAAGCCAGCAAGGTCTGACCCCGGCCGCCGGCCGGGCCGCCGCCCGCCCCGGAGGACGCCCGTGACACCCTTCGCACTCCTGGCCGGCCTCGCGCTGGGGGCGGCCCCGCCGGCCCCCGCCGTCCGGCCCGAACCGCACCTCCCGCCGAACGAAGCCGCCCTCGCGGCGCTCTCCGCCCTCAAGCCCAACCACGCGGTCGCCCTCGGGCCGGCCGCCGTCGTAGGCGACTTCAACGACACCGCCCGCCGCTTCGACCTGCACAAGAACGGCCCCCGCGGCCGCGACTTCAGCATCAAGATGGCGTGGGCGGCCGACCGCAACCGGGCCCTGTTCTGCGGGGCCAACCACGCCGTCCCCCACCGCATCAACGACGTCTGGGAGTTCGACCTGGGGGCCCTCGCCTGGGCGATGCTCTACGCCCCGGACAACCCCCGCGACTACCTCGGCCTGGGGAAGGACGCCTCCGACGTGCTGTTCAAGGACGGCACGTTCGTCACCAAGCGGGGCGGCCCGGGCATCATCGCCCATACTTGGTGGGGGCTGACCTACGACCCCGACCACAAGGCCCTCCTCTTCCTGAACACCTGGGTGACGGAGCGGGCGAAGGCGGCCGTCCAACTCGGCGGCGACCCGGCCGCCCTCGACCCCGGCCCACCGTTGTGGGCGTTCACCCCGGCCGACCGCGCCTGGAAGCCTCTCAAGGCCGCCAGGCCGTACCCCACGGCCATCTTCGGCGGCATGTTGGAGTACGTCCCCGGCCGCGGCACCCTGTGGCACGCGAACAACTGGCAGACCCGCGGAACCTGGGCCTTCGACTTCCAAGCCGGGACGTGGGCCGACCTCAAGGCGAACGGCGGCGGCAAGGCGTTCGAGGACGCCGCCCCCGGCCCGGAGCAGGTCGGCTACTACGACCCGAAGCGGAAGCTCGTCGTCGTCCACCGGCACTACGACACCTTCCACTTCGACCCGAAGACCGCCGCCTGGACGAAGGTCCGCACCGGCGACAAGGCCGACGGCCGCACCCCCTACGGGCACGACGCCTTCTCCCCGATGTACCACGACGCGGCCAGCGGGCACGGCCTGCTGATCGAGTTCAAGACGAACGCCCTGTGGGCCTACGACCCGGACGCGGGGGCGTGGACCAAGCTCGCCCCCGAGGGGGCCGCGATGCCGACCGGCAACAAGCGGCTGGCCTACGCCGACCCGGCCCACAACGCCTTCGTGGTGATCGACGGCACTTCCGTCTGGGCCTACCGCTACAAGGCGAAGTGACGGCCGCGGCCGCCCGGGGAACTTGCGGGGCCGCGGGGCCGGGCGTACCCTGACAGGCACATCGTGGTCGTGGGCGCGGCGGGGGAGGGCGGGGTCATGGTGCCGGACGCGGACCGGGTGCTGGTGGTGATCGGCCGGACCCGGCACAAGATGGTCGTGGCCGAACTCCCCGAGTCGGTCAAGCGGGGGGCGAAGTTCATCGAGCTGCGGCTCGACTTCCTCGCCAAGGCGGTCGACTTCAAGCGGCTCGCCCCGCTCAAGACCTGCCCGTGGGTCGCCACCCTCCGGCGGCCGTCGGACGGCGGGCGGTTCAGCGGCACCGAGCCCGAGCGGCTGGCGATCCTCCGGCAGGCGATCGTGTCCGGGGCGTTCGAGTGGGTCGATTTGGAAACCGACGTGGCCGCCGAGGTCCGCCGCTTCGGCAAGGTCAAGCGCATCCTCAGCTACCACAACCTGCACGAGACGCCCGACAACCTCGAGGAGATATACGCCGGGATGCTGAAGCAGGACGGCGACGTGGTCAAGCTCGCCGTCACCGCCCAGAAGCCGAGCGACGTGGCCCGGGTGATGAAGCTCCAGCAAACGGCCCCGAAGCCGACGGTCGCCTTCTGCATGGGCGACGTGGGGGCCCCGAGCCGGTTCCTGGCCCTGAAGTTCGGGGCCCCGTGGATTTACGCGGCGTTCAACAAGGAGCGCGGCATCGCCCCCGGGCTGCCGTCGCTCGACGAGTTCCGCACCACCTACCCGGTGCGGTCGATCACGGCGGACACGCAAGTCTTCGGCGTGGCCGGCGACCCGCTCGGACACAGCCTCAGCCCGCTGCTGCACAACCACATGTTCAAGCGGATGGGGGTGAACGCCCTGTACCTCCCGTTCCGGGTGCCCCGCGGCCTCTTCCCCCGGGCGGTCGAGCAGTACGGGTGCGTGCCGGTGGACGGGTACAGCGTCACCATCCCGCACAAGGAGGCGGCGGCGCAGCTGGCGAAGGAAGCCGACCCGACGGTGGGCACGACGGGGGCGGCGAACACGCTCGTCCGCCACGGCAACAAGTGGGTGGCCGCGAACACCGACTACACGGCCGCGGCCGACTCGCTCAAGGCCCGGCTGGCGGAGCGGGCGGCGGCCGGGAAGAAGGAGGAACTCGGGCAGATGCGCGTCCTCGTCCTCGGGGCCGGCGGCGTGGCCCGGGCGGTCGTCCACGCCCTGCACAAGGAGGGAGCGCACGTCACGATCGCGAGCCGGACGGAGGAGCGGGCCAAAGACCTGGCCGCGGCCGCCGGGTGCCGGTTCGTCGACTGGCAGGCCCGCCACAGCATCGGCTTCGAGGTGCTGGTCAACTGCACGCCGGTGGGGATGCACCCGAACGTGGACGAGTCGCCGATCCACGCCAGCGTCCTCAAGCCCGGCGGCATCGTCTTCGACACGATTTACAACCCGGAAACGACGCTCTTGATCCGCGAGGCGAAGGCCCGCGGGTGCGACGCCATCACCGGCGTGGACATGTTCGTCCGCCAAGCCGCCCGCCAGTTCGAGCTGTTCACCGGGAAGGTGCCGCCGCTCGACACGATGCGGGACATCGTCCGCAAGGCCCTCTCGCCGCTGACGAAGGTGCTGCCGGCCGCGGACGACGAGAAGCCGGACGGCGATGCGGACGCGGCCACGGACGCGGACGCGGAGGGGGACGAGGACTAAAGCCCACCCGTTGCAACG
>JANPKP010000190.1:0-21354 GCA_031426095.1 Gemmataceae bacterium
CTTGCCCGGCACTCCTCCCGCCACAGGATGTGCCGCATCCCCCGCCGCGTCTGGAAGCCCCCGCGTCTCCGCGACATGACCCCCGACGAGCGGGCCGAACTCGCCGACCTCGCCCGGTCCCGGAAGACCCAGGCCCGGGTCGTCGAGCGGGCGGCGACCCCCGTCGGCCTGGCCGACGGGGAGAAGCCGGCCCCCCTCGCCCGGCGGCCCGGGGCGTCCCGGACCGCCGTCTACGGCCGGCCCCGGCGGTTCAACCGGGTCGGGCCGCGGGCCCGTACGACGACCCGCGGACCGGCCGCCCGGCCACCTCCACGGCCGACCAGAAGGCCGAGGTGGTCGCGGCCGCCCTGACCAACCCGGACGACCTCGGGCGGCCGTTCGGGTGCCGGACCCCGGACCGGCTGGCGGCGTACCCGGCCGGGCACAAGGGCATCCCGGTCGAGCGGCCCCGGATCGACGGCCTGTTGCCGGCCGAGGGCCTCCGGTGGCGGGCCCAGGAGACGTGGTTCGGGTCCCGCGTGGGCCCGGCGTTCGCACAAAAAAGCGGCCACCGCGGCGCTCGACACGGCCCCGCCGGACGGCCCGGTCGTCGTCTGCCCGGACGAGATGGGGCCGGGGGCGGCTCAGAGCTTCCCCGGCCGCGAACCCCTCGGCCCGGTGCCCGTTGAACGGCCGGCCGCCCGGGCGAGGCAGGCGGCGGACTACGGCCGCCGGGCCAAGGGGTACGTGTTCGGGGCCTTCCGCCCGGCCACCGGCGAGGCGTTCGCCCGCCCGTACCCGGCCCGCACGGGGGCGAACGGGATCGACTTCCTGGGAGCGGGTCGAGCGGCGGCTCCCCGCGGGCGCCGGCCGGGTGTACGCCGCCCCCGGCAACCTGGCCGCCCACGGGTCGCGGGACGTGCCCCTGTCCAACCCGGCGTACCCCCGGTGGGGGTTCGTGTTCCGGCCGGTCGCGGCGGCCTACCCGAACCTGGTCGGGCCGCGGTGGCAGGTCCTCCGGTCGCTCGCCCTCAAGGGCCGGCGGTTCGAGACGTGGGGCCAGGTCGCCGCCGCGGTGGAGAAGGCGACGGCGTACTGGAACGCCCACCGGCACCCGTTCGTGTGGGGCCGCCGCCGCCGCCACCGGCCGCGACGGTCCGGCGGGTTCGCCGCCCCGCCGCCTGTTCGATAACTTGGCGGACGCACCACTTACTTCTTTCTTGAAACGCCCCGAGTCAGGATCTCATAGTCCGCCGAACGTCAACATTCGCGTCGATCACCGTCTTGGTCGTAAGGGTAGCCAAGAGTGTGGCAGCGAGAGAGGGCGCGTGCAACGCCCCCTTCGAACCGAGGCCGTTGAGGTAAACGACTCGCTGGTCGCCCGGGTGGGTGCCGACGAACGGCCGGCCGTCGGGCGAAACGGGTCGCACGGCGGCCGTGTGATCGACCACCTCGAAGGTCGGACGCATCATGCCCACGAGGTGGGAGGTAATGTCCGCTCGCCCGCGGGCCGTCGGGTGGTCGTCGGTGGGCTCGCGCTCGTAGGTCGCACCGGCCCGATAGGTGTCGCCTTCGATAGGGGCGAGCCAGACGTTCGTGTGAAGCACCCGTCGCTCGGCCAACTCGGGAACCCGGACCGTCAGCACTTCGCCCTTCACCGGGAGGAGGCCGACGCTAGCGAACCACGGGTCGCCCCGCCCCGCGATGCCCTGACAGAACACGATAGCTTCGGCCGTTACTCCGAGTTCGGGGAGGCGAATCCGCTCAACCGACAGGTCGAGATCGCGGGCCGGGTCGAAGCAGGCACGACGGTAGCCGCCGTCGCGGGCGAAGTGAGCGCGGGAGGCGTCAAGGTAGCGGCCGCAGTCGAGGCGGCCGGCGGGGGACATTTGGAAGGCCCCGTGATTGGCGTGCAAGAATTCGGGGTTGATCGGCGGTGCGGGATCGCGGACGAAGCCGCCGAGGATCGTTCCCGCCCGCCGGTCGTACCTCGCCCGCTCGGCCGCGTCGCGGAACAGACGAACGGCCGGCCCTACGCGGAAGCAGCGGCACCCCAGGTCCGCCTCCACGCGGGCGTAGAACGCCACGGCTTCCGGCCACGCTTCGTCATACCGCCAGCTCCGCGCCAGTCGCTTGCCGGTGACGGGGGTGACGAGCCCGGCGGCGACGCGGGAGGCGGTACTCTGCTGTTCGCGGTCGAGGACGAGGACGCGGCGGCCGGCCCACCGGAGGTGCCATGCCACGGCCGTGCCGGCCAGCCCCTGCCCGACCACCACGAAGTCGAAGTGCTGCATCCGTCGGCCTACAGCGTGCGGGCGAACAGGTCGGCGGCGAGGCCGATGGCCGCGCGGGCGGCGGACGGGTCGTACCGGTCCCCCTCGTCCCGCAGGAAGGCGTGGGCTGCGTTGAACTCGTGCCAGGTGAACCACGCCCCGGCCGCTTCGAGGGCGTCGTAGATTTTGCGGCGGCCGGCCGCGGGGACGTGCGGGTCTTGCCGGCCGAACACGAAGAGCAGTTCGCCCCGGATGTCCGCCGCCCTCGCAAGCGAATCGGCCTCGCCGCCCTTCCCGAGCGTTCTCGTGTGGACGTCGGTCGGGTAGAAGCACGCGGTCGCCCGCACGTCCGGCAGCAGCGCGGCCCGGAACGCGAGGTGCCCGCCGAGGCAGATGCCGACCGCCCCGACGCGGCCGCTGCAGTCCGGGCGGGCCATCAAGGCGTCCACCACCGCCCGGGCGTCGGCGTCGAAGTCGCTCAGGGGAATGATCTGCTTGAGGGCGTTGCCGCGGTTCTTGCCCGCGTCGTCGTACCCGAGGACGCACCCGGCCGGTTCGTGGGCGTGGTACACCTCGGGCACGGCGACGACATAGCCGAGCGAGGCGAACGTGACCGCGAGCCGGCGGACGGGCGGCGTTTGCTGGAAGATTTCCGAGTAGAGGATCAACCCCGGCCGCGGTTGCGGCGGACGGCCGGGCTCGAGCGGAGTGTAGAAATACGTCCGCATCGGGCCGGTCGGTGTGGGGAGGTCGGCAGCCGAATCGGCGACGATCATCGGCACTCCCCCGAGACGGTCGATTGGTCCGGGCGGGCGAACGCGGCGTCCCAGGCGGGGAGTTTCGCCAGAAGTTCCACGCGGGCGCCGGCCCGCAGCGTAACGTGGCCGACCTTGCGGTTCGGGCGGTCGGGCTTGCCGTAGACGTGCAGGTGGGCGACCGGGTCGGCCAGCACCTCGGCCGCCGGCGGCACACGGCCGATGAAGTTGTACATCGTCGCGTAGCCGACCGCGTCGGCCCGTCCGAGCGGCAACCCGCAGACCGCCCGCAGGTGGTTCTCGAACTGGCTCGTCCACGCCCCTTCCGTCGTCCAGTGGCCCGAGTTGTGGACCCGCGGGGCCATCTCGTTCGCCAGCAGTCGCGGCCCGTCCTGGAACCACTCGATGGTCAGCACACCCACGTAATCGAGGGCCGAAAGCACCCGCGAAGCGTACTCCTGGGCCCGCTCCGTCAGCTCCTCATCCGTGTTCTCCGCGGGAGCAACCGAACGGTGGAGGATGCCGTCGATGTGGACGTTCTCGACCAGCGGGTAACAGACCACGGCCCCGTCACGGCCGCGGACGGCGATGAGGGAGAGTTCGCGGTCGAAAGAGACGAACCCTTCGAGGATGAGCGGCCGGCCGCCGAGGCGGGTCCACGCGACCTCGGCGTCGGCCGGCGTTCGTATCACGACCTGACCCTTGCCGTCGTAGCCGAAGCGGCGTGTCTTCAGGACCGCCGGCAGGCCGATGTTGCGGACGGCGGCGTCGAACTGATCCCGCGTATCGACCGGGGCGAACGGCGGGGTAGGAATGCCGAGGTCGCGGAAGAATGTTTTCTCCGCGAGCCGCTCCTGCGACACTTCGAGGGCCTTCGGCGGCGGATAGACCGGCACCCGGGCGGCGAGCCAGCGGGCCGTCTCGACGGGGACGTTCTCGAACTCGTAGGTGATCACGTCGGAGTGTCTTGCGAGTTCGTACAGGGCGAGGAAGTCGCCGTCGAACTCGCCGCGGACGTGCCCGGCGACGGGGCCGGCACACGGGTCGAACGACGGGTCGAGCACGGTGCAGGCGACGCCGAGCGGGTGCCCGGCGAGGGCGATCATCCGCCCGAGTTGCCCGCCGCCGAGAATTCCGACGCGCATGCTCACCCGTCCCTCGGGTCAGGGTTTTCCAAAACCGCCTGCGTCTGCTTGGCCCGGAAGTCGCGGACGGCGTCGCGGATCAGCGGGTACTTGTTCCCCAGAACCGCCCCCGCCAGCAGGGCCGCATTCGTCGCACCGGCCTTGCCGATGGCGAGGGTGCCGACGGGAACCCCGGCCGGCATCTGGACGATCGACAGGAGCGAATCGACCCCCCGCAGGACGGCCGACTCGACCGGCACGCCGAACACGGGTAGCGACGTTTTCGCGGCACACATGCCCGGCAGGTGGGCCGCCCCGCCGGCCCCGGCGATGATGACTTCGAGGCCCCGCCCCTCGGCCGAGGCCGCGTAGTCGAACAGGAGGTCGGGCGTGCGGTGGGCGGATACGACCCGCACCTCGTGCGGCACCCCGAGGCGGTCGAGGGCGACGGCCGCGTGCCGGAGGGTGTCCCAGTCCGACTTCGAGCCCATGATGATGCCGACGAGCGGCGTGGTCGGGGGTGTCATGAGCGTACCACCAGGACCCAGTCGTTCGCGACGTCGGGCGGGGTCAAATCGCCCGGCCTCGCCGCCCCTGTCCGCGGGTCGAACCAGGTCTTTTGAGACGTGTTGAGCGTTAGCCCCGACGGCACGAACGCCGCCTTCGCCCCGGCCGGGAAGTACGCCACCACCACTTTGCCGTCGGGCGTCGAAGCGCAAACCACGAACTTCGACGGGTCGGCCTTGTCCTGGGCGAGCAGGTCGGGCGTCGGCCGCAGTTGCGTCCACGGGACCGACTCGAAGAGCGTGCGGACGTGGGCCATCTGCCCGGCCCCCGGGAGGTCGAGCGCCTCCCGCCAGACCTTCGCCACGCCCGTCGACTCGTGGTCGGTCGGCCCCTTGCCGGGCTTCGTGTGCCAGCTCCAGACGCCGTGCCCGCCATAGGTCACGCCCGCCGGCGGGTGGACGAGCAGGCTCCAGTAGGTCGCCCGGCGGACGTTGTAGTCGCTGTGCGGCTTTTTGGATTGATAGGCGTTGTGGGCCTCGTAGGGCGGTTCGAGATTGAGCGCCGGCCGCTTCCAGGCCTTCTGCCGGCCGTATTCGGCCGGCGGGCCGTCCGTCAGCCACGCCCACGTCTTGTCGCCATCGCCGTGCCCGCTCTGGTAGCCGAGGACGTTCAGCCACGGCTCGTCGTCCCACCCCTTCCACGGCCAGTTCGTGCCCGTCGGGTGGGTCGTCACCAGCAAGCCCGGGTGGTCCTTGAACACGGCCCGGCCGATCCGCTTCCACCGGGCGGCCTCCTCCGGCGTGTAGCGGGCGTCGCCGGCGAGGATGAACAGGCAGTGCTTGTCCTTGTAGCGATCGACCTCGAAGCGGACGAGCGCGACGACCTGCTCGTCCGTCAGGTCGAAGCCGGCGTCGCCCTTCTTGTGGGCCCACGCCAGCACCGGCACCGCAAGCAAGCCGGCGTCATTGATCGCCTGAAGGCGGGCGTCGAGCCGCTTGAAGTAGTCCTCGTTCGGCGTCAACTTGCCGTGGGCAATCGTGTACGCGGTCCGGCCTTCCGCATCGGTCGGCGCGGCCCGCCACGGGCTGACGGCGTTGAACTGGACGGCCGTGAAGCGTTTGGCGGTGCGGTCCTTGAGGTACACCTGCCAGTCGTCGGGCGAGCTGAGGGCGGGCCCCGTCCAACAGGTGTCGGCCAGGAAGAAGAACGGGGTACCGTCGGCGTGTTCCAGGTGCGTGCCGGCCTTCGCCACACGGAGGCGGCCGTGGGCCTCGAACGGGTTCGGGTCGGACGCCGGGGCGGGGTCGGCCGCCGCGACAACGACCACGGCGGCCAGCAGGAGGCGGGTCATCGGCGCTCCGGGGAGAGTGGGGAGTCCGGGTCAGGGGATCGGCTGCCACTTACGACCCGTCTCGTCGAGGAGCTTGCTCGCGCCGGCCGGGCCTTCGGAGCCGACCGCGTATTCGTCCAGCGGCGGGGCGTCCGGGCGACCGACGGCCTTGATGATCGGGTCCATGATCTCCCACGCCCGCTCGATCTCGTCGCTCCGCATGAACAGGGAGGCGTCGCCTTGGACGGCGTCGAGGAGCAACCGCTCATAAGCCTCCGGGATCGGCTCCTCGGCGTAGGCCTCCTTGTACTCGAACGACAGGTCGCGGGGCTGCAACCGCACCCCGTCCACGGCCGGCACCTTCGTCTGGAAGTTGAGGTGGATGCCCTCGTTCGGCTGGATGACGAGCTTCATCCGGTTGCACTGGAGGATTTCACCCGGCGGGAGCTTGTACATGATGTGCGGGGGGCAGCGGAACTGGATCATCACCTCGCTGTAGCGGCCCTTGAGCCCCTTCCCGCTCCGCAGGTAGAACGGAACGTTCTTCCACCGGGTGTTCTCGACCTCCAGCCGCACGGCCGCGTAGGTCGGCGTCCTGCTCTCGGCCGGCACGTCCTTCTCCTTGTGGTAGCCGGCGTACTGGCCGACCGCCACCCGCTTCAACGCCTCGGCCTCGTCCATGACGGTGATCGAGTCGAGGACCTTCATCTTCTCGTTGCGGAGCGTGTCGGCGGTGGCCCGGACGGGGTTCTCCATCGCCACCAGCGTCATCACCTGGAGGATGTGGTTCTGGAACATGTCCCGGAGCACGCCACTGCCGTCGTAGTACCCGCCCCGGTTGCCGACCGTCACCTGCTCGGCCACGGTGATCTGGACGTGGTCGATGTATTGGTAGTTCCAGAGCGGCTCGAACAGGGTGTTGGCGAAGCGGAAGACGAGTATGTTCTGCACCGTCTCTTTGCCGAGGTAGTGGTCGATGCGGTAAAGTTGGTCCTCCCGCCAGTGTTTGTGGAGGGCCTGGTTCAGTGCCTTGGCGCTGGCCAAGTCGTGGCCGAACGGCTTCTCGATGACGACTCGCCGGAAGCCGCCCTCCTCCTTGTTGAACCCGACCTCCCCGAGTGTGCCGCCGAGCGAGGTGTAGAGTTCCGGCGCGACCGACAGGAAATAGAGGCGGTCGCCGCCGCCCGCGCCTTCGTTCGCTTTGAACCAGTCGGCCAGCTTGGCCGTGCCGCCGGGCTTGGTCACGTCGTCGGCGACGTAGTGGAGGCGGGCGGCGAAGGCGGCCCACTTGGCCGGGTCGAACCCCTCGGCCCCGGCGGCCTTCTTCACCTTCTCGGCCATCATGTCGCGGAACGACTCGTCGGTGTACGGTGACCGGGCGACACCCACCACCCGGGCATCGGCCCGCAGGCGGCCCTTGTGCGAGAGCTGGTACAGGGCGGGGATGAGCTTGCGGGAGGTCAGGTCGCCGGACGCCCCGAAGATGACGACGGTGAGCGGCGTGGCCATGCTGTCGTGCCCCCTTCGGCCGGGTCGGGCGGCTGCTCCGGGCCGGGTGCGACGGGCACCCCTCGGGCGGCCATGCGGGTCACGATACGACCCACCGCCCCCGCACGCAAGAATTCACCCGAAAGGGGGCCCGCGCAACCCCGTGCCCGCCGCCGACGACCAGTTGCTCAACCGATGTGATTGGTCGGTGCCGCGAATCGCCTTCCGCACGACCGGCACTCCCCACAAACCCGGCACGTCGATTGCCTATGATCTAAACAACTGTGCCGGTACCGCCGGCCAGTCGAATCCCCTCTTCACTGTCGGAGACACACCATGTCGAACATCTTCAAGGCGGCCTGTGCCACTGCAGTCGTCGCCGGCCTGACCGCGACCGGGGCCGCGGCGGACAAAGAAATGAAGCTGACGGACGAGACGTTTGTGAAGAAGGCGGCGAGCGGCGGCATGCACGAGGTCGAGCTGGCCAAGATCGTCAAGGACAAGGCCGCCGACCCGGCCGTTAAGGCCTTCGCAGAGAAGATGATCGCCGACCACACGAAGGCGAACGAGGAGCTGAAGGTGGCCGCCAAGTCGGCCGGCATCGCCGTCCCCGAGGCGATGATGGAGAAGGAGCTGAAGGAGACGAACCGCTTCAAGGAGATGGCCGGCACCGGCCTCGACCGCGAGTACGTCAAGCACATGGTGAAGGACCACGAGGAGGACATCGCCCTCTTCACGGCCGCCAGCAAGAGCCTCAAGAACGCCGACCTCAAGGCGTTCGCCACCAAGTCGCTGCCCACGCTTAAGGAACACCTCGAAATGGTGAAAGCCCTCGACAAGGCCGGCAAGTAACGCCGGGCCGAGAGGTGAAACGCGAGACGCCCCGGGTAAGCCACCCGGGGCGTCTCGCGTTCTACCACTCGGCGTCAGGGTGTGTTCGAGAACCGAACCGGGCCGTCGGACGTGGCGGAGTTACGTCGATCCAGTGGATTTGGACTGGAGTCCGAGCTTTACCGCACTCTCCCAGCGCGGGGCGATCGAAACGCCGCAACGGCTTGATGGGATCAGCCTTGCGGAAACCGCCCCGCAAACATGCGGTAAAGTTGACCCTGTGATCGGACGCAACGCCTGACTCTGCAGCGACATCGGGCGTTACCAGGTGGGGTCGGGCTTATGGGGTTACGTCGAACCGCCCGGCGGCGTGTCGGGCCGCGAGATTTGACGTAAGTTCCGCCGCGGGGTGGGCCGCCGCCCGTGGGAACGCCGGGGTCGCTTTCCAGAAACACTCTCAATACGGGTGACGGCTGCACTCCCTCACGTCGTCCGGGGAGGCATCGACGCCGCGGGCCTGGAGTTCGGCGGAGACGGCCTCCGGGGTAGCGTCCGGGCCGAGTCGCGACTGCGTCTCCAGCACCATTCGCGGAAGGCCGGCCACTGCGTCGCGTGCCGGCTGGGCTTCCGGGTTCTGCGTCATCCAATGGCTCTCGGCCGGTTGCGGCTCTTCGATCTTGTTCAGGTCATTCGGCATGGTTGTTCCTCCGCGACGGAGTGCCTCGAGTGTGGGAACTCGAACGCGGTGCAAGACAAGCACCTGCCATACCAACGTGAAGGGATGAACCGGGAGCTGTTGTAAAGAGATGGGCGGATGTGATGAAAAGCGGGATACGGGAGTCGAACCCGTCTCACAGCCTTGGGAAGGCTGGGCACAGCCGATATACCAATCCCGCACGTGGGCAATTGTAATCGGCCGCCGCCTGGTGGCAAGGGAACATTTTCGCCCGCGTCCTTCCCCCGGAGAATTGCAGTGGTCGCACGCCTTCCCGCCGCCGGCCTGCTGCTCGTCATGTTCGCCACAGTGCCCACTGTCCATTCACAGGAAAAGGCCCCAACGAAGGGGCCGAAGCTGCCCGACGGCGTGACCGCCCACCGCAACCTCGCCTACGCCACACACGGCGAGCGGAACACCCTCGACCTGTACGTCCCGAAGGCCGACGGCCCGCTACCGCTGGTCATCTGGATTCACGGCGGCGGGTGGCAGGCCGGGAGCAAGGATGGCGGCGGCCCCGCCCTCATGCTGCTCACGAAGGGGTACGCCGTCGCCTCCATCAACTACCGGCTGAGCCAGCAGGCCGTCTTCCCGGCCCAGATCGAGGACTGCAAGGCGGCCGTGCGTTACCTCCGGGCGAACGCCAAGACACACAACCTCAACCCGGACGCCTTCGGGGTCTGGGGGGCGTCGGCCGGCGGCCACCTCGTCGCCCTGCTCGGGACCAGCGGCGACGCGAAGGAGCTCAACGGCGACGGCCCGAACAAGGACGTTTCGAGCCGCGTGCAGGCGGTCTGCGACTTCTTCGGGCCGACCGACCTGCTCAAGCTCTCCGGCGGGGCGGCCGACAGCCCCATCACCAAGCTGCTCGGTGGCAAGCCGGCCGACAAGAAAGAGCTAGCGGTCAAGGCCGACCCCATCACCTACGCCACGAAGGACGACGCCCCCGTCCTCATCGTCCACGGCGACAAGGACACGCTTGTGCCGCTCGACCAGAGTGAAATACTCGTGGCGGGCTTGAAGAAGGCCGGCGTGGAGGTGGAGTTGGTGGTGGTGAAGGGCGGCGGGCACGGCGGGCCCGGTTTCGCGTCGGCCGAGAACCAGGCCAAGATCGCCGCCTTCTTCGACAAGCACCTCAAAGGCCGAAAGTGATTTTCCGGATTACTTTCGTGCGCGACGGCCGGCTGCGATCATGATTATCGGTAGCCGTTCGCCCAGCCGTGGTCCGGGACCGTCGCGTATGCCCCCCCTCACCACCCCGATGGTCCGACAGGTTCTCCGCCTCGCCCAACGGCCGGGCGGCGAGTTCACCCCCGACCGCGAACTCGCCGCCCGGTTCGCCGGGGCCAACGACGAAGGGGCCTTCGCCGAACTCGTCGATCGGCACGGCGCCATGGTCATGGGCGTCTGTCGCCGACTCCTCCGGGACCCACACGCGGCCGAGGACGCCTTCCAGGCCACATTCCTGGTCTTCGCCCAGAAAGCCGGGTGCGTGCGATGGCGCGACTCCGTCGGCGGGTGGTTGTTCGAAGTCGCCCGCCGGGTGTCGCGGCGGGCCGCCGCGTCGGCCGCCCGCCGGCGGTCACGCGAGGGTCCGCTCGACCCGGGTATGGCCGAGTGGACGGACCACCCGGGTCCGGGAGCCGTCCCGTCCGACACGCACGCCCTCCGTGCCGTGCTGGACGAGGAACTCGCACGCCTGCCCGACCGGATTCGGGCCCCGCTCGTACTGTCCTACCTGGAAGGGCGGGCGGGTGACGACGTGGCGACTCAACTGGGGTTGAGCGACGGCCAACTCCGGGGGCGGCTCCACCGGGGCAAACAGAGGTTGCGGGAGCGACTCCGCCGGCGGGGCGTCACCCTCGAGTTCGCGCTCGCGGCGTGCGTCGTCGGGCCGTCCGTGGGGGCGGCCGCGCCCGGGCTCGCGTTCCGGTTGACGGCCGCCGCCGTTTCGGTCAGATCGTCCGGCCGCTACGTCGCGGCCTCGGACCCGGTCCATTCCCTCACACGTGAGGTCCTTCGAGACATGGTCACGCCGTACAAGTTTATCGCCGCGGTCGCCCTGTTCGGGGCTATCGGCATCGGGGCCGTCGGTCGCGGCCCGTCCGCCGTGTCCGCGGACCCGCCCAAGGCCGTCGCCCCGGCGGACGCCCCGCCGCCGGGGGGGGGCTCGACCGAGGCCAAAAACGTACCGGAGGCCGAGCGGGTCCGGGGCCGGGTCCGCTCGGTCGATGTCGCCAAAGGGTCGCTCGTCGTCGCGGTCGAAGAGGACGACAAGGAGGCCGACTACACCTTCACCCTGGAGCCGGCGGCCGCGGTGCGGTACGCGGCCAAGGCGTTCCCGCTGGCCGACGCGAAGCCGGGCATGCGGGCGGACCTCACCGTCCTCCGCAAGTCCGGGACGGCCGCGACGGCCGTCGACCTCCGGTGGGCCAGCTCCCACGCCGAGGTCAAAGCCATGGACCCCGCCAAGGGGACCGCGACCGTCTCGATCGAGGGCAAGGACGGGGAACAGTTCGAGCTGACGTTCGGACTGCCCGCGGACGCCGCCGTGACGGTGGACGGGTTGCCCTCCGGGGCCGACGACGTGACGGGGTTGTCCGCCGAACTCGATTGGTCCGCCGACAAGAAGTCGATCCTCGCCGTCCACGGCAAGGCCCCCAAAGACGAATTCTACGGGACCGTGAAGGCCGCCGACCCGGCCGACGGGTCGGTCACCGTCGTCCTCACCGTCGCCGCCCGGCGGGACGAGCGGAAGGTCGAACTCACCTTCCCGTTAGCCGCGGACGCAAAAATCCGCCACGCAGGGCGAGACGTCAAGGCGAGCGGCTTGAAGGAGGGTATGCCGGTCCGCCTGCGACTCGGAAAGGACCGCCGCACGGTCGCCGCCCTCTGGGCGGCCGACCCCCAGCCGGAAACCGACGAAAAGAACGACGACTGACGTGGGTGCGCGTGCAAGGCCTGATCGGTCGGGACCGGATCGGGACGGCATTGGGCGAACCCCGGGGTGGAAATTTACGTAATTTACCCGGGGTGGACCTTTGCGTTGTGAGGGTTCGGCCGCTACTGTGAGTTCACTTTCGCTTTGCCCGCCTGAGTTCTCCCCGCCGCCCGAGACACATCCATGAGTCAGCTTGCCGTCGAAAACGACGTAGCGATGATCGAGAAGCTTCGTGCCGCCCACAGCAAACTGCGGTCGGAGATCGGCAAGGTCATCATCGGGCAGGAGCAGGTCGTCGACCAACTCCTCATGGCCATCTTCTGCCGCAGCCACGCCCTCCTCATGGGCGTGCCCGGGCTAGCGAAGACGCTCATGGTCAGCACCCTGGCCCAGGCCCTCGACCTGAGCTTCAAGCGTGTCCAGTTCACGCCCGACCTCATGCCGTCGGACATTACCGGTAGCGAGGTCATCCAGGACGACCCCGTCACCCGCGAGCGAATGTTCAAGTTCCTCCCCGGGCCGATCTTCGCCAACATCGTGCTGGCCGACGAGATTAACCGGACGCCGCCGAAGACGCAGGCCGCCCTGCTCGAAGCGATGCAGGAGCGGAAATGTTCCATCGGCGGCGTCGACCACCCGATGCGGAACCCGTTCTTCGTACTGGCCACGCAGAACCCCATCGAGCAGGAAGGCACCTACCCGCTGCCCGAAGCCCAGCTCGACCGCTTCCTCTTCCTGATCAAGGTGGACTACCCCACCGACGCCGAGGAAGAACTCATCATGCGGGCCGGCACGTCGGACACGAAGGTGTCGATCAACTCCGTGCTCAACGGCGACGACATCCTGGGGTTGCAACAGATCGTCCGCCGGGTGCCGGTGTCGGACAAGGTCTTCCAGTTCGCCAAGCGGATCACGCGGTTGAGCCGGCCGGGCACCCCGGAGGCGGCCGACTTCGTCCAGAAGTGGCTGACGTGGGGGGCCGGCCCGCGGGCGAGCATGAACCTGATCCTGGCCGCGAAGGCCCACGCCCTCCTCCGCGGGGCGAACCACGTGGCCGGCGACGACGTAGTGGCCGTGGCCCTGCCGATCATGCGCCACCGGCTGATCCTGAACTTCGCCGCCCAGAGCGAGGGGATGACGATCGAGGACGTGATCCGGCAGCTCATCAAGCTCGCCGCGAAGACGGTGGCGGCGTAGCCGCCATTGCGTATTCCAGCCCCGACGGGGCGGACGTTGATGGCCAGGGGTGTAACCCCCGGTCGGCTATTACCGTTCGCCCCGTTGGGGCTAAAAAACACGACCGCCCCGCCCGCCGCCGTCTCGGCCCGCCCACGCACCCGCCCCGGAACGCCCGATGCCGCCGACGAACTACCTGCAACCCGACATCCTCGCCCGGGCCGAAGCCCTCGGCCTGAAGGCCCGTCAGGTGGTCGAGGGATTGCGGGTCGGCGACCACAAGAGTCCGTACAAGGGGTTCTCGGTCGAGTTCGTCCAGCACCGCGAGTACGTCCCCGGCGACGACATTCGGCACATCGACTGGAAGAGCTATGGCCGGTCCGAGCGGTACACCATCAAGCAGTACGAGCAGGAGACGAACTTCATCGCCCACCTGCTGGTGGACGGTAGCGCGTCGATGCGGTACGGGTCGGGGGCCACGAACAAGCTGGAATACGCCAAGCTCCTGGCCGCGTCACTGGCGTACCTGATCGTCCGCCAGCGGGACTCGGTCAGCCTCCGCATCTTCGACTCGGGGTGGCGGGCCGAGCTGCCGGCGAGCGGCAACTTGACCCACATCAATGCCATCACGCACACGCTCCAGGAGTGCCGGCCGGTCGAGAAGACGAACATGGGGCCGCTCCTCGATCAGGTCGCCGACTTGGTGAGCCGCCGCGGCATCGTCATGGTCATCTCGGACGCCTTCGACGACGTGGAGGCGGTGGTCAAGGGGCTGCGGCACCTGCGGTTCCGGGGGCACGAGGTCATCCTGTTCCACATTCTGCACCGCGACGAAGTCGAGTTCCCGCTCGACGGCAACATCCGCTTCATCGGCCTCGAAGGGTTCGAGGAACTGATGGCCCGCCCGCACCTCCTTCGGCCGGCGTACCTGAAGGCGGTGAACGAGTACCTCGCGGCGATCCAGAAGGGGTGCGACAGCAGCGGCGTCGATTACGTCCGCCTGACGACCGACCGCCCGCTCGTCGGCCCCCTAGGCGAGTACCTGATCCGCCGCCTCCAGGTGGGCCGGCGATGACCAAGCGGGTGCGGCGGGGGCTCGTTGGGGTCACGGCATTGGGGCTGGCGGGCGTGGCCGCGTGGTGGGCGTTCGCGGGGAAGCCGAAGCCAGACCCGGAGCGCCTTCAAGGAACCTGGATTGCGGTCGCGGCGTCCACGAACGGGGAGCCGGTCGATCCCGCGAAGGTCGGGGCGATGGGGCTGACCGTAGCCGGCGACGAGTGGCGGACGAAGTCGGGCGTGTTCGAGAAGCGATACCGCCTCGCCCTCGCCGCCGACAAGACGCCGCCGGAGATCGACCTGACACAGCTCGGCCCGGACGGGAACCCCGAGGCGGTGGCCTTCGGCCCAGGTAAGCGGGAGCCGGTGGTGCAGCGGGGCGTGTACGAGTTCGACGGCGAAACGCTGCGGGTGGCCCTCACCCGCCCGCCGGCCGAGCGGCCCAAGCGTTTCGACCCGGCGGCTGACGTGCTGGTGTTCACCTACGAGCGGGCGGGGAAGTAACCCACCACTTGGGATTCAAAATGCGCCCATTCATCGTTGTGGCTTTCGGATTGTTCTTACCCTGTCTCACCGGCTGCGGCCGTACACCGGCCGGCGGCAAGGGCGATCCGCCACCGATGTCGGCCGACCTGAAGAAGATACAGGGCGTGTGGAAGGTCGAGGCGGTAGACACCGGCGACCCCAAAGACACGCCGCCGATAGGGGAATTTGACTCCGTCAGGTTCGTCTTCAAGGGCAGCCTGTTTTTCATCACCGGCCGCAAGGGGACGGAGGCCGCCCTCGTCACCCTCGACCCGGAGAAGACTCCCAAGCATTTCGATACCATCGAGGCCGACGAGAAGAGCGAGCCGCTGCGGGTCATCGCGACCGTGAAGGCCGACGGGCCAGTCTACCGGGAACCCGTGGTTCATCAATCGATTTACAAGTTCGAAGGCGACAAACTCTTGATCGCGCTCAACAAGGGGGGGGGGGAGCGGCCGACGGAGTTCAAGGCGATCCCTTTCGACTTCAAAGCTCCGCCGACGCCGGACCCGAAGCCGCTGCGGGTCGTCGTCGTCGTCACGCTCGCCAAGACCGACGAGCCGACGCCCGAGTTCGAGCCGCGGAAGCGGTTCGACGCTTGGGCAACGGCGAAGGCACTCCGCGACCGGATGGCGTCGAAGAAGTAACCCCCCGCCTGCACCGATGCCCCCGCCGCCCGCCGAAGGTCCCTCCCCGATGCCCACGCCGCTGGCCCCCCTGATGCTCTTCGGCGCGACCGCGGTCGCGGTGCCGATCGCCCTGCACTTCTTCTACAAGGCCCGGTACAAGCCGCTGCCGTGGGCGGCCATGAGCTTCCTCAAGCAGTCGGTCGAGCAGACGAGCCGGCGGCTGAAGTTCCAGGAGTGGGTGCTGCTCGCGCTGCGGTGCCTCGTGCTGCTGCTGCTGGCCCTCGCCCTGGCCCGGCCGGCGAGCCAGTCGGCCGCGGCCGCCGGCCGGGGGGAGAGCGTCGACGCCGTGCTGGTGTTCGACACCTCGTACAGCATGGGGGCCCAGGACGGCGACAACAAACCCCGCCCCGACCGGGCGACGGACGCCGCCCTCGGCGTCCTCGACGGGTTGCCGCCGTACTCGACGGTGCAAATCTTCGCCTGCGCCGACCGGGCCACCCTCCTCGGCCCCGTCTCCCGCGGCAACATCGACCAGGCCCGCCAGCTCATCAAGACCATCGAGCCGACCGGCCTCTCGACCGACTTCCTCCCCGGGTTCGCGGCCGCCCTCCCGGTGCTCGACGCCGGCATCGCCCCGAGCCGCGAGGTGTACCTTTTCAGCGACCTCCAGAAGTCCGGGTTCGAACGCCAGCTCGGGGCGCTGCGGGCCAAGTGCGAGGAGCTGCGGGCCGGCACGCCGCAGGGGAACGGCCGGCCGCGGGAAACGTCGCTCATCTTCGTCCGCTGCTCGGCCCCGAACCGGGTGCTGAAGAACGTGGCCGTGAAGGAAGTGACGATGCCGACGGTGATCCCCCACTCGGACACGCGGGTGCCGTTCGACGTGCTGGTGCGGAACACCGGCAAGGAGCCGATCGAGAACGTGAAGGTGTCGCTCGGGTTCAAGGACAGCCCGCTCACCCGCGAGGAGAAGGTCGTCCCCCTGATCGAGCCCGAGCAGACGATCCCCGTCACCCTCACCGGCAAGCTGGAAAAGGCCGGGCCGCGGCTGCTGACGGTGGAAGTGAGCGGCGACGACCTGCCGGGCGACAACCAGTACCAACAGGTGATCCTGGTCCGCGACAAGGTGAACGTGCTGGTGGTCGATGGCACCCCGGACACCCGCAACCCGGCCGACAGCGGCAGTCACTACGTGGTCAACGCCCTGGCCCCGGTCACGGACGCCGTGCGGAAGGATTACTTCATCCACCCCACGGTCGTCTCGCCGGCCGAGGGGGTTACGCCGGCGATGCTCTCGAACATCGACGTGGTTTACCTGCTGAACGTCCCGTCGTCGTCGAACGACAAGCCGGGGGTGGCCGGGCTAACGCCCGAGTTCGCGGAGGCGCTCGCCGGGTTCGTCCGCAACGGCGGTGGGTTGGTCATCGGCCTCGGCGACCTCGTGGTGCCCGAGCGGTACAATGCGACGTTCGGGTCCGGCGGGTCGAAGCTCCTCCCGTTCGACCTCGGTGAGCTGTCGGTGACGGCCGCCGAGTACCCGTACACGCCGGCCCCGGAGTCGGTCGATCCGTCGTCGTACCTCAAGCGGTTCGCGGACGCCCCGTTCAGCTCGGTGCTGAAGAACGTCTCGCTCACCCGGCTCTTCAAGGCGGTCGAAGGCGGGGCCGGCGGGCGTACGCTGGTGAAGACGGCGAACGGGCTGCCGCTGGTCGCCTCCCGGTACGTCGGCGAGGGCGAAGTCGTTCTCGTCACGACTTCGCTCGACAGCCGGTGGGGCAGCTTTTCGAGCGGCGATGTCATGATCCCGTTCACCTTCTTCACCCTGTCGGAGCTGACCGGGCGGAGGGTGCCGGGCGGGACGAAGACGGCCGGAGAGGCGGTGGCGTGGAGTCCGCCGGAGGCGACGAAGCCGTTCGAGCTGATCCGCCCGGACGGGTCGCGGCTGCGGCTCGGGCTGGCCCAGGCGGCGGCCGGGCAGCGGCTCACGGTGTCTTCGGGCGACACGGCCGTGCCGGGGGTTTACGCCCTGGTGCCCGAGGGGGAGCCGGCCGACAAGGGGGCGACGTTCGCGGTCAACCCGGACGGCCGGGAGTCGCAGAACCTGGATACAGCGAGCGAGAAAGAGATGACGGACTGGCTCGGTTTCGCCCCGTTCGTGGTCCAGGCCGGGGCCGGCACCGAGGCGGCCGTCGGCCAGCAGCGGGTGTCGTCCGAGTGGACCGAGTGGTTGCTGCTCTTACTGCTCGTGTTCCTGGTGGCCGAGTCGGCGTGGGCGTGGTTCTGCGGCAAGGCGTGGTGAGCGACCCCGGGGCGGCCGTCCCCGGGCTTTCATAGGGTCGAGTGAGTACCGATGAACCTGTTCGCGTCGCTCCCGCTGTTCGCCGAACTGTCGCTCCGCGGCGGGCTGTCGCCGTACCTCGTCGTCCCCATCGGGGTCCTCGCGGTCGGGGCCGTGGGAGCGCTCTACGTCATGGAAGCCGGCCGGCTCGCAATCGTGCCGCGGCTGCTGATGGCGGCGGTGCGGATGGCGATCCTGGCCACAGTGGCGTTCCTTCTCCTGCGTCCGGTGTGGGTACGGGAGGTCCGCGGCGAGAGCCCACGGCCGGTGGCCGTGCTGATCGACGTGTCCGCGAGTATGGGCCGCGAAGACCCCCGTCCGCTGGCCGCCGACCAGTGGCGGACGGCCGTCGCCTTCGACCTCGTGCCGCCGGACAAGGCACCGCCGGAACTCCCCACGTCGGCCGACCTGCCGGCCGACGTGCCCGCCCACCCGTCCCGGCTCGCCATCGCCCAGGCCGCCCTGACGAACAAGCGGCTCAACCTGCTCGACCGACTCAAAGACGTCGGGCCGCTCGACGCGGCCACCTTCGGGGCCCGCCGCGAGGGGAAGGACGGCAAGACGTTCGGCTGGGTCGCCGGCCTCAAGGCCACCGAGCCGCAAACGGCTATCGGGGCCAGCGGCTTCGAACTGCTCGGCCGCGACCCCAACGACCCGGCCCTTCCCGCCGCCCTCGTGTTCGTCACCGACGGCCGCGAGAACGGCACCGGCCGCGGGCTCGAAGACCTGGCCCGGGAGTGCGCCAAGCTCAAGGTCCCGGTCCACGTCTACGCCGTCGGCAGCTCGCAGTTCGGGCAGGTGCAAATCCGCGACGCGGGAGTGCCGAACACCCTGTTCGTGAACGACACGGTCGCCGTCCCGGTCCGCTACCGGGTGCGGGGCGTGAAGGAGGGGAAGGCCCTCATCACGCTCAAGCTCAACGACGCCGAGGTGGCCCGCAAGGAGGTCGACATCAAGGAAGGCGACGACCTGCGGGAAGTCCTCGGGTTCGTGCCCACGCAGGCCGACGCCCGGGACGACAAGAAGGACCAGGTGCTGACCACCACCGTCCAGATCGTCGGCGGGCCGGAGCCGCTCTCCGACTCGATCAGCAAGTCGGTGCAGGTGGTGGACCGCAAGATCAAGGTCCTGGTGATCGACTCGCTCCCCCGGTTCGACTTCAAGTTCCTCCAGCGGGGCCTCCTCCGCGACCGGCGGGTGCAGGCGAGCTTCTTCCTGACCGACGCCGACAAGAAGGCGATGAACTCCGGCGAGCCGTGGGTGACGGGATTCCCGGCCACCCAGGAGGAGCTGAACAAGTACGACCTGCTCGTGCTCGGCGACCTCCCGAAAGACTTCCTCACCAAGCCGCAGCAGGAGTTCGTCCGCGACTTCGTGGCCGAGGGGGGCGGGCTCATCCACATCGCCGGCCGCAACCACGCCGGCGGGGCGTTCCTCAAGACGGAACTCGACAAGGTGCTGCCGGTGGAACTGGCCGACGCCCCCCGCCAGCCGATCGACACGGGCGAGCGGCCGACCCCGTACCGCCCGCAGCTCACCCCGGCCGGCGAGCGGAGCCAGGTGCTGAGCCTGGAGGAAGACCCGTTCGACAACAAGCGGACGTGGCGGACGCTGCCGGAACTCTACTGGCACTTCCCGGTCGCCCGCCTGCGGCCGGGGGCCGAAGTGCTCCTGACCCACCCGCGGGCCAAGTCGGAGGACGGCAAGCCGATGCCGCTGCTGGCCTCGCACTACTACGGCAAGGGGTACGTTCTGTACGTCGGGGTGGACGAGACGTGGCGGTGGCGGTTCAACGAGGCCGAGAAGTTCTTCGGCCGCTTCTGGAGCCAGGCGGTCTACCTCGGCGGCGTCGCCCGGACCGTCGGCACCCGGCTCACGCAGCTCTCGCTCACCACCCCGGAGCCGGTCAAGGGGGGCACCGGGCAGGTGTTCGCCCGGCTCTTCACGAAGGACTACAAGCCGCGGATCGACGCCGTGGTGTCGGCCACCCTGGAGCGGGCCGGGGCCGGGCCGAACGACAAGGACCGCTCCGTCCGCGTCGATTTCAACCTGCTCAAGGGCCAGCCGGGCGAGTACGTCGCCACCCTGCCGTTCAACACGGAGGGACGCTTCTCACTGAAGATGAACAACGACGACGACGCGGCCACCCTCGACTACCGCGTCGGCCTCCCGCCGGAACATGAACTCTCCCCCGGCGGCATGGCCGAGCCCGAACTGCGGAAGCTGGCCGCCGACACGGGCGGGGCGTTCTACCGCGAGGAAGACCTGCTGAAGCTGCCGAACGGGGTGAAGCCGCAGTTCTCGCCCTTCGTTCACAAGGAGGAAATCCTTCTGTGGAACCGCTGGCCGTTGTTCCTCCTGATCGGATTGCTGTCGATGGAGTGGCTCCTGCGGAAGTTCAACAGCCTAAGTTGATTCCAGAAAACCAAGTAGCCACAGAGTCACAGAGGACACGGAGCGGAGACAAACACAGAGGAATACCGAGATCGGGTTTTGAAAAATCTCCTCCAATTTCTCGCGTGTTTCTCCTCTCGGTGTCCTCTGTGACTCTGTGGTAAATTTTCCGGATTAGAACGACACCCATGCAACCTCTGCTCAAGCAACTTTACCGCTGGCGCTTTCGGGAGAGGCTCGTGCACCTCGCATGGGGCGGGGCCCGCTGGCTCGCGGCGGCGGCCGTCGCGCTGGCCGTCGCGTGCTACGCCGACTTCCTGTGGGACAAGTACGAGGACACGCCGGCGTGGTTCCGCGTCGGGCTTCTCGTCGTGCAGGTGCTGCTCGCCGCCGGAGTGGCTTACGCCCTGATCATCCGCCCGTGGGTGGCCGCCCCGCCGATCGACGACCTCGCCGGGCGGGCCGAGAAGGCCATCCCCGAGTTCGACCACCGGCTCGTCACCGCCATCCAGTTGAACCGGCCCGGGGCCAAGACGGCCGGCATGTCGGCGGACCTCATCGCTGCCCTCACCCGGGAGGCGACCGAGACCGCCAGCCGGCACCGGCTCACCCGGCTCGTCGAGTACAACCGCGTCGGCCGGGCGCTCGCCGTCCTCGCCCCCGTGGTCCTCCTGTGGGCCTTTCTCCTCGGCTTCCACGGTACCGTCATGGCCGCCCTCCTGAAGCGGCAGTTGCTCCAGGACGTCGCCGTCCCCCGCTCCATCAGCCTCGCCAACCGGACGGTCGGCCTGTGGCCGAGCGGCGACGCGGTCGAAGTCCGCTACGCCGTCACGGGTCGGCACAACCCGTCGATGGCCGGCACCATCACCGTTACGCCGAAGGGCCAGCCGCAGGACCGCTATCCGCTCCTGTTCGACTCGGAGGGCGAGAACGGCACGGCGGTGTTCGTGGCGAAGGTGCCGCCGTCGTCGGTCGATTTCACCTTCACCGCCCGGCTGGCCGACGCCCGCACCCACGAGCCGGGGGCGGTGGCCTTCGAGCCGCGGCCGGCGGTGCAGGACGTGGAGGCGTGGGAAGTCTTCCCCGCGTACATCGGCCTCGTGCCGTCCGGCGAGCGGAAGGGGGAGCGGTACGAGGCGGCCCACCCCCGCGGCGAGGTGTCGGGACTCCCCGGGTCGGCGGTCCGGGTGAACGCGACCTTCCAGAAACCCGTGAAAACGGCCACCCTCGTGCTCCTCGAACGCGGGCCGAACCTGTCCGAGAAGGAGACGCCCCGGCCGATGACGCTGGCGGCCG
>JANPKP010000191.1:0-18969 GCA_031426095.1 Gemmataceae bacterium
GCCCATGTTCTCGTGGGCGGTTTGCCTCGCCACACCGAGGGGGCGCGCCACGCCGGCGGGTTCGAGAACCTCCCCGGGGTTTGCATCGCGCGACAGCCGGACCCCCCCCAGCGAGCCGCCGGCTAGCACCCAGAACGAGGCGTCGTCGGCCGGGAGGACGAGCCCCGGTATCGGGTCGAGGTCGGCTTCCTTGGTGGGGGCCGGCGGCAGGATGGGGAAGAGCGGGCGGTCGGCGTTGCCGGGCTGGTTCACCCCGAAGAGGCGGAACTGGCCGGCGTCGGTGACGAGGGCGAGGCGGTCCCCGTCGGCGGCCGGCGGGAACCACGCCCACCCCGGCACCGGCGCTTCGGCAACGGGCGGCGGGGCTACTTCCGGCGGTGCGGTTCCCGGGGCGGGCGGGGTCGCGTCGTCGTCCAGCGGGAAGGCCCGCAGCGTCATCGTGCGGGGGCCGTCGGCCTGGGCCAGCACCAGTAACCGGGGCCGTGGGTCTGTGCCGGGCGGGCCAACGACGAGCGGCGGGCAGCGGAGCGACCCCGGCGGGTGGCCGGTGGCGATCACGCGGACGCAGCGCGGCGGGAGGCGGTTCCCGTCGTCGTCCCGGGCGTCCGCGTCGAGGACGAACAGGCGTTGCGACTCGGCCGCGACGTACAGCAACCCCGTTCCCGGCCGGCGGGCGAGGGGGGTGCTGACCGGCTGGCCGACGCTGACGGAGCCGAGCCGCGCCCCGCCGGGCACGTCGAACCCGAGAACGGTGCCGGCCGCGTCACGCACGGCGACGAAAGCCCGGGCCGCCGCCCCCCGGCCGACCACGACCGCCGGGCCGACCGCCGGGGCCGGGAGCGGCTGGTGCCACAGGGGGCGGCCGGTGCGGAGGTCGCGGGCCGTCAGTCCCGGCCGGCCGGCCACGTCCGACGCCACGAACACGACCTCCGGCGAGCCGTCGTCGGCCGGCACCCGGGCGGCCGGCTCGCTGGCGTCCGGGCCGACGCGCTCCGCCCACAGGGGGTTGCCGGTCGCCTCGTCGAGGGCGTAAAGGATGCCGCGGGCGCACGCCAGGAAGACGCCCGGGGAGCCGGCGGAAGCGGGCCGCGTGAGGGCCGATTCTGCCGGGCCGACGGGAGACACGAACAGGAGCGAAGAACCGCCGGCCGGCGGGGCCGCCTCGGGCGTGGCGGGCGAATCGACCCACACCACCAGCCCGCGTAGGCGGGCGCGAGCGGCGTCGATCACCTGCCGGGCCTCGGGGTCGGTGGCCAGCCCGGCGTCGGCCAGGCGCGCTTCGACGGCCCGCACTTCCGCATCGGAAAGACTGGCGAGCCGGCCGCGAACTTCGGCGAGGACCGAGAGCCGGTCGCGCTCGTCCCGCACCCCGGAGGCAGCGCGGTCGAGGGCGGCGCGGAGCGGGTCGAGCGGCGGGTCTTGCCCGTCGCGGAACGGGGCGAGCGAATCGACCACGGCCCGGCCGTCGGCCACGGCGGCGTCGGCCCGGGCGAGTTCGTCCCCCTTCGTGCGGTCGGCCCGGAAACGGGCGACGCGGTCCTCGGCGTGCCCGGCCACGTCCTCGGCGAGCTTGCGGCCGGCGTCGAGGATGTCGCGGCCGTAGCCGGTCAGCGGCTTGGCGAGCGGCGAGTCGCGGTGCTTCTCCGCGAACGCCCGGAACGACGCCACGGCCGCCGCCGGGTTCTCGCGGGCGGTCACGGACCGCACCTCGGCGGCCGTCCCCGCAAGGTCGGCGAAGAAGCGGTAGCGGTCGGCGTCGGTGCTCTCTGGGTAGTCGGCGGCGAGGGCCTCGAACGCCTTCCGAGCGGCCGGGTACTGGCCGGCGGCGAACTCCTCCTGGGCCCGCTTCGCACGCCGGGCTTCCCCCTCCTCGGCCGTGCGAACCACGTACACGCCGGAGACGGCCAGAAGCCCAACGATGGCCAGCGTCAGCACGCCGAGGAGCAGGCGCGGCCGGCCGCGCTTCCGCCGCAGGGGAGCTTCTTCGGCCTCCGGTTGGGGCTCGTCCTCCTCCACCGCCACGGCCAGTGTGGGCCGGGCCGCTTCCGCCGCCTTCGGCGAAAGCGGTAGCGGCCGGTCGGGCGTCCACTCGATCTCACGCGGCGGGGGAGCGGTCGGGGGCGAAGGGGCCGTCGGCGCGGGCGCGGCGGCGTTGATGTCGCGGACCACGAACGGCTCGCGGCAGTCGGGGTTGGGGCACCGCATGACCTTGCCGAGGAGGTCGGGCCGGAGGTGGTAGCGGCTCTCGCAGTGCGGGCACTCGGCGACGATGGTCACGGCGTTCCCCGGCCCGGAGTGGCGGACGGCGACTCGCCCCGCGTCCCGCCATTGTAAGACCGGAACGCCCGCCCCGGGAACGCCGTTTGCCGCCCGCGGCGGTCAGAACGCGTTACCGGCGGGAAGGGATGACAGTCGGGCAACGAGGGCCGCGAGCCGGGCGGCGACGGGGGGCGCGACGGGGCCGCCGTTGAGCCGCAGGAGCCACACGGCCACGGCGCAAACGTCGCCGGTGCGGGCCAGTAGTCGCACGAAGTCGTCCGGCACGTCGAGCGGCCCGCCGGCGGCGCGGTACGCCGCCAGCCCGGCCGCGAAGGCGGCCGGGTCGTCGGGCACGAGGCTTCCCAGGAGTCGGGCCGGATCGACGGCGACGTGGTCGACCTTCATCGCCCCGTAGTCGATCACGCCCGAGACGGCGTCGCCGGTGAACAGGACGTGGTCGTGCCACACGTCGCACAGGCACGGCCGCAGGGTGAGCGGCCGATTCGCCCACGGGAGGAGGGCCGCTTCCGCCGCCGGGGTGAGGCGGCGCACCTGTTCGCGGCCGCGTTCGAGGAGTGCGTTCCCGCCGGTGCCCACGTTCGCGGAGCGGAAGTCGGCCAGCACCCGCAGCCGTGACAACACGCCGGGGGCCGGGGCGGGCGGCGGCACCGGCGGCCAGAAGCGGGGCAACGCCGCGAGCGTTGCACAAGCATTCGCCACGCGAACCGGGCTCGGCCGCTCGCGGAAGTCGGCGACGCCCGGCATCCAGCGGGAAACTTCCCACAACCGCCCGGCGTGTTCGGTGAACGTCGCCCCGTCGGTGGTGCGGGCTAGTGATGGAACGAAGGGCAGCGTGGCGACCCGATCTTGCCAGCCGTGGGTCCTGGCGAGGCGGTCGGCCGTCATGCCAGTGGGCGGGTACGCCTTCAGGGCGAGAACGGGGCCGGCCGTCTCGTCGCCCCGCCACACGGCCGCCCCGCTGAACCCGCCGCCCGCGACCGGCGACCAACGCAGCCCGGCGACCACGGGGCCGTAGCGGCGGAGGACGGCGGCGGGGGGAAGGGTGGACATGGGTCGGCGAGGGGAAGCGTTACCACATTTTACCGCATGAGAGGGGGGTGGGTCGGCTCGAAAGCGTTGACCGATCGTGGCTTATGGAAGCCGCTCCCATGCCGGGCGGTAAAGCGGGAGCGTCCGGCTATTATCCGCTATCAGCGTGTGGACGGCACGTCGTTTGTCGCGGCGGCCGCCGTCAGCGGCACGGCCGACGGCACCGGGGCGGCCTTGCGGGCGGCCTTCACCAGCGGGTTCGGGTAGACGCCGAAGAAGAGCGTCACGCCCGCACACGCCACCGCCGCGATCACCGCCGGGGCCGACCGCGAGGTCGTCAGCGGCCGCAGCGGCGTGCGGAGGTACATCACGCCCACCACCCGCAGGTAGTAATATGCCCCGACCGCCGCGTTAACCGCCGCCACCACCGCCATGACGCGATATAGGTTCCGCATCGGCGTGTCGGCCGGCACGTTGAACGCCCCCACGAAGAGGAGGAACTTGCCGGAGAACCCGGCCGTCAGTGGCAGCCCGATCAGGCTGAACAGGAAGACGGCCATCATGCCCGCCGTCACCGGGTGAGTGGTGCCCAGCCCGGCCACGTCGTCCACGGCCTCCACCGGCCGGTCGGGCGTGCTGAGGAACAGGATGAGGGCGAACGCCCCGACCGTCATCGCCCCGTAAGCCGCGAGGTACACCAGGAGTGCGTCGAGCCCGCCGACGGCCGTCGGGGCGGTGCCGCGGTCGGCCCCCGGCCCGCCGGGCACGTACGCGGTCGCCACCACCAGGCCCATGAGCATGTACCCGCCGTGGGCCACGCTCGAATACGCGAGCATCCGCTTCAGGTTGTCCTGCAACAACGCCATCACGTTCCCGACCGACATGGTGACGACGGCGAGAATCCACAGGAGCAGCGGCACCTGCGTGGACACGTCGAACGGCAGCGCCGAGCCGGCGTCGGCCGGCAGCCCAAGGACGCGGGCGAGGGCCACGAACCCGGCCACCTTCGGCAGGAACGAGAGCTGGGCCACCACCCCCGTCGGGGCCCCCTCGTACACGTCCGGGGCGTAGAAGTGGAACGGCACGGCCGTCACGCGGAAGCCGACCGCGGCGATCACCAGCACCACCGCGAGCAGGGCCAGGGGCGACACGCCCGCCTTGTTCCCGTCGGCCACGGTCCGCGTCACGGCGTCGAGGTTGGTGGTGCCCGACACGCCGTACAGGTAGCTGAACCCGAAGAGGAGCACGGCAGACGACAGCACGCTGAGGAGGAAGTACTTGGCCGCCGCCTCCTGGTTGAGCCTCGACTTGGCCGGCAGGTAGAGCAGGACGTAGGTCGGGATCGACAGCATTTCGAGCGACAGGAACAGGGTGATCAGATCGTTCGCCCGGCCCACCAGACTCGTACCGGCGGCCGCGACGAGCAGGCACCCGTAGTACTCCGCGGCGTACCCGTGGCGGACTTCGCTCCAGCTCAGCAGCACGAACAGGGCGGCCGAGATGATGGCCACCCAGCGGACGAACGCGGCCGTGGCGTCGTCCACCACCGGCGACACCGTGAGCATGGCGGGCGGCAGCGGCTCGGACTTGACCGTGAGGGCCAGTACGCCGGCGAGCACGACACCGAGGAAGGCGGTGACGAACCAGAGCCACCGCTTGTTGAGAAAGCTGCCGAAGAAGAACACGACGCACGCCGTGCCGACGAGGGCGATTTCCGGGGCGACGAGCCGGAACGACCCCTTGAGGGTGGCGATCACGTTCGGGTCGGTCAGCAGGTTCACGGCAGTCGGTCCCTCGTCACGGTCGTTGAGTTCGACGCGATTTACGTCGGGGGTGGATGGGATGCCCCAAGCCCACCCGTTGCAGCGGGTGGGCTTTCGCCCACCCGATCACCGGCCCCCGGCGGGGGATGCCAAACTACTTCCCCGCCCGCGCCCGGGCCGCGTCGCCGACGGCCGCGAGCGCCGCCACGTCGGCCGCCATCGGCTTGAGCAACATCTGCGGGAAGAGCCCCAGCGCCAGGCAGAGCGCCAGCAACCCGCCGAGCGTCAACTTCTCCCGCCACGTCGCGTCGGTCGGCCGGTCGGGCACCATCGGCTCCTTGAGCGGCTGGAAGAACACCCGCCGGAGCATCGACAGCACGTACCACGCGCTCAGGAAGATGCCGACCGCCGCGACGACCGCCAGCCCGACGCCGCCGGAGCCCGGGTTGCGGGCGTCGAAGAGCCCGCCCATCATCAGCATCTCGCTGGCGAAGTTGTTGAGCCCCGGCAGGCCGATGCTGGCGAAGCAGAGGGCGAAGGCGAAGAAGGCGAACAGCGGGAAGCGGCCGATCAGCCCGCCGAATTGCGTCATGTCCGAGGTCTTGTAGCGGTCGAGTAGGAACGCCGTGAGGGCGAACAACGCCCCGGTGCTGAGCCCGTGGTTGACCATGTGGAGGGTCGCCCCGGCCAGCCCCTCGGCGTTGAACGCGAACAACCCCAGCACCAGGAACCCCAGGTGCGACACCGACGAATACGCCACCATCAGCTTCACGTCCCGCTGGGCGAACGCGCACAGGGCGGCGTAAATGATGCCGAACCCGGCCAGGGTGCCGAACGCCGGGAGGCCGTATTCGAGGGCGGCGTCGGGCGTGAGCGCGAGCGCGAAGCGGAGGATGCCGAAGGTGCCGAGCTTGGCCAGGAGCGACGACAGGAGCATCGTCACCCCCGGCGGGGCTTCCGAGTACGCGCCCGGCAGCCAGGTGTGGAACGGCCAGATCGGCGTCTTCACCGCGAACCCGGCCATGATCGCCACGAACAGCCACGCCTGGGTCGCCTTCTTGGCCGCCAGCGCCTCCGGCCCGGCGGCCGCCGCGGCGCTCATGGAGCGGCTGACGTTCGCCATCAGGTCGGGCACCGAGAACGTGAGGTCGCCGTTGGGCAGCGGATTCGCGAGCACGACGCCGATCACGCCGACGAGGGTGAGCAGGCTCCCGCCGAGCGTGTAGAGGAAGAACTTCCGCGCCGCGTCCCGCCGGCCGGACCCGGTGCCCCACTTGCCGATGAGGAAGAACGACGGGATCAGGGTCAGCTCGAAGAAGACGTAAAAGAGGATCACGTCGAAGGACAGGAACGCCCCGACGGCCCCGGCCTGGAGGACGAACAGCCAGGCGTAGTACGCCCCCGGGCGGTCGCGGACGCCGTCCCACGACACCAGGATCGACGCCACCAGCATGACGCTGGCGAGTGCCACCAGCCAGAGGTTGATGCCGTCCACCCCGAGGAAGAACTGGACGTTCGGCCCGGGCCCGCCGCTGCCGGTGGGGGACCGCGACGGCAACGACAGGAGGTTGATCGCCGTCCGCTGCGGGCCGGTACCCTCGCCGCGGGTCGGGTCGCCGGGGACGAAGTGCGGGTCTAACTTGCCGGCCTCCGAGGTCGCGGTGCGGTCGGCGAGGATCGGCCGGGCCCCGGTCACGAGCAGGGCCGTCAGCCCGACGTGGACGAGGGCCAGGGCGAGGGCGATCCGCTTGGCCGGCCGGCCGAGGGCGAACACGACCCCGGCCGACGCGAGCGGCAGGAACACCAGCCAGGGGAGCAGCAGTCGGAGCGAGGCGGCGGTCATGTCGGTTCTCGGTCCTCGGTGGCGGTCGGCGTCAGCGGCTGATCCGGAAGACCACGAACGACAGGAGCACGGCCAGCCCGAGCGCCATCGACAGGGCGTAGAACTGGACCAGCCCGTTCTGGATCGGCCGCAGCCCCAGGCCCACCGCCCGCGGGACGTAGCTAATCAGCCGGGCGAGGGCGTCGAGGAAGCCGTCGAACTGCCGGCTGATGAAGGCCAGCGTCTCGGCCGGCTTGACGAACGCCCCGTGGTAAATCTCGTCCACGTAGAGCTTGTTGCGGCTCGCGACCCAGACCGGGGCGAGGGCGTCGGGCACCGCCTCCGGCCCGCCGCCGCCGTAGAGCCACCACGCCAGCAGTACGCCGCCGATGGCGAGCGCCGAACTGATTCCGGCCAGCGCCCAATCGAACCCGTGGGCCGCCTCCGCCGCGTGGACGCCCGGCGCGGCCGACGCCAACTCCAGCGACGGCGTGCGGCCCAGGAAGTGGCTCAGGGCGTGCCCCGAGAGCGGCTCCACGGCCGCCCCGATGAACAGAGCGCCGAACGCCAGCACCACCAGCGGCACCGTCATCGCGGCCGGCGACTCGTGGGCGTGGTGCCCGGCCTCCTCGGGAATCCGCCTCGCCCCCCAGAAGGTGAGGAAGTACGCCCGGAAGGTGTAGAAGGCGGTCATCGCGGCGGTCGCCAGGCCGACGAGCAGGAGGGTGTAGAAGGTGCCGCTGTGGGGGCCTGGGTGTTCGCTCGCCTCCGTCAGGGCTTCGAGGATCATGTCCTTGCTCCAGAAGCCCGACAGGAGCGGCAGCCCGGCGAGGGCGGCGGCCCCGCACAGGAACGTCAGGTGCGTCCGCGGCATGACGTGCCGCAGCCCGCCGAAGCGGCGCATGTCGATCACCCCGCCCATCGCGTGCATCACGCTCCCGGCCGCCAGGAACAGCAGCGCCTTGAAGAAGGCGTGCGTGAACAGGTGGAACATCGCGGCCGTGACGGCGAACGTCGGCGAGACCGACCCCATCGTGCCGAGGGCCATGAACATGTACCCGAGCTGGCTCACGGTGGAGTACGCCAGCACCCGCTTCAGGTCGTTCTGGGCGAGGGCGAAGAACGCCGCCAGGATCGCCGTGATGCCGCCGGCCCACGCCACGACCGCCTGCGCCTCCGGGGCCATCGCGTAGAGCGGGGCACAGCGGGCGACGAGGTAGACGCCGGCCGTCACCATCGTGGCCGCGTGGATGAGGGCCGACACCGGGGTCGGGCCCTCCATCGCGTCCGGGAGCCAGACGTAGAGCGGGAACTGGGCCGACTTGCCGACCGCCCCGCAGAACAGGAGCAGGCACGCCGCCGTGAGTTCCTCCACCTTCGCCGGGTTGTCGCGGACGGCCCGGGCGATGAGGTCGAAGCTGGTGGTCAGGTCGGTGGTGGCGTACCCGGTCAGCCGCCAGAGGAAGAAGAGCCCCAGGATCAACCCGGTGTCGCCCAGCCGGGTGACGAGGAACGCCTTCCGGGCCGCCGCCGCCGCCGAGGGCTTGTCGTAGTAGAAGCCGACGAGCAGGTACGAGCAGACGCCGACGCCCTCCCAGAACGCGATCAGCAGGAAGAAGTTGTTCGCCAGCACGAGCCCGCACATGGAGAAGACGAACAGGCCCATCACCGCGAAGTAGCGGGCGAACCCCCGGTCCCCGTGCATGTAGCTGCCGCTGAAGATGGCGATCCACGTCGCCACGAACGTGATCATCGCCAGCATCACGCACGAGAGCGGGTCGACGGTGAGGGTGAAGTTCACCGCCAGCTTCCCGGCCTGGAACCACGTCACCGGCTCGGAGACGAACCGGACGGCGGCATCGCCCGCCGCGTCGTGGACCTTCAGTAGCAGCACGAGGGCCACCACGGCGGCCGACCCGCAGGCGACGATCAGCGGCCAGTGGGCGATCTTCCGCAGGAGCGACGTGTTGAAGCACGCCGTCACGACGGTGGCCGCCAGGAGCAGGGCGAGGACGGTGAGGGCGAGGCCGACGGGGTCAGACACGGGCGGGCTCCTCCTCGGTCCGGGCGGGCCGGGCCCCGGCGGGCGTCAGCGTCGGCAGGGCTTCTTCCGCGGGGGCCGGGGCGAGCGGCTCGGTGTCGAGCGTCTGCGACACCCCGACCTCGCGGAGCCCCTGCCAGTCGGAGGCGTCGAGCGACTTCCCGCGGCGGTAGAGCATGAGGAAGAGGGCCAGGGCCAGCCCCGCCTCGCACGCGGCCACGGCCACCACGAACAGGGTGAACACCTGCCCGTGCAGGTTCCCGTGGTAGCGGCTGAAGGCGACGAGGTTGATCGCCACCCCCTGGAGCATCATTTCGGCGCACAGGAACATCGTGATGAGGTTCCGCCGGGTGAGGAACCCGACGAGCCCGATCCCGAACAGGGCGGCCGCCACGGCCAGGTAGTGCCACAGCCCGATCACGAATGGGCCCCCTTCTTCCCGGCGATGGCGACGGCCCCGATGGTGGCCACGAGCAGGAGCGTGCCGGCCAGCTCGACCGCGAGCAGGTGGTCGGCGTAGAGCAGGAGGCCGAGGTTCCCGACGTTCCGTGCCGGCAGGTCGGCCATCCCGGCGAGCAGGCGGATGTCGCCGCGGGTGTCGTGGGCCTCGCGGGCGAACAGGGCCGTGTCGAGCGGCGTGCCCGGCGGGCGGAGGCCGATGGCGTCCTCGGCCGCGTTGAACCGCTTCTTGGCGTCGCGGTACAGCTCGCTCGCCCGGGCCTTGGCGGCGTCCGCCTGGCCGTCGTGGCGGTAGGCCGTCATCCGCCGGGGGAGCGACCCGCCCGGCGGGACCGACGCGGCCTTCGGCGACGGCGTCCCGCCCGGCTCGGTGACGGACGACAAGAGCGACGGCGGGATCACCTCCCGCTCGTAGTCGGTCAGCCACGCCCGGGCGGCCTCCCTCGCCGCCTGGTTGTCGGCCGGGTCGAGGGCCTTGGCCCGCTCGGCGAGGGCTTCGAAGCGGCCGGCGGCTTCGAGCAGCTTGGCCCTCTCGTCGGGCGTCACTACCGGGGCCGGGAGGGCGGCTTTGCCCACCACCGGGGCCGAGGGGTCGTCCGCGTCGGCGGCCGCGGCCGGGGCGGCGGCGTGGTACAGGGTGAACAGCACGAGCCCGACGAAAGCGAACCCGGCCAGGCTCCCGAGTAGCGGCTCGCGGGTCCGGTCGTTCTCGCCCGACGGCCCGCCCCCGGCGTGCGAGAGCATGAGCACGAACAGGAACGTGACGATGATCGCCCCGGCGTAGATGATGACCGTGGCGGCCATCAGGAACGGGGCCGCGAGCAGGAGGAACAGACCGCACGTGCTGAGGATCACGAACGAGAACGCGATGGCCCCGCGGGCCGGGTTCCGCTGGGCGACCAGCACCGTGCCGAAGCCCAACGCCCCCGTCGAAAAGAGCGCGAACAGGGCGGTGCCGACGGCGTCGTGCGAGGGCCGGCCGAACGCCTGGACGAGCCACAGGGAGAACACGGCGAGGGCCGCGACGGCCGCCGCGATCCCGCCGGCGACCGACCGCATTCGCGGCTTGGGGAGTAGCAGGTACACCGCCGCGGCGGCGAGCCCGGCCGCGAGGGCGATCTGTCCGGCGGCGCTCAGGGGCAGGGTGGGCATGCGTGCGGGGCCACGGGTTCGGGGACTGAACGCTTTACTGATATAAGGCCGGCCGGGGGCCGGCACCTGACTTACCGCGCCGGCGGCGCTTCGGACGCGGCCCCGAGGCTCCCGGCCTGCGTCCGCACGGGGTCGGTGCCGGCCTTCGTGGTCGTGTCGAACACGCTCAGGAGCTTTTCCTTGTCGAACACCATCTGCTCGCGGCTCAGCCCGGTCAGGTCGTAGAGGGTCGTGAGTTCGATGGCGTCCACCGGGCACGCCTCCTCGCACATGCCGCAGTAGATGCACCGCAGCTCGTCGATGACGAACGTCTCCGGGTACTTCTCGCGGTCCTTCCACCCCTCCGGGGCGGGGGCGGCCACGATGTCGATGCAGTGGGCCGGGCAGGCGGTGGCACACATGTAGCAGGCGACGCACTTCACCCGCCCGTCGTGGTCCCGGTTGAGCCGGTGGACGCCCCGGTAGTTGGCCGGCAGCGACGGCTCCTGCTCGGGGTACGACTCCGTCACCTTCTTGCTAAACATGTGGCCGAAGGTGGTCCGCAGCCCGTCGAGGACGGCCGGGAAGTAGAGCTGGTCCCACACCCCGAGCTTGGGGTAATCGACCCAGCGGACGTCGGATTCGGCCGGCATGATTGCACCTCTTATGGCGAACCCCGTCCCGTCAGGGCGGGGGTGTAGGGCAGCGACAACCACCCCCGCCCAGACGGGACGGGGTTCGCCGCGATCAACCCGCCCCGGAAAGAACGGGCCCCCCCCGGCCCGGCGGGGGGGGGGTGGCGGGCCCGCAAACCCCCCCCCCCCCCGCCGGGGAGGGGGTTCGCCGCGATCACCGCGCCGCGTAAGTCACGCCCGCCCCCGGCCCCCGAGGCAGCACGGCCACCCGCCGCTTCTGGCTCGCCCCCGACCCGGCCGACCGCAGCGAGAGGTAACCCGCCCCGAAGAACAGGGCCACCGACACGGCCGTCAGCACCCAGTTCGACCACTTCCACTGGAGGACCAGCATCACCGCCAGGAGGTTGAGGGTGGCGAGCGGGATCATCATCTTCCAGGCGATGTCCATCAACTGGTCGAACCGGAACCGCGGGATCGTCCACCGCACGAGGAGGAAGACGAAGATGGAGACCGCCATCTTCCCCATCAGGATCAGGAGCTTGACCACGGCCGACAGGACCACGTTGCCGTCGGCCAGTTTCTCCAGCCCGAACAGGCTCCACCCGCCCCAGAACAGGATCGCCATGAGGAAGCTCGTGGTGATCATGTGCGTGTACTCGCCGAGGAAGAACATGCCGAACTTGAGGGAGCTGTATTCCGTGTGGTAGCCGCCCACGAGTTCCTGTTCCGCCTCCGGGAGGTCGAACGGCAAGCGATTACATTCCGCGTACACGCTCGTCATGAACAGCAGGAAGGCGAGCGGCTGGTAGAACACGAACCAGGCGTGCCCCGGCTCCGTCTGCCACTCGATGATCCGCTCCAGGTTCAGCGACCCCACGGTGAGGACGACGCCGAGGACCGCCAGCCCGAGCGGGATCTCGTAGCTGATGATCTGGGCACTCGACCGCAGCGCCCCGAGGAGCGAATACTTGCTGTTCGCCGACCAGCCGCCGAGGATGATGCCGTAAACGGCGAGCGAGCCGACGGCGAAGACGTAGAGCACGCCCACGTCGAGCCCCGGGCTGATGGCGAACGAGAAGTGGCTCTGGTACGCGGCCTGGGCGGCGTCGAAGTCGGCGACGGTGGCCTGCGGCGGCGGGGGGGCGACGGTCGAGCCGAACGGCACGACGGCGATGGCGAGCAGGGCCGTGGCCAGGGCGGCCGCCGGGGCGAGCAGGTAAAACACCTTGTCGACGTGGGCCGGGATGATGTCCTCCTTGAGGAACATCTTCCCCCCGTCGGCGATCGGCTGGAGGAGCCCGGCCGGGCCGACGCGGTTGGGCCCGACCCGGTCCTGCACCCACGCGGACACCTTCCGCTCGGCCAGGATCAGGTACGCGACCACCCCGAGGACGAAGCCCAGCACGGCGACGATGAGGATCGCGGTGTAGAGCGGGTTGAACGGCGGCATCTCGACTCCACCAGTGAAAGCCCCGGGATGGCCATCCCGGGGCTTTGATTACGCCTTCACCGCGAGCCGGACGCCGTTCCCCGGCACGTCAAGGCCCAGCGGGGCGAGCAGCGGCACCGCCTTCGCCGCCTCGGCCCGAACGGCCGCCGCCTGCACCAGCCCGCGGCGGCCGAGCAGGTCGAACGCCAGCTGCAACTCCGGCCGCACCTCGACCGGCGGCTTCACCGCCCGGGCGAACGGCTGGGCCAGGAAGGCGTGGTTCACGAACGTGCCCTCCTTCTCGAACGCCGCCGTCGCCGGCAGGACGTACTTCGCGGACGCCGTCACCACGTTGGCGAACAGGTCTTGCGCCACCAGCAGCGGCGGGGCCGTCCACCCGCCCGGGAGGGCCGCTTCGAGTTGGTCCTTGTCCGGGTAGCCGCCGGCGAACCACATGGCCGCGAGCCCGTCCCCGGCCACGTCGGCGAACGGCACCACGGCCCCCTGGAAGTGCCGCAGCACGGCCTCGACGCCCTTGCGGTTCGGGCACTTCTCGGCCCGGATGGTGAATTTCACCGGCTCGACCGGGTTGCCCCGCACGTCCTTCGGGTAGGTGTCGTCGGCCCCGACGACCGGCACCGGCCCCAACACCAGCCGCACGTCCTTCGACAGCCCCTTGAAGAAGGTGGCGAACAGGAACGCCTCTTCGACCGTCAGGAACGGCGAGAGGACCGCCGCGAACCCCTTCGCGTTGACCGTCACCGCGTCCGTGACTTCCTTCTTCAGGACGGGCGTGAGCTGGCCCCACGTCGCCGGCTTGAACCGGCCGTCGGCCTTCGCCATCGGGCGGACGAACCGCTCCCCGCTGTTCACGAAGTGGTACCCGTACCGCCCCTCGTCGCAGATGAAGTGTCCCTGGGCCTCGGGGTTCTCCCGCGACCGCAGGCGGTAGACGATGTCCTTGTTCGTGTCGACCTGGACGCTGCACCCGGTGGCGCACCGCGAGCAGACGCCGGCCGACTCCTTGAGGTACCACACCCGCTGCTTGTACAGGAAGTCCTTGCTCCCGAGCGCCCCGACCGGGCAGAGATCGACCACGTTCCCGGCGAGCTTGTTCTCCAGCGGCCGGCCGGGGAAGGTGTCGATCTCCTCGTGGTGCCCGCGGCCCATGACGGCCAATTCGCCGGTGCCCGTGATCTCGCGGGTGAAGCGGACGCACCGCGTGCACATGATGCAGCGGTCGGTGAACAGGGTGATCTTGGACGACAGCCCCGGCTTGTTCGGCGGCTGGTTCTTCTCGTCCACCATCCGCGACTCGGACCGCCCGTACTTGTAGCTGTAGTCTTGCAGCTTGCACTCGCCGGCCTTGTCGCACACCGGGCAGTCGAGCGGGTGGTTGATGAGGAGCCCTTCGAGGGTGTCGGCCTGGGCCCGCTTGGCCCGGTCGCCGGGCTCCGCCACCTTCGTGTAGTCGGCCGGGTACGCGAGCGGGGCGTCGGCCCCGGACCGCTTGGCGTACTCCCCGGTCACGACGACGGTCCCGTCCCTCACCGGCGTCTGGCAGCCGGGCACGACCTTCGGCTGCATGACGACGGTGCCGTCCGGCTTCCGCTCGCCCACTTCCACCAGGCACATGCGGCAGCTGGCGACGACGGTGAGCGCCTCGTGCCAGCAGTACGACGGGACGAACACCCCGGCCTTCTCGGCCGCCTGGATGCAATTGAGCTTCCCGGTGCCGACCTCGACCGGCCTGTCGTTCACGTAAACCGTTGGCATCGGCGAAGACCCGTGCGTGGTGTTTCGTTAGTGCCCGGCCATCGCCAGCGACTTCGCGTACCGGCTCCGCGACCCGTCGCGGATCGCCGCCTCGAACTCGCCGCGGAACTTGCGGATGGCCGTCTTGACCGGCCACCCGGCCCCGTCGGCCAGCCCGCAAATCGTCGTCCCCGGCATGATCCCGATGCGGTCGGCGACCTCGACCAGGATGTCGAGGTCTTCCCGCTTCCCCTGCCCGCGGCGGAGGCGGTCGGTGATCTTGAGCATCCACCCCGTCCCCTCGCGGCACGGCGTACACTGCCCGCAGCTCTCGTGGGCGAAGAACTGGCAGGTGTTGTGCAGCACGTCCACCATGCTCGTAGCGTCGTCGACGACGGTGACGGCCGCCGTCCCGAGGCCGAGGCAGCCGACCTTGCCGGGGCCGTTGAAGTCGAGCGGGATGTCGTACTCGGTCTTGCCGTCCTCGCCCTTGAGCGGTGCCAGCACGTCGACGTAGCCCATGCTCAGCCCGCCGGGGTTGACGGCCTTCGCCTTGCGGCCCTTCCAGACCCCGCCGCCGTGGACCTCGACCAGGTCGCGGAGCGTCACGCCCATCGGCAGCTCGACGCACTTCGGCTCGTTCACGTGCCCGGCGAGGGTGTACAGCTTCGGCCCGTAGCTGCCGGCGTCGCGGGGATTCTTCGGGTCGGGCGGGACGCCGAGCGACTTGAACCAGTCGTTCCCCATCTTGACGATCTGGGTGACGCACGCGAGCGTCTCGACGTTGTTCACCAGCGTCGGCTTGCGGAACGCCCCCACGACGGCCGGGAACGGCGGCTTGATCCGCGGCCACGCCCGCTTCCCTTCGAGGCTCTCGATCAGCCCCGTCTCCTCCCCGCAGATGTACGCCCCGGCCCCGCGGTGCAGCACCACGTCCAACTCGAAGTCGGTGCCGAAGATGTTCTTGCCGAGCAGCCCCGCCGCGTACAGTTCGTCAACGGCATTCCGCAAGGCACGATAGGCGTCGCCGTATTCATACCGGATGTAGAAGAACGCCTTCTTCGACTTCACCGCGAAGCAGGCCAGCAGAATGCCTTCCAACACCTGATGGGGGTCCTTCTCCATCAGGATGCGGTTGTTGTACGTACACGGCTCCGACTCGTCGGCGTTGATGCACAGGTACACCGGGCCGGGGTGGTCCTTCGGCAGGAACGTCCACTTGAGGCCGGTGGGGAAGCCGGCCCCGCCGCGGCCGCGGAGGCCCGAGTCCTTGACCTGGGCCGTCACCTGTTCCGGCTTCAAGTCCTTGACCGCCCGCTCGGCGGTCGCGTACCCGCCGTCGGCGCGGTAGCCCTCCAGCGAGGCGCTGCCGGGCTTGCCGATGCGGGCCAGGAGGACGGGTTCGTAGGTCGCCATTCAAAACCCTCGATGCCCGGGGTTGACCGCCGCCGGGCTCACACTCACGACTTCAGCTTCAATTCCGCGATCAACTCGTCGGCCCGCTCGGGCGTCACGTTCATGACGTGGACGTCTTCCTTCAGGCACGCCGGGGCCCCGTCGCACGCCCCGATGCACTCGGCGAACTCCAGCGTGACCGCCCCGTCCGGCGTCGTCTGGCCGCAGTGGACGCCGAGCTTGCCCTCGCAGTGTTCGATCAGCTCGTAGGCCCCGCGGAGCATGCACGCCAGCCCGCGGCAGACCCACAGGCGGGTCTTGCCCAACTTCTCCCCCTCGCCCTTGAAGAAGGCGTAGAAGGTCATCGTGTCGGCGACCTCCGACGGGTGCAGGTCGAGCAGGTCGGCGATCTCGGCGACGGCCTCGTTCGACACCGTCCGCATCTCGTCGTGGACGAGGTGTAGTGCCGGCAGCGTGACCGCCTGCTTGCGGGGGTACAGGGGGATGAGCCCCTTGATCTTCTCCCGGATGTCGTCGGTCAACGCGCCCATGTGTCACCCCAAAGCCCGGGGACGGCCGTCCCCGGGCTTTCGCCTAACGGTCCAGTTCCGCCGCGATGATGTTCAGGCTCCCCAGCACGGCCGGCACGTCGCTGATCTGGTGGCCCTCGATCAGGTGCGGGAAGGTGGCGAAGTGGACGAAGGACGGCGGCCGCGTCCGGGCCCGCCACGCCTTCCCGCTGCCGTCGGCCACGAGGTAGAAGCCGAGTTCGCCGTTCGCGGTTTCCGTCGCCCCGTACACCTCGTTCACCGGCGTCTCCCACCGGCGGTTCCACATGAACAGCTCGAAGTGCTGGATCAACCCCTCGATGCTCCGGTACGTCGCCGACTTGTCGGGGATCGTGAGCTTGTCGTTGAGGGGGACGTTCACCGACCCCGACGGCAGGTTCTCGATAGCCGCCTTGACGATCTCCACCGACTCCCGCATCTCCTCCATGCGGACGAGGAAGCGGCTGAAGCAGTCGCCGCCCTTCGCCGCCACCACCTTGAACGACCCGCCCAGTTCCTTGTACGCCAAGTACGGCTCGTCCTTCCGCAGGTCGCGGGTGACGCCCGCGGCGCGGGCCACGGGGCCGGAGCAGCTCATGTTGATGGCGTCCTCCTTCGTGAGGACGCCGACGCCCTTGGTGCGGTCCACGAAGATGCGGTTGCGGTTGAGCAGGCGGGCGATGTCGGCGTAGGTCTTGGGGAACTCGGCCACGAACTTGCGGATCAGGCCGACCCACTCGTCGGACACGTCGTTCATCAGCCCGCCGACGCGGAGGAAGCTCGGGTGGTACCGCTGGCCGGAAGCGTTCTCCTGGATGTTGTAGATCGCCTCCCGCTGGTTGAAGGCGTACAGGAACGCCGTCAGCCCGCCGAGGTCGAGGGCGGCCGCCCCCACGCAGAGGAGGTGGTCCGAGATGCGGGCCAGCTCCGCCAGGATGGTGCGGACGTACTTGCACCGCGGGGTGATTTCGATGCCCAGGAGCTTCTCGACCGTGTGGAACCACGACACCTCGTTCCCGATGGGCGAGATGTAGTTCATCCGGTCGACGATGGTGCAGTACTGGTTGAAGTCGAGGTCTTCGCCGAGCTTCTCGAACCCGCTGTGGAGGAAGCCGATGTCGGGCACGCAGCGGACGATGGTCTCGCCGTCGAGGGTGAGGATGAGCCGCAGTGTGGTGTGCGTGGCCGGGTGCTGGGGGCCGAAATTCAGGGTGTAAAGGAACTCCTGGTCGGCACCGGCGACCCCCTCGTTCGGCGGGCTGAGCGTACTGGTGGGCATGGCAAAGCACCTCCCGCGTTTAGCTATCCGCCCGCGTGATCGTCGGGAAGTTGTGCCGCTCGCCGTGGCCGCGGAGGGGGTAGTCCTTCCGCAGCGGGTGGGCGGTGAACTCGCTCGGCATCAGGATGCGCCGCAGGTCCGGGTGGCCGTCGAACGTCACACCGAACAGGTCGTACACCTCCCGCTCCATCCAGTCGGCCCCCTTCCACAGGGGCACCACCGACGGCAGGATCGGGTCGGGGTCGTTCGTGTACGCCTTCACGAACACCCGCTCGGCGGTGGTGGTGTTGGCCAGGGCGTACACGACGGCGTATCGGTCGGTGGCCCCGGCGTACCCCAGGTAGTCGACCCCCGCGAGGTCCACGAGGAAGTCGAACCCGCACTCATGCTTGAGGCAGGCGAGCACGTCGTACACCTTCTCGGCCGGCACCACGACCCGCTTGTTGTCGCGGAACTCGGACGTGCCGACGGCGTCGCCGAACTTCGCCTTCAGGGTGTCGAGGTACACGGACATCGTGGCTCCAAGATCGAAACCAAATTAACCACAGAGTCACAGAGGACACAGAGCCGAGCCGAACACGAGAGAAACCAAAATCGTGTTTCGGGCTTCTCGGTGCTTGCCTCCCTCAGTGTTCTCTGTGACTCTGTGGTTAATTTCTCTTCCATCTTCCATCTAGTTGAGCGGCACCCGCAGCCGCGTCGCCGTGCGGTAGTCGCCCGGGGCCACGATGGCTTCGGCCGCGTCCAGTTCCTTGGCCAGGGCCGTGGGGCCCTCGTAGGTGTTGCGGGCGGCGAACTCGCGGGCGTCGATGGTGCCCGTCCGCTGCACCTTCTCCTGGATGTCGAGGACGGCCCGGATGAGCTGTTCCGGCCGCGGCGGGCAGCCCGGCACGTACACGTCGACCGGCAGGAAGCGGTCGATCCCCTGGACGGTGGCGTAGGCGTCGAACACCCCGCCGGAGGACGCGCACGCCCCCATGCTGATGCACCACTTCGGCTCCGGCATCTGGAGCCAGATCCGCTGGAGGACCGGCACCATCTTCATCACTACCCGGCCGGCGACGATCATCAGGTCGCACTGGCGGGGGGTGAACCGCATGGCTTCGCTGCCGAACCGGGCGATGTCGTACCGGCTCGACGCCGTGGCCATCAGTTCGATGCCGCAGCAGGCCGTGGCGAACGGCATCGGCCAGAGGCTGTGCTTGCGGACCCAACTGGCCAGTTTGTCCAGCGGAGCGACGAACACGTTGTCGCCGATCAGCGCCATCGGAACACTCCCTTCCGCCACGCATACCCGTAGGCGATCACGAGCGTGCCGATGAACACCACGATCTCGCCGAAAACTATGGGTCCGAACTTCTCCCGAACCACGGGTCGCCGGCCTCGGAATACGCGATTGTGGC
>JANPKP010000192.1:0-5626 GCA_031426095.1 Gemmataceae bacterium
ACAATCATCCGCTCGTCGTTGCCCTCGCGGAGCGGTTCGCCGTGGACGACATTCCGGCTCCAACGCGGGTCGGCGATCGAGGTGTTGCCGAACCCGACGAACGGCGCGTCCGGCTTCACAAGTTCGGGCTTCCACTCACCGTCGAGCTTGTCCGCAACGTAGCTCGTCTGGAACTGCTTGCCGGACTTCGTCACCGGGTCGTGGCCGCTCGACGCGAGCGTCGTGATGAAGCGCGGCCCTTTGTTCGTTTCTTGGCGGTAGGTGTGGCTGGCGTAAACGATGTTTCCCTTCAGTGTGACCACCGGCTTCGACCACCCCTGCGGGAAGTCGGCGACCTTCGTCTGCGACCGCCACAGCCGCCCGCCCGAAGTGCCGAACATGTGAACTTTCTCGCCCTCGAAGATGACGTAGTAGTCCATCCACCCCACCGGCTTTTCCTTCTCGTCGAGCGGGAGCGCGACTTCCATGCGGGCCGGCTTCGACCAGCCGTCCGGGTTGTCCACCTTGTCGCTGACGGACAACACCGGAGCGAACCGCGTCTTCCCCTCGTCGTCCTTGAACGACTGCTGCCCGACCATGTGCCACTTCTTGCTCGCGCGGTGGTAGTAGACTTGGGGCACGCCGAGCCCGGTGGCGGATGTCTTCCGGCCGCGGACGACCGGCCCGTCTGTCTTGAAGTCGACCAGCGGGTAGTACATCACGCCGCCCGGGCCGCCCGCGAACAGGTGCCACTTGCCGTCGTGCTTGACCGCGCACGGGTCGAGCAGGACGGCCGGGTCGTCGGAGTTAGCCTTCGCCAGCCGGAACAGCGGCGGCGACATCGTCCACTCGGGCTTCGGCTCGTCGGCCGCGGCCGACACCGCGGCGAGAAGGAGCAGGGAGACGCATGCCGGGCGGAATCGGTGCATGGGAACACTCCGCTCAAGGGTTGAGGGCGGTCGAACTGGCCATCTGGCGGGCCTGCACCTCGAGAGTGCCGAGCCGCTTGCCGTCGGCGAAGAAGGTGACCGGTTTGGCTCTGTCTGTCGGGTTCCAGGCGACGAACGTGCGGGCCTTCGTGTCGGGGTTGGTGTAGGCCGTCGCGGTCGGGCTGTCGGCGCGGGCGGCCCAGTCCACGCGGCCCAGGCCCTTCATCGCGTGCGCCTGGTAGTAGATGCCGGCCATCCACTCGTTGTGCGCGACCTTGTCGCCCGGCTCCTTCCACAGCGCGTCGAGTTGCTCGCACACCCACGCCGGGTCGGCGTGCATGTTGAACCCCAGGTGGTATGCGCCGAGTTCGCCGCCCTGGGCCCTGATGTCGGTCCCCTTCTTCACCGCACCGGGCTTCTTCGCCGCCGCCCTCGTCTCGAAGGCGTCGAGCTCGCGGACGAGGTCGGCGTACACCCGCTTGATGAGCTTCGGATCGCGGTCGTAGAAGGCCATCCACGGGCCGGACGGCAGCCACTGGATGCCGTAAATCCAGCTCGGGCTGGCGGTGAACCACGTGCCCCACACGATGCTGTTGCACCAGACCATGCCGCACGCCTTGTGCGGGTAGTTCGGCGGGAACACGTCGCCGTGCGGGTCGAACCAGTACTCCAGGTTGGCCCGCGTCTCGAACGTGTAGCCCATCACCCCGGCGGCGGTCAGGTCGGCGTCGCCGACCGCCTCGCCGAGCAGGATCATGCCGACCCACGAGTTCACCGCCTCGCCGGTGGACTCCTGGTTGTTGCCCTCGGGGAAGCCGTTGCCGTCGGCGAACGAGTGGCCCCGCCAGACGTCGAACGTGCGGAAGAACGGAAACCGCTTGTCCGCGCGGTCGTAGTTGGCGTACTCCTTCGCGATCAGCTTCGCCATGTCGCCGTACCCGGCCGCGAAGTCGGGCTGCAACTGGCTCAGGACCCCGGCCGAGAAGGTGAAGTAGCCGTAGTGGAAGTGGTGGTCGGTGAAGTGCTGCGACCCGTACGACGGGCTGAACCCGACCAGCCCTTTTCGCTTCGGGTAGTAGGCGAAGAACTTGTTCGTCTCGCCGGGCGTGTACGTCAGCCAGTTCTCCAGCTCGCCGCGGAGCTTGCCGGCGACGGCGTCGAGCGATGGGTCGCCCGTCAGCTTCGCCATCAGCGCGGCCTGGGCGAATCGCTGGAGGTCCTTGCCGCCGCCGTAGGTGTCGCCGCCGAGGGCGCCCTTGCGATTCGCGAAGAAGTCGGCGAGGTACGTCTTCATCCGGTCCGGGTCGTAGCCCGACTTCGCGCACTGGGCCGGCAGGGTCGGCAACACGCCGTGGAACGGGTAGGTGCGCGTGAACCTCTCCCCGGCCGCGAGCTTGAGCATGCCGCGGACGGTGCGGTAGGACGCGTCGAGGTGCTTGAAGTCGGCCGTCCCGTCGCGCCAGTGGTGCGGCAGCCAGCCTTGCAGCACACGGCGGCCGGTACCCTCCAGCGGCTCGGCCGTGACGGCCCAGGTGGTCGATAGCGTGCCGGCGGCGCGGTCGTACTTCCAGGTCAGGGCCGTGTCCCGCGGGACGGCGAAGGCGTACTCGTGGAACAGCCCGATGTCCTTCGCGGCCGGCAGCGGACAGACGACGAGGAACGCCGACTTTCCGTCGAACGTGACCGCCACCCCCGCCCCGTCGGCTTCGAACTTCGTGCCGTCCGGAGCGAAGATCGCGTACGGCCGGCCCTCGTAGGCGACCCCGAGCGCGTCGCCGGTGACGGGAAGTCTGGCGTCCTTCCCGGCGAGGTCGAAGAACGTCGCCGGGTTCTTGCCGCGGCTCCCCTTGCCGTTCTGGCCGCCGAACTCGATCAGCGGCTTCACGCCGGTGAACTCGGCCCAGACGAACGGCATCCCCTCGCCGAGCGTCACGTCCACGAACTTCGCCTCGCCTTCCGGCAGGCGGAACGACACCATCCAGTCGGCCCAGTGCTTGGCCCGCGAGTCGGTCGGCCTGAAGTCCTTACCGCCGACGACCAGCGGGAACTCTGCCAACGACCGGGTGCCATCACCGGAGAATGTCGTCGGGTAGAAGACTTCGAATCCTTCCTTGGTAGCGTCCACCTTGTGCGGCATCGCCCACAGCCCCGTCCCGTACTGCTGGAACAGCAGGTTCTGGTACCACTTGTTCGACGGGACCGGCCGGTCGTCCTCCTTCACGCGGTAGACTTTCCGCGCCTCGACCTCGGCGACGAGATCGACCTTCCGCTTGGTGTCGTTGTGCAACCCGGGCGGCGGGGATGCGGCGTAGGAGCCTTTTCCGACCGCGACCGGCCCCTCCGCCGGGGCGGCGGCGACGAACACGACGAGCGCCGCGAGGGCGACAGTCGGACGGACGTGCGGAAGCATGGGAGGGGCTCCTGTGTGGGGTGGGAAGGCGGAGGGCGGGAAGGGCCATCAGGGTTCGATCCTCAGCACGCGCTTGTTGCGGCTGTCGCCGATGTAAACGGACTTGGTCGCCGGGTGGAAGTACACCGCGTGCGGGCCGTCGAGTTCCGAGGCGAGCGGCGGACCGTCCAGCCCGGCCTTGCCCCTCTTGCCCGAGCCGGCGACCACCACGAGCTTCCGGTCCGCGACCACGAACTTCTTGATCTGGTGGCCGAAGTCGTCGGCGATCAGCACGTTCTCGTCGGCGTCGAACCCGAGGTGCTTGGGGTTGTCGCCGAGCCTCACCTCGTCCGCGGCGGCCTTCTTTGAGTCGTGCAGCACCTCGACCTTGCCGTCCGGTCGCATCACGCGGAGGGTCGTCCCGCCGCCCACGTAGACGTTGCCCTTCGAGTCCACCGCGACGCTACGCCCGCCGGGCAGGCCCTTCACGCGGTCGATGGTTCCGGTCTTCAGGTCGAGTCCGCGGACGGCCGCGCTGAACCCGGTCATGTAGAGCTTGTCGCCGGACAGCCACAGGCTGGCGACGCCGTCGAGGCCGGCCTTCTCGCCCGGGCCGCCGTCCCCCGCGATCTTCTTCTCGCCGTTGCCGGCGACGGTGGACAGGGTGCCGGTCTTCGCGTCGATCTTGCGAACCCGCAGGTTGTAACTGTCCGCGATATAGATGTCGCCGGTCGGGGCTACGACCAGATCGTGCATGCCGTCGAACTCGCCCTTGATGGCCGGGCCTCCGTCTCCCGCATAGCCCTTCTTCCCGGTCCCGGCGGCGACCGAAATCACCCCCTTCGGATCCACCTTCCAGACGCGGTGTTCGGAGAAGTCGGCGACGAACAGGTTCCCGTCTTCGTCGCGACCCATGCCGAACGGCTGGCCGATGGCCGCCGCGGGGGCCGGGCCGCCGTCCTTCGCCGTTCCTCCGCCAGCGACCACTACCAACTTCTCAGCGGAGACAGCGGACCCGCTGTCGAGTACGACGACTAAGGCGAGGGGAATCAGAAGGCGGGCGTTCATGGATGTTCCGGTGCGGTGGGGCGGGCTTCGGCGGTCGATTCGTGGACCTCAAACCAGCACCGGCGGGCCGTGTGGCGCGGCTCGGGGTGGGTCCGGGCGATAACGTCGAAAAGCAGGGCGGCGGCGGCCCGCCCGAGGGCGACCGTGTCCTGGCAGACGGCGGTCAGGTACGGGACCAAGGCGTGCCTCAACTCGCCGTCGTCGAACCCGACGACCGACAGGTCGTCCGGTACACGGAGCCCGAGCCGCCGGGCCTCGGCCAGTGCCCCCACGGCCATGAGCGGGTCGGCCAGAAAGACGGCCGTCGGGCGCGGGTTCATGGCGGCGACCCGGCGGACCACCTGCGCCCCACCCGCCCGGTCGAACGGGGCCCGAATGACGAGCGACTCGTTGAAGGGCACCCCGGCCGCCTCGACCGCCTCCCGGTACCCGGTCAGGCGGTCGGCGTGGTCCGAGTCGTCGACCACGTGCGTGCCGAAGGCGACCCGCCGGTGCCCGAGCCCGAGCAGGTAGGCGACCGCCTCGCGGCCCGCGGGGCGGGAGTCGCTGTAGATGCAGTTCAGCCGCGCGTCGTCCGGCCGCGAGCCGACGACCACGGCCGCGAACCCCTCGTCGGCGACCTCCGCGCAGAGGTCTTGCGACTCGCTCGTGACACGGAGGAGGGCCCCCTGCGCCCCCTTGCGGACGAGCATTTGGGTGAGCGTCTCATCGGCCCGGCGGGACCGCGCCGCGTCGAGGATCAGCAGATCGGCCTCGGACCCGTTCAACCCGGCGAAGATGCCGATGACCAGTCCCGCGTCGAACGGAGAATCGAGCGACGCGCCGGCGGTGTACACCAGTGCAAAATTCGACGCCAACCGGCGACCGACCTCCGGCACGTATCCGGTGCGGTTGACGACCGCGAGCACGGCGTTCCGACTTTCCACGCTGACTCCGGGGGCGTTGTTCAACACGCGGGACACGGTGCTAATCGATACCCCGGCCTCGCGGGCAATCGATCGCACGTTCGTCATATATATTATCCGGTATACGGGTTACGCAGTTGCAATCTGAGGCAGTCGGTAGAGCGGTTGTTCGAGGTAGCGGCGGACGGCCGCCCGGATGATGGCGCACTTGGCGACGAACCACCCGACCCCGGTCGTGAACCGATGGTACTCCAGCCGGACGAACGCCCTGATCGCGCGCCCGATGTGGTTGCGTTGGGCCCGCTCGGCCCGGACCTGGCACCGCTCGACGCCGGTGAACTGCTCCAAAGCCCTGT
>JANPKP010000193.1:0-4264 GCA_031426095.1 Gemmataceae bacterium
GGGCGCCCCCCCCCCCCGGTCGCACTTTAATAGTTCACGACCTGACGACCTGATGACTTAGACGGTCCACGGGGCCGGCGCGTCCGGGTTCAGCCCGAGTTCGCCGATGGCCCGCTTGACCACGTCGCGGTCGAGTTCGCCCCGCTCGCTCAGGGCGTACAGGGCGGCGGCCGTCACGCTCTCGGCATCGACCTCGAAGAACCGCCGCAAGGCCGGCCGTGTCTCGCTGCGGCCGAACCCGTCGGTGCCGAGGGCCAGGAGCCGGCCGTCGAGGTACGGCGAGAGTTGCTCGGGGAGCATCCGCATGTAGTCGGACGTGGCCACGATCGGCCCCTTGGTGTCGCCGAGGACGAGTTCGACGTAGCTCATCAGGGCCGGCTCGTCCGGGTGGAGGCGGTTGTGCCGCTCGGCCTCGATGGCGTCCCGGCGTAGCATCTGGTAGCTCGTCACGCTGTACACCGTGCTGGCCACGTTGTACTTCTCTGCGAGGATTTTCTGAGCCCGTAGGGCTTCGTTGAGGATCACGCCGCTGCCGAGCAGTTGCACCTCGCGGGTGGCCCCCTCGGGCTTCACCGTCTTGAAGGCGTAGATGCCGCGGACGATGCCCTCGCGGACATCCTCCTTCGGCATCGCAGGCATCTCGTAGTTCTCGTTGTAAACGGTGAGGTAGTAGAAGCACTCCTCGTTGCGGACGAACATGGCGTTCACGCCGTCCTCGATGATGACGGCCAACTCGTACGCGAACGCGGGGTCGTAGGCCCGGCAGCTCGGCACCGTCATGGCGTTGATGTGGCTGTGCCCGTCCTCGTGCTGCAGCCCCTCGCCGTTGATGGTGGTCCGCCCGGCGGTCGCCCCCATGAGGAACCCGCGGCACCGGCTGTCGGCGGCCGCCCACACGAGGTCGCCGATCCGCTGGAAGCCGAACATGGAGTAGTAGATGTAGAACGGGATGGTGTTCACCCCGTGGGTGCTGTACGCGGTCCCGGCGGCGATGAAGTCGGCCATCGCCCCGGCCTCGTTGATCCCCTCCTGGAGGATTTGGCCCGTCGTACTCTCCTTGTACTCAGTAAGAGTCCCCTTATCGACCGGCGTGTAGAGCTGGCCGGCGCTGTTGTAGATGCCGAACGCCCGGTACATGGGCGGCATCCCGAACGTCTGCCCCTCGTCCGGCACGATCGGGACGATGAGCTTGCCGACGCCCGGGTCGCGCATCAACTGGGTCATCAGGCTGACCCAGGCGAGCGTGGTAGACTGGCTCTTGCCGCTCGTCCCCTTGTAAAGGCCCTCGAACGCCTTGCGGTCCGGCGGCGTGCAGGGGGTGAACGCCGTGTTGCGGCTCGGGTTGGCCCCGCCGAGGGCGGCCCGCCGCTCGCGGAGGTACTGCATCTCCGGGCTGTCTTCGGCCGGCTTGTAGAACGGGATGGCGTCGAGGTCGGCGTCGGCGACGGGGATGTGGAAGCGGTCGCGGAACAGCTTGAGGGCGGCCGTCATCTGCTTCTTGCCCTTCTCCTCAGGCGTGAGCTTCGGGTCGGCCTCGATCTCGACGGCCAACTTCTTCAACTGGTGGGTGGTGTTCTTCCCCTCGCCGCCGCTGCCGGGGATGCCGTACCCCTTGACCGTCTTCACGAGGATGACGGTCGGCATGCCCTTCGTGTCGGTCGCCGCCTTGTACGCGGCGTACACCTTGAGCGGGTCGTGCCCGCCCCGCTTGAGGTTGGCCACATCGTCGTCCGAGAGGTGTTCGACCAGCGCCTTCAACTCGGGCGTGTTAAAGAAGTGTTCGCGGATGAACGCCCCGCCCTTGACGACGTACTCCTGGTACTCGCCGTCCACCACCTCCATCATGCGGCGGGCCAGTGCCCCCGTGTGGTCGGCCTTCAGCAGCGCGTCCCAGCCGCCGCCCCAGACGACCTTGATGACGTTCCACCCGGCCCCGCGGAACAGGCCCTCGAGTTCCTGGATGATCTTGCCGTTGCCTCGGACGGGGCCGTCGAGCCGCTGGAGGTTGCAGTTGATGACCCACGTCAGGTTGTCGAGCTTCTCCCGGCCGGCGAGGGTGATGCACCCCAGGCTCTCCGGCTCGTCGCACTCGCCGTCGCCGAGGAAGGCCCAGACGCGGACGTTGTCCGTCTGGGCCAGCCCGCGGTCGCGGAGGTAGCGGTTGAACCGGGCGTGGTAGATCGACATGATCGGGCCGAGGCCCATGCTCACCGTCGGGTACTGCCAGAAGTCGGGCATCAGCCACGGGTGCGGGTAGCTGCTCAGGCCGCCGCCCGGCTTCAGCTCCTGGCGGAAGTTGGTCAGCTTCGCCTCGGTGAGCCGGCCCTCGATGAACGCCCGGGAGTACATGCCGGGGGAGGCGTGGCCCTGGAAGAAGACCACGTCGCCGGGGTGGTCGGCGGTCCGGCCGCGGAAGAAGTGGTTGAACCCGATCTCGTACAGGGTGGCGGCGCTGGCGAACGTCGAGATGTGGCCGCCGACGTTGGTGTCCTTGTTGGCCTTCAGGACCATCGCCATCGCGTTCCAGCGGACGAAGCTCTTGATGTTCCGTTCGAGCCGGCGGTCGCCGGGGAAGTCGGGCTGGTCCTCGACCGGGATGGTGTTCAGGTAGGCGGTGGTGATGCCGGTCGGCATCTTGGCGTCGGCCTTGCCGAGGCGGCCGACCTTGGCGATGAGGGCTTCGAGGAGGAACCGGGCCCGGTCCGGGCCGCCGGACTTCATCACCCCTTCCATGGAGTCGAGCCACTCGGCCGTCTCCTGCGGGTCGATGTCCTCGGGCAGCCGGGCGGTCTGGGCGGACAGGTCCTCGGGGCTAACGAGCATCGGCGGACCTCTCCGTGGGTCGGGGGACTCGCCGCACGGCGGGGAGCGAGTCGTGGGCGCGGCGTGCGGGTGGCTCCCGGGCGGAACGGTGTTAGGATAGGAAGGGCCTCCGACCACGTCTATACGAGTCCCCCATGCCCGCCGCCGCCCGCCCCGCCGTCGTAATGTACCTACTGGGGGCGGCCATTCTCGCCGCCGCCCCGCCCTTCCCCCCCACTACGGTACCCCTCAAGGACGCCGGCACCCTCGCGGACGTGGCGGCGGCGTACCGGGCGGCCGGGCTCGACCTCGATCCGTCGGCGGCTGACGCGGCGGCCAAGTGGAAGGCGGGGCCGACGGCCCTCGCCTTCTGGGAGCGGCTCGAAGTCGTGGCGCGGCAGACCGGCCACCGGCTCGACGTGCGGAACGCCGGCCGCAAGGTGGCGCTCGTGAAGGCCGACGGCCCGGCCGAGCCGTCGAGCGTCGCCGGCCCCTTCCGCGTCTACGCCCGGGAAGTCGCGGGCCGGCTCGATTTAGCTACGGGGCGGAGGTCCACGGACGTGCTACTCGAAGCCCACTGGGAGCCGCGGGTGGCCGTGTTCCGGCTCTCGTCGCCGACGGTCACGGCCGCGACGGACGATGCCGGGAACAAACTCTTCGCCCCCGCCGAGTCGGCCAAAAGCCCGGTCGCGGGGGCGAGCAGCCACGCCCTGCCGGTGCGGCTCACGGGCGTGCCGCGGACGGCGACGCGGATCGCCACGCTCGACGGCCACTTCACCGCCACGGCCAGCGAGCGGATGCTGCCGTTCGCCTTCGACCTCGGGGCCAAGCGGCCCACGCCGGGCGTTTTGCCTCCGGGCGTGCCGGCGGCCGGGGTGACGGCGACGCTCGCCGCCTTCGAGAAGGCCGGGAACCAGTGGGAGGCGGTCATCGACCTGACGTACCCGCCGGGGCTGCCGGCGTTCGAGAGCTTCGAGACGTGGCTCGGTGAGAACCGCTGCCGGCTCGTGGGGCCGGACAAGGTGGCGGTCGAACCCGCCGACTACGAGCTGCCGGCCCCCGGCGTGCGGATGACGGTGGCGTACCGCTTCGACGCGAAGGCGGTGGGAGGGGCGACGCCGGGCAAGGGGTGGTCGCTTGTCTACGACACGCCCAGCCCGCCGGCGGAGGTGCGGGTGCCGTTCACCCTGCGGGACGTGCCGCTGCCGTGAATGTGGTGTTGAAGAGGATACGGGTTACGCAGTTGCAATCTGAGGCAGTCGGTAGAGCGGTTGTTCGAGGTAGCGGCGGACGGCCGCCCGGATGATGGCGCACTTGGCGGCGAACCACCCGACCCCGGTCGTGAACCGATGGTACTCCAGCCGGACGAACGCCCTGATCGCGCGCCCGATGTGGTTGCGTTGGGCCCGCTCGGCCCGGACCTGGCACCGCTCGACGCCGGTGAACTGCTCCAAAGCCCTGT
>JANPKP010000194.1:0-17980 GCA_031426095.1 Gemmataceae bacterium
CCTGGACGCGGCCGGCTGGCGTACGGCCGCCGCGGGGGTGGGCGTGTTTGCCCGCGTCTCCCCGGAGCACAAGCTGCGGATCGTCGAGGCCCTCCAGGCCGGGGGCGAGGTGGTGGCGATGACCGGGGACGGTGTGAACGACGCCCCGGCCCTGAAGCAGGCCGACATCGGTGTGGCGATGGGCGTCAAGGGGACGGAGGTGGCGAAGGAGGCGGCGGCCATGGTCCTCACCGACGACAACTTCTCGACCATCGTCGGGGCCGTCGAGCAGGGGCGGGTCGTCTACGCCAACATCATCCGCTTCGTCCACTACCTGTTCTCGTGCAACCTCGCCGAGATCCTGGTCGTCTTCGTCGCTCTCATGGTCGGCTGGCCGCTGCCGCTCGGGGCGCTGCAAATCCTCTGGCTGAACATGATCACCGACGTGTTCCCCGCCATGGCCCTGGCTCTCGAGGCGTCGAACCCGGACGCCATGACCCGGGCCCCGCGCGACCCCCGGGAGCCGCTCGTGACGCGGTCGTTCGTCGGGCTGATCGCCTGGCAGGGGCTGCTGCTGAGCGCTGTTACGCTGCTCGCGTTCGGGGTCGGCATGCGGTGGTACGGCGCGGAGGGCGACGGCCTGCGGCACGCGACCACGTTGGCTTTTATGACGCTGGCCATGACCCAGGTGTTCCACGCCTTCAGCGCCCGCTCGCAGCGGCGCTCGGCGTTCACCGCCCGGCTGTTCACGAACGGGTGGCTGTGGGCGGCGGCGGCCGGCACCACCCTCCTCCAATTGACGGCGGTCTACACGCCGTTCCTGCAAGGCGTCCTGCACACCGTGCCGTTGACGGCCGCGGACTGGGTGCTCGTGCTGTCCTGCTCCCTGGCCCCGGTCGGCGCCGTCGAGCTGGTCAAGCTCGGCCAGCGCGAGCCGCTTCCGTCGCAATGATGTTACCCGCCGCCGGCCGGGCTCTATGCACTACGGGCGAGTGGCCGCGTCGGCCGACGGGGCGTCGGGCAGGTTGCGGACGGTCACCACCGGACAAGCGGACCCCCGGAGCACGCCTTCGGCAACGCTGCCCATGACCACGCGGGACAGACCGCTTCGACCGTGCGTCCCCATCACGATCAGGTCGGCCTTGGCGTCGGCGGCGACCCGCAGGATCTCCTCGACCGGGCTCCCCGTCGCGGCCACGTGCCGGACGACGATTTTAGGGTCGGTGAGCCGGATGGCCTTGAGGCGAGCGAGCACCGCCTCCTCCAGCCAGGGAGGGATCGGCTGCGTCATCCCGTCGCCGCTGGAGATGAAGGACGGCTCGTCGACGTGGGTGAGCACCAGTTCCGCCCCGTAGTCCCGCGCGAGCGCGCACGACACGTCGAAGGCGGTGGACGGGGTGTCGGAGAAGTCCGTGGGGTGCAGGATGGTTCGGACGCGGAGCATGGCGGGTTCCCTCGGAGGGTGCGGGCGGGCGGTCCGGTGCGGAGTGGGCGGACTCGAAGCGAGAGCCCGGTAGGTCGGATACACCCTGGCGTTAGGCGGGGGGGACCACACCGCTGACCAAAGTGGACGAGCCTCGGACGCCGACCGTCAGCACCTTCCAGAACCGCACGACGACGTGTCGACGGCCTGTCCCGTTCGCGTTGATTAACCGTGTGGGCAGGACCGGTAGATCAGCACGGGACAGTGAGACTCCCTCGCGATCCTGCGGCTGGTGGCCCCGACGAGCATGGTCATGACCGGCCCGCTCTGTGCCGCGAGCGCGATCAGGTCGATCGAGTGCTTGCTGGCGAACTCCAGAATCGGTGACGCCGGGCTGTCGGAACCCGAAGCCGTGAGGATGACTCCATCTGCGTGCACCCCCCGCCCCCGGGCCCCGGCCGCGAGGTCTTCTATCTCGCGCAGCCTGCCGCGTTTCTGGGCCTCGACCTCGGCCCGCATGTTCATCTGCAACACCTTCAGGGACGCAGTCCACGGCTCCACGGTGGTGATCGAGATCGCCGCGCCGAGCTTCTGGCACAACGCTTGGAACGCCACGCAGGCGCGAGTCGATTCGGCGCTGAAGTCGGTCGGGAACATGGCCCGGCGTAGCCCCGGACTGACGGGACAGGTCGGGTTGAAGACGAGCATCGGCTGGGAGCTGTGCAGCATGAAAGTTTCGGCGAAACTCCCCATGAAGAAGCGCTCGAGTCCGCCGCGCGAGTGACTCTGGAGCGCCACGAACGCGGCCGAATGCTTTTCCGCCTCCGCGCTGACGGCATCGACCCGGTCGCGCAAGCCGGGCACGGCGTCCGGTTCGTGGGTGAGAACGACCGGCGCGCCCATCATCCCCGCGGGCGCTTTCCGGGACAGGTCGGCCAGCCGCCTCTCGACTGCGGCCTTCAGATCAGCCAGCGGCTCGCTGCTGAGCGGCGTCAGCGGAAGCCACTGGCCGGCCGACTCGTGGGCGCGGTACGCATCAATGAACGTGACCGGGTGAATCACCGTCGAGAGCGCGCGAGCAAACGGCGCGAGAACACCGATGGCGTGTTCGTGGAAGGCGTCGTTGTCGTGGAACGGGTCGACCGCCCACCAGATCGCGTTTCTTACAATATTATTGTCTTTCATTTTTATTATCTTTCACAGTTAGCGCCATCGCATCAGCCGATGTCGGCCGAGGTATCGCTCGCGGCAGTGCCGACCGGGGCAATCACCCGACCCGGCCGCGTCCAGCCCCCGGTCTCCCGCATGTCCTCGCCGTGCTCGGCGACGTGAGGCTTGTGCTCGGCCCGCTTGTCCGCCATCAGACGCCGCACGTCGGCGGCGGTGGCACCCAGGCCGGGCACCCGGTCGATGACGTCCTTGACCAGACAGAACCGGTCCATGTCGTTCATCACCACCATGTCGAACGGGGTGGTGGATGTCCCCTCCTCATTGTACCCCCGGACGTGCAGGTTGCGGGGATTGGTCCGCCGGTAGGTGAGCTCGTGGATGAGCGACGGGTAGCCGTGGTTTGCGAACAGAATTTGCCGGTCGGTGGTGAACAGCGCATCGAACCGCCGCCGGCTCGTGCCCCTCGACGAAGTACGGCTTGTACCCGAACGCCGGGCAGCATCCACGAGGGGGGCGAGCTTGGCTACGCCCTGGGGCGACGTGGCTGGGGATGCCGCCGGGGAAGCCGAACCGCTTGAACAGCCGCCCCACCCCCGCCGCGTCCCGGGTGATGTCCGAGTACACCTCGGTGTAGGTGCCGTCGAGGTAGGCGTGGGCGACCAGCGACGGCCCGCCGTGCCCGGGGGCCAATGACGAAGAGGACGTTCAGTTCGTGGGCCGTGATCACCCGGATCAGGTGGGCGTAGAGGAGGTTCAGCCCCGGCGGCGTACCCCAATAGCCGAACAGCCGCGGCTAGACGTGCTCCCGGCGGAGCGGCTCCTTTGGGAGCGGGTTCGCGAGCAGGTGGACCTGGCCGACGGAGAGGTAGTTCGCCGCCCGCCAGTAGGCGTCCATCGCCGGAAGCAATTCGTCGGACGGGGGGGGTCGGGGTCTGGGGTCGGTCATGGGGTTCTCCTCCGGTGCGTGTGCGTCGGCCCCCGCGACGCGGAAGACGATTCGGGCGGTCGTCGGCTCCTCGACAAGCCGACCCAGATCGTCTTGTGCAACCCGGTCCCGGCGGCCCGAATTGGGTCGCGTGGCGTGCCAGGCGCGCGCATGTCTACACGGAAGCCACCGTTTCCGACACCGTCGCCACGGGCGGGGCGTCCGGGGGGACCGCCCGTTCCCTCCGGAGGACGCGCAGCAGGGCGAACAGCACGGCGGCGGTGATGGGACCGACGACGAGCCCCAGGATGCCCAGCACCTGGATGCCGCCCAGAATGCTCACGAACACCAGCAGCGGGTGCATCCGCACGATGCCCTTGAGCACCCACACGCGGACTACCGTGTCCACCTGGGAGACGATCGCGGCCCCGTACACCACCAGGATGACGGCGGCGACGTGGTGCCCTTGCAGAAACAGGACCGCGGCGGTGGACGCCCACACGGACGCGGCCCCGAGGAACGGGATCGGGGAGCAGGCGACGGTCACCAGCGACAGCAGGATGACCCAGTGCCCCACGCCCGTTCCGGCAGCCAAATCCAGTACGAGTAAGCCGAGGCCGAACGCGACCCCCTGCGCGACCGCGGCCCCGAGCGCGGACCAGACCAGCCCGCGGCAGACCCGGGCGAACTCCCGGTGGATCAGCCGCTCGTGGGGGCCGTCGAGCGGCGTGATGTCCTCCCAGGCCGACACCAGTTGCGGGCCGTCCTTGAGGAAGAAGAACATGGCGAGGACGAACACGGCCAGGCCGATCGCAAAGCCCGGCAGGTCGCCGAGCGCCTCCAACGAGCGGTGGTAAAGAACCCGTTCAAGTTCCGCGCCGCCGTCCCGCACCCAGCCCCGCACGCGCTCCTCCCCGACGCCGGTCGTCTCGCCGACCCAGGCGATCCCCGGCCGCAGTCGCCGGCTGTTCTCGGGCACCGGCCTCCCGCCCGGCTGATCGGGCTCGACCTCCCGCAGGAGGCCGCGGAGGTCTTCGTAGGCCAGGGAGACGGCCACGACGGGGGGGCAGACGACGACCAGGGCGAACGCGAGGGTCAGGCCCGCCGCGGCGAGCCAGCCGAGGCCGCCCATGCGGCGGACCAGCCCGTCTTGGAGCGGGTGGGCGAGCACCGCGACGATGGCGGCGAAGACCAGCGGCAGGGCCAGCGACCGCAGCAGGAGGAGGAACAGCACGGCCAGGACGGCGATCACGACCACGAAGGCCAGGTGCCTGGGGGGCGTTCGCGGCGCGCCTCGCGGAGCGGTTGTGGGCGCGTCGTGGATCGGCATAAGGGCTTACTCACGGGTCATCAGGACGCCGGTGCAGAACGGGACGCCTCGACGACGCGGAAAACGGTACGGGCGATCATCAACTCTTCGTCCGTCGGGATCACGCGGACCGGCACCGGGCCGGCGGTGGTCGAGATGACCGGCGCGTTCGCGGCGTTCGCGGCCGGGTCGAGCCGGACCCCGAGGAACCCGAGGCCGTCACACACCCCGGCGCGGACCTCCGGAGCGTTTTCCCCGACCCCGCCGGCGAACACGAGGGCGTCGAGCCCGCCGAGGGCCGCAGCCAGAGCACCCACCCACTTCCGTGCCGCGTAGCAGAAGAGCTCGACGGCCTCGGCGGCCCGCGGGTCGGCCGCCCGCCGGGCGAGCAAGTCCCGCATGTCCGGGCTCGTTTCCGACACCCCGAGCAGCCCGGACCGGCGGACCACCAGGTCTTCAAGCTGGTCCGCCGACAGCCCCTCCGCCCGGGCGAGGTGGACGAGTACGCCGGGGTCCAGGTCGCCCGTCCGCGTGCCCATCACCAGCCCGCCCGCGGGCGTCATGCCCATTGTGGTGTCGATGCACCGACCGCCCCGGACGGCCGCCATGCTGGCCCCGGATCCGAGGTGCGTGAGGAGCACCCGACCCCCGGCGGCTTCGGCCCCGGCCAGCCGCTCGAACTCTTCCATCAAGTAGGCGTAAGACAAGCCGTGGAACCCGTACCGTCTGACCCCGGCGGCCTGATACCGGCGGGGGATCGGGAGGAGGCGGGCCGCCGTCGGGAGGTCGCGGTGGAAGGCGGTGTCGAAGCAGACGACTTGCGGCACCCCCGGGAGGCGGCGGGCGACGGCCTCGATGAGCCGGATCGCGGACGGCATGTGGGCAGGGGCGAACGGGGTCGCCGCCCGGAGGTCGGCGATCAACTCGGGGGTGACGACCTGCGGGTCGGTGTGGGCCGGGCCGCCGTGGACGACCCGATGCCCGACGGCCGACACCCGGCCGAGTTCACCGACACCGTCCAGCCAGTCGAGGAGTCCTTCGACTGCCTGGTCCGAGTCCGCCGCGGGGAGCGGGCTCGTCTCTTCGGGACGGCCGGGGCCGGCGGCCCGCAGAATGGTGCTGGCGAGCCCGACCCGCTCGACGGCCCCGGCGAGGCCCCGCTCGGGCCGCGGGCCGGGTTCAAACAGGGCGAACTTGATGCTCGACGAACCGCCGTTAATCGCGAGTACGCGACCCCCCGGTGGAGTCAGGCCAATCGGCGGGTTACGGGGGACTATCACGGGGGGGTTCACTCCCTCACCCGCCGGGCTTGAGCGAGCGGTTAATGTAGCGGGCGAGGAAAACTCTGCCGAAAATGTTTCAGTCGCCCGCGTCGGGGGTCCGTTGCCGCATTTCAGGCCCGTCCGGGCAACCGTCGAGAACCACGCGAGCGGGTAACGGAATCCGGCGGGACAACATGCGCGACAACGAGGGCGGTCCGATGGCCGAGCGTGCGAAGCAACCACAAGAATTCCGCGTCCGCGGCCTCGACTGCGCCGAGGAGGTCGCCGTCCTCAAGCGGGAACTCGGCCCGCTCGTCGGCGGCGAGGCGAACCTCTCCTTCGACGTGCTGAACGCCAGGATGAGCGTCGCGGCCGGCGTGGCCGTTCCCTCGGCAGCCGTCCAGGCCGCGGTCGCCCGGACCGGGATGACGGCCGAGCCGTGGCGGGACGAGAAGTCGGCCCTCGCCGACGCGGGGTTCTGGGAGCGGAACCGCCGGACGGTCCTCACCGCCGCGAGCGGCGGGCTGCTCCTCGTCGGGGCCGCGGCGCACGCGGCCCTCGCCGGAGTCCGTGTCGCCTTTCTTGAGGAGGGGGAAGCCGGCCCGCCGTTCATCGCAATCACTCTCTACACGCTCAGCATCATCGCCGGGGTGTGGACGGTGCTTCCGAAGGCGCGGATCGCCGCGAAGAGGCTCCGCCCGGACATGAACCTGCTCATGGTCGTCGCCGTCGTCGGCGCGGTCGCCATCGGCCAGTGGCTTGAGGCCGCGACGGTGGCCTTCCTCTTCGCCCTCTCGCTCGCCCTCGAAGCGTGGAGTGTCGGCCGGGCGCGGCGGGCGGTGGCGGCCCTCATGGCCCTCACGCCGCCCGAGGCCCAGCTCCTCCACCCCGACGGCCGGGAGGAGACCGTCCCCCCCGAGCGGGTGCCGGTCGGCGGCCGCTTCCGCGTCCGGCCCGGCGACCGCGTCCCCCTCGACGGCAAGGTGGTGGACGGGGCCGGGAGCGTGGACCAGTCGCCCATCACCGGGGAGAGCGTTCCGGTGCCGAAAGCCCCCGGGGACGAGGTGTTCGCCGGCACCATCAACGGCGAGGGGTCGCTCACGGTCGAGTCCACGAAGGCCGTCGCCGACACGACCCTCGCCCGCATCACCCGCATGGTCGGCGAGGCCCAGTCCCGCCGCGCCCCGTCCGAGCAGTGGGTCGAGACGTTCGCCCGCTACTACACCCCCGCGGTCATGGCCCTCGCGCTTCTCGTCCTCGTCGTCCCCCCGCTCCTCCTCGGCGGGGCCTGGGGGGAGTGGCTCTACCGGGCGCTCGTGCTCCTCGTCATCGCCTGCCCCTGCGCGCTCGTCATCTCCACCCTGGTGAGCATCGTGGCGGCGCTCGCCGCCGCCGCGAGAAACGGGGTGCTCATCAAAGGCGGCGTCTACGTCGAGGCCCCCGCCCGCCTCAAGGCGATTGCGATGGACAAGACGGGGACGCTCACCCGCGGCAAGCCGCAGGTGGTCGAGGTGGTGCCGATGAACGGCCACACCGCGGAGGAACTCCTGGAGCGGGCGGCCGCCCTCGAAGGCCAGAGCACCCACCCCCTCGCCCGCGCCGTCCTCGCCCACGCGAAGGCGAAGGGGGTCACACCCCCCCCGGCCGAGGACTTCCGCATCCTCCCCGGGAAGGGGGCCACGGGGCGGGTCCGGGGGAGCGAGTACTGGCTCGGGTCGCACCGCTACCTCGAAGAGCGGGGCCAGGAGACGCCGGACGTCCACGAGCGGCTGGAGGCGCTCTCCGCCGCCGGCCGGGCCGTCGTGGTCGTCGGGAACGACCGCCACGTGTGCGGGTTCCTCGCGCTCGCCGACACCGTCCGCCCCGAGGCGCGGCAGGCCGTCAGCGACCTCCGGGCGGCCGGCATCGAGCACGTCGTCATGCTCACCGGCGACAACCGCGGGACGGCCGCGGCCATCGCCCGGGAGACCGGCGTCGACGAGGTGTACGCGGAACTCCTCCCGGCGGACAAGGTGGCGAAGGTGGAGGAGCTGGTCGGGAAGTACGGGGCCGTCGCGATGATCGGTGACGGGGTGAACGACGCCCCGGCGATGGGGCGGGCGACGATCGGGCTCGCGATGGGGGCCATCGGTACCGACGCCGCCATCGAGACGGCGGACATCGCCCTCATGTCGGACGACCTCGGGAAGCTCCCATGGCTCGTCCGCCACTCCCGTCGGGCGCTCGGCGTCATCCGGCAGAACATCGCGTTCGCCCTCGCGGTGAAGGCGGTGTTCGTGGTCCTGACGCTCCTCGGCCACTCTTCGATGTGGGCCGCCGTCGCGGCCGACTCCGGGGCGACGCTCCTCGTCGTCTTCAACGCCCTCCGGCTGCTCCGCGATGGAGGCTCGGGAGAGGTTCCGGCCCCGCCGCCCCGAACGGCTTGACCGGCCGCCGCTTGAGCCAGATGGACTCCTGCGGGACGAGCGGCAGGCCGGCCGCCTTCCGCCGGCGGTTCACCGCCCGGAGGATGTGGAACTGCTGCCTCCGCACCAGGGCATACGGCTCGAACGGGAGTTCGTAGAAGGCGTTCGCGAGAGCCGCAACGCCCCGCCGGGTGGCGTGCTCCTCGAACCACGCCTTCAGCTCCCGGTAGCGGGGGAGGTCGATGCGGACCTGAACGTGCCCGCCCCGGAACCCAACCGCGTAGCCGGCGTACTTGACCGCCTCCCGCCGGGCGTCCCGGACGTTCGCCCCCTCCTCGGCAAAGAAGGGGTGCTCGCCGTGGGTCGCGAGGAGGACGAAGAACCGGCCGTGGCGGAGGTACTGGACGTTCGCGCCCCCGGCCTGCTTCCGCCGGGCGCGCGCCCATTTCGAGAGGTCGATGCCGTACCGGGCGACGAGCTTCTCGTCCACCCGCGCCGGGTCCTTGTGCTCCGGCACCCACCCGGTCACGTAGAAGTAATACCCCCGTGCTACGTAGGCGACGGCGAGCTGCTGGATGAACCCCTCGACGGACACTGCTTCACACCGATACCGCATGCTTCCCCGGCCGACACTTCAAAAGAACGAAAGACGGGGGGTGTTCACGGCACACCCCCCTCGAAGCTACAGAACCCTCCGGCTCTCCGCATCCTGCCCCGCCCCGAAGCGTCGCTCCTCCCCGCCCACGCACGGCTCCGCCGTGCTGTGTTCAGGGAGTTGCAACGCCCCAATACGTAGAGGTAGCGGCGCACGAACCTGAACGCCGCCCGAGGCGCAGCTCGGGCGTAACGTCGAAAAGTCCGCTGCCGGCGGGAACGCTCACCCAAGAGCGCTCCCGCCGACCGCCGCTCCCCCCGCCAGGGGGTCTGTGGACAACTCGGAGTTGTCCACAGGCATCCGCATCGTCGGCTTTCGTAAGCCCGTCGGCCCTTTCGTCGAAGGCTCCGCCCGGCACCACCCGTAGCGGACAAACCGTTTCGCCACTGCCTTGCAGCGACCCGGCCCGGCTCCCGCCGGCTCCTACTCAGGCCACTCTCCCACCCGACCGCATTTGGGTCACCCGCGCACCACGCGCGGGCACCGGAGCGCGACTCCGGCCGCGGTCGGGCTTCCCAGGTTCGCTGTGGACTTCGTCCGGCTCGTCACGTCGGTAGTGGGCTTCCCCACGGGCCGATCACCGCACGTCCGCCCCTCCCGGGGCGGCGCAGTTTCCGCCGTGCGTCGGGCACGGCGATTTCGGGGGGTCGAACACAGAAGCGTCCCCCTACCCATCAGTGATCAGCTTATTCCCGGTTCGGCACCGTCCCGAGTCGGACTCACTGGCAACGGCTTTCGCCGCTCTCGTGGTTGAGCTATTCGCCGCGGGGCGTTTGACCCCGACGCCGGCCTTAGTTGTCGGCCGGTCCCGCGTGTTGCCACGACGGGAACTCCCCACGCCAGCACGGTTGAGCGGGCTTGAGCGTTCACGCGCTTGTAGCCCCGAGCCCCCGTGACGGGATTGAGCGACCGAGGGGTCGCGTCACCCGCTTTGAACCACAACGGCCCCGAAGAAACGTCCTTCGGGGTGTTCCCCTGTCGCCCGCCATTCAATCTAAAAAGTGCTATCGGATAGAAGACCGAGATTACTCCGCGGCCGGCCCGTCTCCCGTACGAGGGGAGCGCGGGGCAGGTGCCGCGGGATTACTTCGGCCAGCCTCCGTCGAACCGGACGAGCGCCTATCGACGCATCCGGCTCTACGGGCGTGACGCGGCAGGGTGCGACCCCTACCCCCTTAGCTCGGTGGTGGCCGAGTTTACCGGGTGTCACCGCCGACCCGATGGGTGCCACGAACAACGTTTCATCGTTCCTGACGACCGCCGTGGACGAACCACAGCAGGGCCATCGTTAGCATTATGACAAACCAATGACAATTCGACGTTACTCCGGTGTTGCCGTGGTTTTTCCGGCCGCGAGGAGCTTCGCAACGTGCTTGTAAAGGATGACCTGTGAGGACGTCTCCCCGAGCGACCCGCCGGACCCGAGGAGGGTGAGCAGGAACGAGTCGGCCCCGGCGACCGCCTCCCGTTCGAGGCGCGCCCGCGACTCGTCCGGGAGGGCGGCGAGGAACTCCCGCACCCGCCGGCCCTCGACGGCGTCCACGTCCCCGGCCTCGGTCCTCCGGACGACCACCGCCCGGGTCGCCGGGCCGGCCTTCGGCACCGGCGGAGTGACGTTTCTCGGCGTCCCGGCCGCCCGCTCGAAGGTCACCTCCCACTTCCCCCGCGTGACCTTCCGGTAGCGGGCCTCGACCGCCTCCGGGACGAGGAACCCCCGGGCCTCCAGTTCCTCGACCGCCGGCTGGAGCGCCCGGCGAATTTGCTCCGCGTCGTAGTTCCGGCTGAACCCGAGCCGCTCGCAGGCGAGCGTCCGCAGGTCGAACACGAGCCGGGCGTACTTCGGCGGGTTGAAGTGCTTGTCGAGGTAGCGGTAGAGCCGCTTCGCCTTTGTCCCGAGGGAGCGGACCGTCTCGTAGTCGAGCCGCTTGAGATACCCGGACCGGAAGCTCTCGAAGAGGACCGCGTTCCAGCGGAACTCCGATAGCAGGTCCTCGACCGAGCCGGACCCCTTCCGCCCGTCCCGGACGACGAACGAGTCGAGGATGCCGAACCCGCCGCGGTCCTTGAACGCCTTGTTCGCGTTGTCCCGCCAGGCGTTCTGGTAGAAGAGACGGACGCCGGTCAGGCGGGCGAGCGCGGTCCCCACCCGCTCATACGCCCAGTCGTTGTTCGGCCAGCCCAGGAGCCGGATCAGTTCGTGCCGGGTGAACCGCACCGCCGGCGAGGTGAAGTCAGTGTGGAATTTGGTCAGTTGGAGGAGGCCGAGGTAGACGTCCTCGTCCTTCGCGGTCGGCAGGCCGTGCTTCGGGTCGCCGGTCACGGTGAGCTTCCGCTCGACGGCAAGCCCCGTCTCGCGGTCGTGGTCTGTGACGTGGAACTCCAGCACCTGCACCCCGTCCGAGCGGTCCGAGAGAGTGGCGAACGGGAACTCGACCAGGTTCATCTCGTCCCGGCCGTTCCGGAGTTCGCGGCCGGCGTAAGACCGCGTCTTCCCCTTCCCGTTTTCTCCCTTCCCTGCCATCAGGCCGCTTCACGTTTGTACGAAGTAATAAGTAATAAAGTAGGTGCCCGAAATGTGCCGCAGTTCCGGGCACTTATCCCGCGATATTTACCCCGGCACACGGGTCTCCCTGTTTCAGTTTGCGTAGAACGCTGTCTCGTTTTGCGTGCCTTCCCTGTCCCGTTTTGCGTATCCTCCACTCGCCGGGCGTACCCATATGGCTCGGTATATCCGGCCTGATGTCGTGAACGGCCGCGGCGGGGAAAACCTGTCTCGTTTACGTATGGCCCCGCCGCTTCGTTTCAGTCACAAGAAGCTCCGGAAGAGTAGACCGCGGCAGGCCGACGGCGCAAGGAGAAACCCAGCCGGGAATCCGACATGACACGCGGCTTGTCGGCAGGCTGTCATGCTTGCAGGCTTTCATGCTTGCAGCGTGACCGGCGAACCCACCGTCTGTCGACGCGGCTGACCAGATGTACTGGCCACTTGCGCGGTGCGAAGCTGGGCTGTTGCTCGGTTGGTCGTGTGGCCTGATTGATTGCCGAGTGGGTGCGAATCACTCCAGTCGCCCGGTCCCGCGGCAGTGCGACCGGACGACCGGATGCCGGGAACGTTGGACGACGCGAAGCTCCGCTGGCCGGAAACCAGGTCGGCACGCAGGCTGTCCTGCGATCCTCCCAGTTGTCGTGACGCACGGCAAGCCGGCGGGCCGCCGAAGCGGTTCGTCAGCCGGCCGGACAACTTTCCTCCTTGCCAGTTTGCCGACATGTCAGCTATCCGACGGGCATGATTGTCGCCGTCGTGAATTCAAAGGGTGGGGTGGGGAAGTCCACCCTCGCCGGAAACTTGGTCGCCTGGCTCCACGAGCTGGGACACCCCGTGGTGCTCGCCGACTGCGACTCCCAGAACTCCTCGTCCGAGTGGATCCTCGAGGCCGCCCCCGGGGTGCAGGTGGTCCGGTACGAGACCGCCGACGAGGTGCTCGAAGGGCTGCCGCCCCTCCGGACGGAGGTCGAGTACGTCGTCTGCGACGGCCCCGGCAGCCAGACCGAGACCAGCCGGGCGCTCCTCCTCTGGGCCGACCTGGCCGTCATCCCGTGCAAGGCGTCCATGTTCGAGGCTCGGGCGCTCGCGAAGAACACCGCCTTCGTCCGCCAGGCCCAGGCCATCCGGCAGGGGCCGCCGCAGGCGGTCGCGGTCCTCTCGATGGTCGGGAAAGATTTCCGGCTCACCAAGGACATGCGGGACGCGGCCGAGGCGCTCAAGCTGCCGCTCGCGGCGACGCACGTCACCCTGCGGCAGGCGTACGCCGACGCCCCGGGGCAATCGACCCTCGTCTGGAAGATGGGCTACCGGGAGAAGGAGGCGGCGAAGGAAATCGACGCCCTGTTCCGGGAACTGCTGCCCGAGGCGGCCGCGGACGGCGTCCCCGGGCTCACCCGAGCGCGGGTGAACCGGCGGGCGAACACGAAACGGTAGGGGGGGTATGGCGGAGCGGAGGTCACTGATTTCGGGCGTAGAGGGCGTCGGGGTGGACCCGGAAACGGCCCGGGCCTTCATCGTGCAGGAGCGGCCGAAACCGGAGCCGCGGGCCTTGCCGTCGCCCGTCCGGGTCGTCCCCGAGCCGGTGCCGCCAGCGGCCGGCTCGGCGGCCGCACAGGCGACCGTCCCAGCGGGCGAGGGGACGGCCCCGGCCGTAAGCCCGCCGCCGAAGCCCCCCGCCGCGAAACGCCCGGATGTTCATAGCGGCCCGCCGCGGCTCCTCGCCACGCTCCTCGTCCCGGTCACCGTCCGCCTGCGGCCCGAGGTCGCCTCGGCCTTGAAGCGGGCCTCCCTGGAGCGGCAGCTCAACGGAGTCGAGACCTACACCCAGCAGGACATCGTCGAAGAAGCCCTCCTCCCGTGGCTCCGGGCCGAAGGGCTCCTCGAATAACCCGGCCTGGTGCCGAACCGACTCAGCCCTTCGACTTCGCCGGGGCGAGCCCGCTCGGCAGCAGGTTCTTCCGCTTGAGCAAGGCGGCCGCCGCGGCCTCCGGCTTCGGTTTCTTCGCCCCGGCCTTATTCTTCCCGGCGTGGTCGTGGTGCTTGTCGGACCCGTTCGTCATGACCTGCCTCCGCTGCGGTGCCGATGCAGCATTTACCTCACCGTAATGTAAATGCTGTAGATGTATCCTATGCACCGCCCAGAATGCGGCCAACACCACTTGGCCTGGATTCTGGACGGAGGCGCGGCTTGGCAGACGTGATGGTCCGCTTCGGGAAACGGCTTCGGGAGGCCCGGACGGAGGCCGGCGTTTCCCAGGAGACGCTCGCCGACCTGGCGAAGCTCCACCGCACCTACGTCAGCAGCGTCGAGCGCGGCAAGAACAACATTTCCCTGGTCAATATCGAACGCCTCGCCGTCGCCCTCGGTGTATCGATGCGGGACCTCATGCCCGCCGACGCACCGCCGCCGAAGCCGAAAACTTAGGCCGTCTCGTCCGGCGGTCCGGGGTGGGAGGGGGATGGCGAGGAGTTTCCCGGTCCGCTCGTAGAACTTTGCCAGGGTGTCACGGGAGGCGAAAAAGAAGAGCACGATGAGCGGCAGGTCGAGTGCCCCCCGCCAGCCGAGCGCGTAATCGCGGGTGGCGTAGGCGACGGCGAGGGCCACGACCATGTTCGCGTAGAACTTGTAGTACCGGTAGTGGACCAGGTCGAGGTACTCCTGGGCGGCGACGCTCCGTTCGAGCCGCGCGTAGTCGCGGGCGGGCCGCCGCACCCCGGTCTTCCGGTGGATCGTGTCGATGACGAGCCACCGCACCGTGCTCACGGTCAGGCCGGCGGCGAGCGCCATCACCGTCCCGGAGAGGAAGGCGGTGAGCGGCGGGTTCGGGTCGCCCCCCGTGCCCCACCCGGCGGCCGCGGGCGCGACCAGTGGAAACCCCTGGAGGGCGGTGAACCCCGGCAGCACGTAGGCGATGAGGAGGCCGAAGTTGGCGAGTGAGTTTTCGTCGGCAGCCATGCCGCGGATTACCACCCTTCGCTGGCTCGGGTAAAGGGGTGGCTCAGAACCCCCCGAGAATTTCCCAAACGGCCCGACACGGTTTTTCCCGCCCCCGCCGATATTCAGGCTCCGCCCCCGGCGGGAGGCCCAGCCAGGCCCATTTTCGGCCGCTCCGCCCACATCCCGATTGCTGCCGCCTCCGCGCGTAGTTCGGCCGGGATCGACGGCTGACCGCCGCCGGGTTTTCCCGGCCGAGTACCCTCCGCCGGACATTCCACCAAAACCCCGCGCCGGGTGCGCTCCGCTCCCCCGGCTCCCCCGGGCGGACTCGGCCGCCTCCGCCGGCCCCCGTCCCCACCTGTCCGCTCCGCTCTGCCGCGTCAAGGTCCGGTCGCTCCGCTCCCTCTCCACCTTGACCCGGTTCCGCTCCGCCCGCCCCAGCCCCACCGGCCGGGGCCGACTCCGGCGTCCTCGAAATCAAAATCGTTTCCGGCGGGAGGAGCGGTTCGCCACCGGGAGGGCATGAACCGCTCCTCCTCCCCGGAAACTTTTTCGAGGGAGGGACCGGGTTCGGACAACGCACCCGGCAATTCCGCCGGGATTTCTGGAGACGAAGCCATGAGCACCACGACCAGCCGAAAGGACTGCTACACCGAAATCACGAACGCCATTATTGCCGACCTGGAGAAGGGGATTCGCCCGTGGGTGAAACCCTGGCTCGGCGGGGTGAAAACCCCCTCCCGCCCGCTCCGGCACAACGGGGAAGCCTACCGCGGGATTAACGTCCTCTGCCTCTGGCTCGCGGCGGGCCGGGCGGGCTACACCTCCCCGCACTGGTTCACCTTCAACCAGGCCCGGGAATTGGGCGGCCACGTCCGCAAGGGGGAGAAATCCTCCCCCGTCGTCTACGCGAACCTCTACGCGAAGACCGAGGACGACGACGCCCGCGAGCCCGAGGAAAAACGAATCCCGTTTCTCAAGGCGTATTCCGTCTTTAACGCCGAGCAGGTCGAAAACCTCCCCGACCGTTTCCGGACGGTTTCACCCCCCGCCGAGGCGACGGGCTTCGAGCACGGGCCGAAGCGAGGGCCGCCCAGTTCTTCGCGAACACCGGGGCGGCCATCCGCGGGGATGAGGACCGGGCCTATTACAGCGTCCTCGAAGACGCGGTTTACATGCCGCCGCTCCGGAAATTCGAGCGGGCCGACCGCTACTACTCGACCCTCGCCCACGAGCTGACGCACTGGACCGGGCACCCGAAGCGGTCGCCGCGGAAATTCCCGAAGGCCCCCTACAGCCCGGCGACCTACGCCCGGGAGGAACTCGTCGCCGAACTCGGCGCGGCCTTCCTCTGCGCCGACCTGGGGCTGAACCTGACCCCCCGGGCGGACCACGCCGAGTACATCGGGAGCTGGCTACGGGTTCTGCGGAACGACAAGAGGGCGATTTTCCAGGCGGCCTCTTACGCCCAGAAGGCGACGGATTATCTGCACGCGCTGCAACCCCGAACGGCCGAATCGGAAAACCCGGAGACGATACGGAACGCCGCGTAAATGCGGCGATATTTCCACGGTCAACGAACACCGAATCACGACAGAGGCACATGAAACAGAAACACGACACGACATTGAACCAGCCCGGGGCGGATACCCGGGCCGTTTACGACTGGCTCACTGAAACCCCGGCGGACCGCAGCCGCTGGGTCCGCCGCGCGCTCGAACTCCTCGCGGACTCCCCGCGGGAAGGAAACTGGGGCGCGGCCCGGGTAAGGCTCGCGGCGGAAATCCGCGAGGCGCTCCCCGCCGAGTTCGACCACCCCCCGCTCGTGCGGGTCGAATGGGACGACCTCACGACCCGGCTCGTCGGGCTGGCGCTCGCGTCCGGGACCTACTCCGAGCCGGATTGGGAAATCCTCGACGCCTACTCTCGGGCGGACGCAATTTCCGACGGCGTCCTCCGCGACGCCTCGAAATTGGCGAAGGAGGCCGGGTTCCGCTACCCGGTCGCACTCACCGCGGCGGCTTGGGCGACCTGCGTGTGCGTCCCCGACGGCGTGCCCGGTCAGGACGAGACCGGGCGTCTGTGGGACGTGCTCACCATGCTCCGGCATGCGAGTCGCGCCGCCGGTCCGGACGTGAGCACGCTCCGGTTCGACGTGCTGGTGCTGAACGACCAGACGACCCCCAAGCCGGTCCGGCTGAAGGCCGTCTGCGGGCCGGACGACGACCTCGCCCCGTGCCTCACCGTGATGCTCCCGGACGAGGACTGAGCGGTCCGCAGGGCCGAAGCGTTGGAGTCGCGTCGGCCCTGCGTTGGGAACTCGAAAACCCTAGAAATCCAGGCGTTCGGCCGCCCACCGCCGTGCTTTTCCGGCCTACAATTCCCCTCGATTAGGGGCCACGCCCCTTTGACCCATCCTCTCCCCGGGCACCCGGGAGACGGTCACAAAAAGACCGGGTGCGCCGTGCCTCCCGTCGGCACGAACGGCCTCGCAAAATCGACGGCGACGACCGCGTTCCTCATCCCCACGGCCGCGAAGCGCGGTCCCGCACGGTTCAGCCGCCACGGCCCCTAATCCCGGGGACCGTGGCCGGTGAGCGTGACGACCGCCGGAGCAAAGGAGGTGAATACTCACCCACAGACGACGGAGATGGAGCATGAAAGTCGAGTTGATTGACGTGACGGAGCAGGCGGACCGGCAGGCCACCCGGGTCCCGGGGTGGCGGGTGCAGGTCACCCGCCAGGTCTGGGAGCGGTACGTGGTGGTGCCGAGGGCGGTGCGGGGGACGAGCGAGGCGGGTCGGCTCTGGGACCTGCTGGCGTTTCTCTGGGACGGGCTCAAGCGGGCGCAGCTCCCGGCGAACCGATTGGTCGCCGGGTTCGGGTTCCCGGTCGGGTTCGCCCACAGCGACCTGGACGCCCCCGCGCCGCGGTCGGCGCGAAAGCGGCTGCCGGACGCCGCCCGGCTGGAAGCGGTCGCGGCGTTCACCCCGGACGGTGCGCCGTGCCTGATCGTGCTCTCGCTGGAGGACATCGACCCCCGCGAGACGCACGACGAGTTGTTGTAACCCCGAGGCCCGGGCACCGCCCGGGCCTCACTTACCCCGATCGGAAATCCCTAACAGGTTCGACGGAAGACGGTGCCCTGACTTCTGGGGTGCGAAGGTTTTGTTGCGGGCGGGTGCCAGGTCTTTCTTTCACGGTCAGGAACTCCGCCGGGGTGGTCCCGGGGGCCGTGAACGGAGGGCTGGTGTAGCCAGGCAGCCGGAGGAGGTTTTCAGAGAAGCAGCAATGCAACAAAACAAGAACAGGCAACAAGGTGCGCAGCAGGTGGTCGTGGCGGCGGTGGGGGTGGGGTTTTTGCTCCCG
>JANPKP010000195.1:0-10544 GCA_031426095.1 Gemmataceae bacterium
AGGGTGTCGGCGCGGCCGTCCATGATCAGCCGCAGGACGGGATCGTCGGTGACGCCGGGGATGTGGTCGGGCTCGGGTGTCATGTCTTCCGTCCGGGGCCGTATGCCCTCGCGTCGATTGTATCACGGGCCGGTGGTGGTCGGAAACGGGATGACGGGCGACCCGCCCATCTCCCGGACGGCTCGCGGCCGGCCGGTAGGTGAACCCCCGGCCGTACCGGGCGGCCGATTCTTCTTGCTCAACCGTTCTGCCTCCGTGTCGCTCGCGCTCGCCGCGCGGTCACGGTGACACAAGCCGAGGGGACGTTTCGAGGCGTGTGTTCAGCAACCCGGCGGAGGGATCGCGGGAGCCAACCCGAGGTTTAATGGAAACGCGAACCGCCCGGGTCGCTCGGGAGGATGCGGCCGATGTCCTTGGCGGCGCGGTCGAGGAGCCAAAGGGCCTCCTGGCGGTGGCCGCTCACGACCAGCGCCTGGACGCACCGCGCGTCGATGTCGCCGAGGACGGCCCAGAAGCCCACCTGTTCCCCGTGATCCAGGCCCGAGCGGCGGACGAAGGACAGGGTGTCGTCCCGCTCCGGCTGGAGGACGGTGAGACCCTGGGAGGAGGCGATTCCGACGTAGGCTTTGAGCATGTCTCCGTCATATCACGCCTCGTGCTCAATATTCAATCGCTGAGAGATCCGCTCATCGCGGCGTTGCCGGGCAGGGGCGGACATGCTTACACCAACTGCACGGCGTTCTGGGAATTCAGCCCGCTACTGCGGCAACTTGGGCTGCTCTGCGGCCGAAACATTTTGGCGAGGGGGGGGTGGTCGGTGACCAGAACCAGTGGCGATTTCTAACCGGTAGTGGAGTTGTGCCGGCGGTGCAACGCGCAATCGTGGCCCTAGCCCCTCATCCGGCTCAAGCACAGCGGCCGTTTCGAACGAACCAGGTAAACTGGCACCAAGGACGACGCGCGGCTCGCAGAGGCACCGGATGTAGCGGACGCATCGGTCGTGCTGCAAAGCGTCCTCGCGGAAGGACACTTCAACATGGCGACCAAATCGACGCCCGCCAAACCGCTCCCAGGGGCGACGGACGTTCCGGTCGTGGACCTGTATCTGGACGCCAAGAACCCCCGCCTCGCTGGCGAAGACTTGACTCTCGACGACCAGGACGAGATCGCGCGGATTCTTTGGCGGGAACGGGCGGTCAACGAACTCGTCGATTCCATCGCGGCCAGCGGGTATTGGAAACACGAGGAGTTGTTCGCGGCGAAGGAGAACGGGCGGCTGGTCGTGATCGAAGGCAACCGGCGGCTGGCCGCGGTCAAACTTCTGACCGACGACGCGCTTCGCGCCCGCCTCGGCCTGACCGGCTTGCCCGCACTGACGGCAACCGAACGGAAGAAGCTCGAAACACTCCCCGTCATCGAGTGCAAGCGGGAAGATGTCTGGCAGTTCATCGGGTTCAAACACGTCAACGGCCCGCAAGACTGGGACTCGATCGCCAAGGCCGAGTACATCGCGCGGGTGCACAACGAATTCGGCGTTACCCTGGAACAGATCGCGCGGACCATCGGCGACCGCCACGACACCGTCCGCCGCCTGTACCGCGGCCTGATGGTGCTCAACCAGGCGAGGGCCACCGGCCGGTTCGATGTCGAGGACCGGTACAACACCCGGTTCGCGTATTCGCACCTGTGGACCGGGCTCGGCTACGAGAACATTCAAAAATTCCTCGGTCTGACCGCGGACCAGGGGTTCGAGCCGAACCCGATCCCAAAGCCGAATCAGGAGCACCTGCGGGAACTCTGCCTCTGGTTGTACGGCAGTAAGAAGGAACACAAGGAACCGGTCGTCCGGAGCCAGAACCCGGATCTACGGAAGCTGGACGAGGCGCTCGGGAACAAGAACGGGGTGGCCGCGCTACGCTCCGGGCTGCCGCTGGAGACAGCTCTCAAAGCGAGCCGCGGGGACGAGCGGCTCCTCCGCGAGGCCCTCGTCCTGGCCGAGCAGAAGTTGAAGGAGGCGCGCGGGCTGGTGCTGACCGGCTTCACCGGGGAGGACGCCGACCTGCTGGGCAAGGCGAAGGCCATCTTTACCATCTCCGAGAGCATCGCGGAGGAAATGGCGGACATCGCCGCGGGGGCGGCCGGCGACGGGGACGCGAAAAAGCCCACCAGACGGGGGAAGCGATGATCCACCCGGACACCGTCCCCGAGGCGACTGCCCCGCCCGAATACCACGCGGACTTCCTCGAGCTTTGCACCCTCCGGAGCGAGAAGCGGAGCGTGTCCGCCCAAGAATACATCCGGGATCTGCGGATCGGAAACGCGACCGAGGCGATCGCCGACGCGGACGACGCGGACCGCGAAACCGAGGGCGACGAGGAAGCTGAGAACTTAGCCCAGCAGGCGTTCGACGAACTCGACGAGCGGATCCGCAACTTCGGCCCGACGGCCAGCCACTACCCGTTCGCGGTGGCCAGCAACACGGTCGCCCTCCGCGAGGACGGCGACAAGAGTCTGTACACCTTCCTGGCCCTCCTGTCATGGTTCGGGAAGGACGCCGGCCCGAAGGGGACAGACGGGGAGAAGATTTTCGAGGACGTGTGCGCGCGGGCGGCCGAAGCCTACTTGGGTGGGGCCGGCGGGAGGGCGCACTCGGTCGTGTTCGGGTTCCCCCGCCGTGTGCTCCCGAAAGGGTTTGCTGACGCCCTCGATGCCCTCTGTCAGACGATGGGCGAGGGCGGCGGGCACCGGCGGGGCAGGCCAAAACTGCCGGACCAGAAGGACGGGAAGCTCGACATCGTCACCTGGGTCGAGTTCCAGGACCGGCGGCAGGGCAAGCTCATCAGTTTCGGGCAGTGCGCCACCGGGCGGAACTGGGACGAAAAGATCTCCGAACTGCCGCCGCCCGACCGCTGGTGCGGCCACTGGATGGCGGACACCCCGACGGTGCTGCCCGTCCGCTCGTTCTTCGTCCCCCACCGCATCGACCGGAACAGTTGGTCCCACAGCAGCACGTTCGGCGGCATCCTGTACGACCGCTGTCGGATCGCGAGTCTCGCGTCGGGCGCGGACGCACCGCTCGGGCAGCGGTGGGCCGCGTGGTCCGCGCACGTACTTCGGGACATCCGGGGGGCGACCCCGTGAGGCACCGCTTCCACGCCCTCTGCCCGTACTTCGCCATGTTCCCCGAGACCTTCGTGGAGACCTGGGTCGGCCGCCTCACCAAGCCGGGGGCCTCGGTCATGGACCCGTTCTGCGGACGGGGCACCACGCCATTCCAGGCCCTGATGATGGGGCGTAAGGTCGTGGCGAGTGATATCAATCCGGTCGCATACTGCATCACCAAGGCCAAGACGAACGCGCCCGCCGCCCGATCGCTTCGCCGGCGGATCACCGAACTGGAGAAGGGCTTCAAACCGCGTTCGTGGGAGCCGGCCCGGAGAGCCATGCCGGAGTTCTTCCACCACGCATACTCGACGGCCACTCTGCGACAGCTCCTCTACCTGCGGCAGCGACTCGCCTGGGAAACAAGTGACACCGACTGCATGCTAGCCGCCCTCGTTCTCGGCTCGCTTCACGGCGAGACCGAGAAGTCGAGTACGTACTTCAGCAACCAGATGCCCAGGACGATCAGCACGAAGCCGGCCTACTCCGTCCGCTTCTGGACCGAGCGGGGGTTGACCCCGCCCGACCGGGACGCATTCTGCCTCCTCCGCGACCGCGTCTCGTACCGCTACGCCAGCGCCCCCCCGGAGGGACGCGGGACGGTTATCCGGACGGACATGCGGGAGCTGCCCAGACTCATCAAGCAGTTTGCCGAGCCGATCCGCTGCGTCATCACCTCGCCGCCGTACCTCGATGTCACGAACTTCGAGGAGGATCAGTGGCTCCGCCTCTGGTTCCTCCGCGGCCAGCCGCACCCGACGTACCGCAAAATTTCTCGGGACGACCGGCACGAGAACGCCGAGGCGTACTGGGACCTGATCGCGGACATGTGGCGGATGCTGGGCCAAGTCCTTGCCAAGAAGGCGGACATCGTCGTCCGCCTCGGGGGGAAGAATTTCGACACCGACGGGATGGGCCAACGTCTGCAGGCGACGAGCGTCTTCTCCCGCCGGAAGGCGGAATTGGTCCAGAGCGAGACCAGTGAGATCCAACGACGGCAGACCGACTCCTTCCGGCCAGGGACTAAGGGGTGCCTGATCGAAGCGGACTTCCACTTTCGGCTACGGTAGACGGTTCGCTTTCGGCGGCACCGCTGTGAAAGAACTCGGGCAGGGTTGGGCAGGGTATTCCCTGCGAACCCTGCACGCCGGGGTCGATTCCGGGCGAAATCCTTGTAAGCTGTGAAATGTGTGCGGGCTGTAACCTGTCGGATGGCCTCTTGTTGCGTTACCGGCCTAAACGTCCCACAGGTTCGGGACCAAGAGGTCGCAGGTTCGAATTCTGTCAGCCCGACTCATAAGATCAGATATTGCAAGCACTTCCATAAAGTGAGGCAGTTGCCAGATTGTCAGGCTTGCACCAGAAGTTGCTCCAAATCTCGCCGAGAAGAGCCGAATTGCTTCCCTTTTGCCTCCGCCGCGGTCTTAACAAGTAGTGTTTCCGGGTGTAAGGGCGTTGGCCGTGGCTACTCTTCACGGCAACCACGGCCGTATCGCATCGTAATGTTGGTATTGGGTTAAGGTCGATCGGCCGGGTCTGGCTCTCGCCGTTTCACGGCCGCGCGTGTAGCTTCGCACCCGCCGGTAAGACCGCTTTGTCGCGGCCCAACCGGTCGGCCGTGCCCTGGGAACTCCGTCCAGTCGATCTTGACTCGGAACCCCCGATCCCCAGTCCCACCGCACGGACCATCGACGCGACCGTCGTTCCGGCTGGCGCGGAGCACACCCTCTTGTGGCCCGGCGGTGTACGGCAGCGCCCACTCCTTGACCGGAGCACCCCGACGAGGCATTCCCTCACCCCCCACCTCGGCCCCGGCCTGCCGCGCCCGCCTTGACACTTCCGCGTAGAGGGCCAGCAGGAGCTCGTCCGCCTGCCCCGGCGTACCGCAGAAGATCAGGTCGATGTCGCGGTTCGACCTCCCGCTGCCGGACGCGTTGAGCTCGGTCCCACCGCTGTGGGCCACGGTCCTGGTCGGATCGATCCCGGTCGCACGGGCCGCGGCGTCGAACTCCCGACGGCAATCGCATTCGCGCACGAACGCCGACGGGGGCGGGGTCGTGGGCCGGGGGGGAGGGGAGCACCCGAGGGTCACGAGCAACGCGGCCGCCGCCGGCGAGCCGAAGAAAGTCCTGCGTCCCATCCGCGCCCTCCGCCTCACCGGCTTGCTCACTAATCTACTCAATCGTGCGTCAAGTAATACATAAAGACGATGGTACATTCTAAAACGGGCCGCAGCCACACTATGCCGCGTCGCTCGTTTCCGGGCGCTCAACACGGGTACCCGCCCGGCGCGGAATGAGGCGTACCCGGTGCGGCAAATGTGTCGCTCACCACCTCCCTGCGGACGTAACCGGGCCAGCCGGTCGCGCGGCTTTGGCCGGGGGACGTACGGCTCGGTGAGCCGCCACTGGACGTCCGACTTGTCAGTCGGGAATGCCTTCCTGATCGTCCAACGGGCTGCGCCGGACGGCTTATTGATAATCCCTCAAAGTTACCCGTGCCGCTAACAGTCTTTGCGCCATATCAGACACAAATTCATAAGCAGGTTCGATACTTGTCGACGCCTCGTCGTGGCGGGAATTAGAGGAGTACGGAGGGCACATCGGGTACGTGGGAGGTACAAGGTCTACGACCTCGCTCACGTTCTCGGTGTGTCTCACTTGATGGGGGCGAACCCGGCCCGGTACACCTTGTGTGCGAGCGTCACGCCCGAGTGCCGGTCCAGGATCTCGACGTAGTCCCCGTACGACTCTCGCCCGGTGATACACACCACCCCATCGCCCTCCTTGTCCACGCCCGGCAGCCGGGAGAACCCCACCGTCACCCGATTCGAGTACGCCGAGTGCACCTGTTTGCCGACGGCCGCCAGTGTCATCCTCCACCGCTCCCTGCCCGTGGTCAGGTCGTGGGCGGAGACCGTACACCCGCTGGCCGAGGGCGCGAAGTCGGCGAAGTACAGATTGTTCCCCTCGGTGCGGAACACCGATCCGGTGTGCCCTTGGTGCGACACCACTGCCTTCCCGTCCCGCTCGAACTGGAACGTCATCCGACCCCGCTCCTTCGGGTCGTAGACCATGTGGACCCGGCAGTCGCCGGTGTACTGGTCGAGGGCGGCGAGGGCGTTGGCGTCCGCCTCGCGGATAACGAACGGCATGCCGTCGAGGGCCTTCGTCCACCCCATCTTCCGAGGGCCGAGCGGATCGTCGGCCGAACTGATGCCACCGAGCGTGAGCAGGATGGCGACGGCGGCAATCTTCACGGCTGGTCTCCGGATCTGGGGTGTCGGGCGTTCGGTCACTTCCGCCACCGTCTTCGCGACGGTCCCTCGAACGGCCGCTTGGCGGTCTTTGCGTCCCGCAGCGACCCTACCTCGTGCCCGGTCCGGTCCGCCCGTCGGGTTCACTTCTCCCCCGGCTTGACCCGCTCGTAGCGGCTCGCGGCCTTGCCCTCTGTCGCGGAGTCCCAGGCGATGGTGAGGGCGTCCGCGTTCAGCCCCGCGACCTTCGCCTCCCACACCTTCCCGACGTACTCCTTGTCGGACGACGACTTGCAGGTCAGCACCAGGGTGGGCGGCAGTGCGTCCCACCGGAACGCCCACGTCCCGCCCAGGGTACAGTTCCCGGGCGACCAGCCGCGGAGTTGGTAGGTGCCGTCCGGCCTGAAGGTGAACGTCCCCTGGCACGGCCCACCCTCCCAGTCGCCGTGCAGCTTCGCCTCCACCCCCGGGGGTTTAGCGGCGTCGGGCGGGACCGGGGCCGTGAGGGCGAGCGCGGCGAGCAGAATGGCGGCCATCGGCGTCTCCGGGAAAGGGTGGTCGCACTATGTCCGGTTCGCCGCCCGCCCGCAACCAGGCGTTACGGAAGGGTGACACGGGCTGCGGGAAGAGGCTCCGTGAAAGACCCGACGCCCCCTCGTCCGCTCACCCGTCGTGCCGCGGGGCCGGGTCGAACACCACCTCGCCGTCGAAGCGGTCCAGGAGGAGGACCAGTTCCGGGAGGACGTCGTCGGGGTTGGCCCCGGCCTCGTTGAACTTCCACCGGACAACGAGCTTGCCGTCCTTCACCTCCAGCGACGTCAGCTCGACGGTCCGGCCGCCCTTCTCCTGCTGGCCGCCGGAGACGCAGATCACCATCTGCCTGTCCCAGTCGGTCGCACCGACCCCGAGATCCTTGGCCAGCCGGCCCTTGACCTGCTCGGCCGTGCCGTTGGTGAGGTTGTGGCGGCCGAGGTCGGTGTCGCTGCGGATGACCGCGCTGCCCCCGTTGAGGGCGCGGGTCGTCCGGGCCTGGACCTTCGGTAACTGGGGGGCGGCCGGCGCGTCCGGCTTCGCCCTCACCCGGGCGTAGGTCACCTCCGCGTCCTTGGAGAGCTGGCACACCAGCGTCTCGGCGTCCAGCCGGGTGAGCTTCGCCTCCCACACCTGACCCGCGTAGTCCTTGTCGGTGGACGTCTGACAGGTCAGGACCAGAACCGGCGGGAGTGCGTCCCACTTCACCGTCCACGTACCCGTCAGACTCGCGCCGCCGGGGCCGTACCGCGTCCGCCCGAACGTCCCGTCCGCGCGGACCGTCAGACCTCCCACGCAATCCTGCTCGCTCGTCCACTCGCCGTACAGTGTCGCCTCCACCCGGCAGAGCCGGCAGAGCCGGGCCGCCGGGGCATTCGGGGTGAAGTCCGCCGGGGGTTTGCGGTCCCCCCCGAAGCAGATGGTCAGCCCGTCCCCGTCCAGCCGGTAGAGGCCCACCTGAACGTCCGCCACCCCCTTGATGGCCAGGCTCCGCATCTCGATCGTCCTCTTCTGCTCGTCGAGCAAGAGGGTGTAGGCACCGTAACTGTTCTCCCCGGCCCACGTGACCGTGCCGGCCGTGAAGGTGAACGAGTCGTCCGCCCCGGCCGCCCGCTCGACCCACCTCGTTCGCGCGGCGCCGGGGCGCTCCTCCTTCACCACCTTCCACCTCCCCTGGAGGGCGTTCGCGTCCGGCTTCACGACCGCGGCCCGCACCTCGATCTCGACGGGCTTGCTCACCGCCCGCATCGGCTCCCCGCTGTCCCGGTGGATGGGGATGAGGGCGACGCGGACGGCGTGCTTCCCCGCGGCGAGCGCCTCCGGGGCCTTCCCGGCGGCGTCCTCCCAGCCCGCCTTCGTCGCGACCGGGATGCCCGCCGTCTCCCCGCCCGTGGGGAACGGGGCCTTCGGGACGGGCACGCTCCGGGCCGTCGGGTGGTACCACCGCCCGTCGATCTCGACCGAGAAGGAGTCCTGAGTGTCCCCGACCCACACGGTCCGTTCCTCGCCCGCCGGCCGGTCGCTCCGGTACCGCACGTCGGCCGCGAACGACGGCCACTCGCCCGCCGCCCAGACCGGGCGGTCCGCCCGCAGCCGGCACTGCATGCCCTCCACCGCCTCGCCCCACTCCGGCTTGGGGGTCTCCGGGATCCGCGGCTTCTCCGCCATCGGCTTCTCCGCAGGCAGCGCCTTCGGCTCTTCCGCCGCCGTGCCCGGCTGCCGGGTCCACACCCCCGCCCCGCACACGGCAACGAGCAGGGCCGCGGCCACGACTTTGATCCGGGTCAGGAACATCGCTTTCAGAACCCCCTCGGCCAGCACCCGGGATGCGGCCGTGTACGCGGTGGGCGGTGTGGCACCGCGGGCGAACTCGGCCAGTGCCAGGACCGCGGCGGGGGTTAAACCCCTCGCCGCCAACCGGGCTTGCAGCCGCGCCCGCCCCCGGTCGACCCGCCCGCGGACGGACCCGGGGGTGGCGTTCAGCCGCCGGGCGGCCTCGTCCCGGGACAGCCCCTCGACGCAGCACAGGGTGACGGGCAGGCGGTACGCCGCGGGCAGCCGCTGGATCTCGTCCTCCAGGATCGCCAGCAACTCCCGCCCGGTCAGCTCGGCCAGCGGGTCGCGGCCCGGGTCGGGCGGGTCGGCGGGTGGGAGCGGCCGGGCCACGGTCGCCGGACGGGCCTTCAGGGCGGTCCGGCGGGCCACCGCGTGCAGCCACCCCGCCAGGTCCCCGGGGCGGAGGCTCCCGGCCTTGCGGGCGAGGACCAGGAAGGCGGCCTGACGCGTCCTCGGCCGCGTGCCGGTCCCCCAGGGTGCGGCGGCAGACGCCGAGCACCGTCGGCCCGTGCCGCTCCACCAGCGCGGCGAACGCGGCCTCGTCCCCGTCGCGGACGTAGCGGTCCAGCAGGGCGGCGTCGGTCTCGACGGGGGCCGTCATTCGTCGGAGGAGGACGGCGAGTGCTGCGGGGGGCATGTAACTGGTCTCCGGGTGCCACTCACCAATAACTGCCCGGACCGGCACCCGGGAACGCGCGGGTTTCCGAACAATCACTTCCCTGGGGTCCAGGCCCACCACGCCGCCCAGGTGGCGAGCAATTCCCCGTACCGCTTCTCGCTCGCCGCCGCCACGTCGCTGTCGGAGGTGATGACCGGGTTCGGTGGAATCGCCCCGAAGCTCTTGCCCGTGACCCGCTCGAACGACGCCAAGAGCATCTCCACGTCGAACGTCCCGGCCGCCTTCGGGGCGGCACGGAAGCGGGTCAGGGCGTCCTTCATCACGTCCAGGCCCGACGCGTCCTGGAACTCGGTCAGCAGGCAGGCGGCGGTGAATCGGACCTTCTCGCTCCTGTCCGTGAGCCGTTCCCGGATCGCGGCGACGGCGACGGGGTCGAGCGTGTCGGCCAGTGCGAACAGGACCGTGGCACGATTCCACTCGTCCTCGTCCCCGGCCGCGCGGATCAGGTGCGGCACGAGTCCCGTCACCTTCGGCTCGAACTCTTCGCCCCGCCGGACCCGCTGGCCGCCGAAGCGGTCGACGCGGCGGGCCAGCAGGCGGAGCTTCGTGGCCGCTTCATTCCGGGTCTTCGCGTCGGCGTCGCCGAGTTGCTTCACCAGGGTCTGGGCGTCCTCGGGGAGAGGAGGGGCCGGGGGAACGGGAGCGGCCAGGGCGAGCGCGGCGGCGAGGACGGCGGTCATCGGGGTCTCCCGGGGGTCGTTTCCCACACTATGCCCGTCCGGCCGTTCGGCCGCAACCGCCCGTTACAGGCGGGTTACGCCGTGCCACCTGGCCGGACGACCTTCCGCCGGGCCGGGTCTGGTCACCCGCGGCCCGACACGCGCGGGCGAGGGGGTGACCGTCACGTTTAAGGACGGCACCACCAAGGAGGCGTTCCTGTCCACCAAGTCGTTCATGCAGCTGGTCTGCATGAAGGCCGGGTGGCACGACGTACTGCGTCAGCCCCTTGAACGCGCCCCCGCCGTGGACGATGTCGAGGGTCTTCGGCGTCTTGAACGGGTCGACGGTCAGCGTCGCCGTGGTCTCGCCGCCGGGCGTGAGACCGGTCGTGGTCCCGTCCGCCCGGACGACGAACGTGAC
>JANPKP010000196.1:0-28185 GCA_031426095.1 Gemmataceae bacterium
GGCAGCCCGGCCGTGTGGAACGCCTGCATGGTGTTCTTCCAGGCCCTCCTCCTGATCGGCTACCTGTACGCCGACCGCGTCACGACCCGCCTCCCGCCCCGCCGCCAGTGGCTCGTCCACATGGCGGTCATGGGCGTGCCGCTCCTGTTCATGGGGGCGGCCGTCGTCCTCGGGCCGACGCACGCCCCGATCGCGGTGGCCGAGGCCCTCGCCCCGTTGGGGGAGACGTACCCCGTACTCGGCGTCCTCGCGCTCCTGACGGTCGCCATCGGGGTGCCGTTCTTCGTCGCGTCCACGAGCGCCCCGCTGTTGCAGAAGTGGTTCGCGTTCACCGGCCACCCGTCGGCCCGCGACCCGTACTTCCTGTACGCGGCGAGCAACCTCGGCAGCCTCATCTCGCTCCTCGGCTACCCCGTCCTGATCGAGCCAAACCTCGGCCTGACCCAACAGGCGTGGCTCTGGGGGACCGGCTTCGCGGGCCTCATCGGCCTCATCTTCGTCTGCGGGCGGGCGGCCGCGAACCCCCTCGGCGTCCCGCCCCAACTCGCCGGCGTCCGGAAGCCCGCCGCGGCCGCCCCCGGGTGGGGCGACGCCCCGGCCCCGACCCTGCGGCGGAAGCTCAAGTGGCTGGCCCTGGCGTTCGTCCCGTCGAGCCTCCTGCTCGGGGTGACGTTCCACATGACGACCGACATCGCCTCGATCCCACTCCTCTGGGTCATCCCGCTCGCCCTGTACCTCGTCACGTTCATCATCGCCTTCATGCGGCTGCCCGACTGGTTCCGGCTCGTGGTCGGCAACTTCGGCCCGGTGATGATCCTGCTCCTCGTCTTCCTCATGCTCTCGGACGTGACGGCCGACAAGCCGGGGCTCACGCTCCTCATCCACCTGGCGACGTTCTTCGTGGCCGCCCTGATGTGCCACTACGAGCTGGCCCGCGACCGCCCGACCCCTCAGTTCCTCACCAACTACTACCTGTGGATTTCCCTCGGCGGCGTCCTCGGCGGCGTGTTCAACGCCCTCGTCGCCCCGCTCGTCTTCCCCGTGGCGTTCGAGTACCCGCTGACGCTCGTCGTCGCCTGCCTGCTCGTGCCGAAGTTCGAGGTCGCTGCCGCCCCCGGGCCGAAGGGGGTGTGGGCCGACCCGGTCGGGGCCGGCCTCCGCCGCGTGTTCCCCGGCGGTTACAGCGAGCGCCGCGTGGGTTGGGCGCTCGACCTCGCCTTCCCCGTCCTGCTCGGCCTCTTCTTTTGGTGGATTCAGTCGCTCGGCGGCAAGCGGTGGTTCGTCGACCTCATCGGGGAGGCTTCGAACGCCCAGAGCCTGATCGGGTTCTTCGCCATCCGCAACATCGTCGTTTTCGCCGTCCCGGTCATGCTCTGCTTCTTCTTCGTCGAGCGACCGACCCGGTTCGCCCTGTGCGTGGCCGCCCTCCTCGGCGTCGGGCTGTTCCGGGACGAGCGGCGGACCGGCGTCGTCCACGTCGAGCGGAGTTTCTTCGGCATCCTCCGGGTGAAGGAGAAGTACGGCCAGCGCGACCTCGTACACGGGACGACGCTGCACGGCACCCAGTTCTTCGACCGGGACCTGATGGCCCAGTGGGACAACGAGATCGGCAGGAACAACGAGGTCGTCCGCAATTCCAACTGGCTCTACGGGCTCCACCCGCTCGCCTCGTTCGGCCCGGCCGACGTGGCGTTCGTGGGCGGCGCGCTGGCGGCCTACGACCCCCGCCAGGAACCCCTCACGTACTACCACCGCACCGGCCCGGTCGGGGCCTTCTTCCACGAGTTGACGACGCGGAAGGGCGGGGCCGACGCCACCGCCGACGTGGCCATGGTCGGCCTCGGCACCGGCTCCGTGTCGTGCTACGCCCGGCCCGGCCAGCGGCTCACCTTCTTCGAGATCGACCCGGCCGTCCGCCGGCTCGTCGAGCCGCCCGACTACTTCACCTACATCTCGGACGCCCGGGCCCGGGGCGCGACGATCGACTTCGAGATGGGCGACGCCCGCCTCCGCCTCAACGCCCTGAAGGACCGCAAGTACGCCCTCCTGCTCGTGGACGCCTTCAGCTCGGACTCGATCCCGATCCACCTGCTCACCACGGAGGCGGTCCGCCTCTACCTGGACCGGCTGACGCCCGACGGGCTGCTCGCCCTCCACGTCTCGAACAAGTACGTTCACCTGGAGCCGGTGGTGGCCCGGATCGCCGCCGACCTGGGCGTGCAAGCCCGGGTGTGGAACGACCAGTGGGCCCGGCGGGACGGCGACGCCGACTACAACCGCGAGGAAGACCCGCCGTCGGGCAAGTCCGCGTCCTCGTGGGTGATCCTGACCCGGGACGAGGCGACGCTCGGCAAGTTGGCCGGCCCGCTCGCGGCCCAGGCGGCGGCGTTCGGGTTGCGGAACCCGCCGCTGTCGCGCTTCTTCCGCCAGTACGGGCCGGACGCCGACGCCCGCGAGGTGTTGAAGAAGGAGTTCGCCATCGACGCGCTTTCGCCGCCGGAGGTGGAGGCCAAGTACGGGCGGGCCGCCGGCCTGCTCGCCCGCCGCATGGGCAGCCCCGACGTGGTCAAGGGCCTGCGGCTCAAGGACCTCGCGCTGATCGTCTACGGCGACCTGTTCCACCCGCTCGACGTGATCGACGGCATGCCGGCGTGGACGGACGACTACGCCGACGTGCTGCGGGTCATGATGATCCCCGAGGTCCAGTGGGCCCGCCGGCAGTTCGGGGCGGCCGGCAGCAAGGCGGAAAGCCCGTGACCGGCCCGGCGGTCGGCGTCGTGGGCGGCAGCGCCCGGGCGGCCGTCGGCTCGGCCCTGCGGGCCGGGTTGAGCCCGTGGGCGGTCGATCAGTACGGCGACCGCGACCTCCGGCGGGTGCCGTTCGCCGTCTGCCCGCCGGAGCACTACCCGGCCGCCCTGCCCACCCTGGCGGCCGCGTTCCCCCCCGGTCCGGTCCTCTACACCGGCGGGTTGGAAGCCCATCCGGCGGTCGTGGGGAAACTCGCGGCCGCCCGCCCGTTGTGGGGCAACCCGCCGGCCGTCCTGGCCCGCGTCCGCGACCCGTTCTGGCTGCACGACACGCTCACGGCCTGCGGGCTGTCGTCGCCCCGGGTCTTGCGGGCGGATGTACCGCTGGCGACCCCCGGCCGGTGGCTGTGCAAGAACCCGCAACTCTCGGGCGGCATCGGTGTGCGAGTCGCCGGCGACCGTGAGCCGCGAGCCGGCGACTACGTCCAGGAGTTCATCGACGGAACGCCGATGTCCGCCCTGTTCGCGGGCACGGCGGGCGGCTCCGCGTTATGCGGGGTGACGGAGCAACTGATCGGAGTATCCTGGCTGCACGCGGGCGGGTTCGTGTACAGTGGGAACGTGGCGGCGTCGCCCTCGGCCGAAACGGTTGCCGCGCTTGCAAACCTCGCCGAAGCCCTGCGCCCCGCCGGCCTCCGCGGCCTGTGGGGGCTCGACTTCATCCTGCGGGACGGCGAGCCGTTCCCGGTCGAGGTCAACCCGCGGTACACGGCGGCGGTCGAGGTGCTGGAACTCGCCAGCGGCGTTCCGTTACTGGCCCGACACGCGGCCGCGTTCGGTGGCACGACGAAGGCGACCGAGGCGGGGTCGGAGTGCGGCCCGACGGTCGGGAAGGCGGTCTACTTCGCCCCGCGGCCTCTCACCTTCCCGGCGGCCGGCCCGTGGGACGACGACCTCGACCGGCCGTTCGACCCGTGGCGGACGCCGGGGTTCGCCGACATCCCGCACCCCGGCGAGCGGGTCGAGGCGGGGCGGCCGGTGCTGACGATGTTCGCTACGACGACGACATTGGACGAGTGCAAGATGCGATTGAGGGAGCGGGCGGCCGCGATGGACGAGATCGTTTTCGGACTCGTTTAACTCAGCGGAGTTTCCCATGACCCTGAACGAACGGGCGAACCTCCTCGCCGACGAGATCGAGCGCAACGCCGCGGCGCTGCGGGTGGGCGTGTCGCGGGTCGGCGGGGCCCGCGTCATCGACTGCGGCGGGGGTGTCACCGGCGGGCTCGCGGCCGGCAAGCTCATGGCCCGCGTCTGCCTCGCCGACCTCGCCGACGTGGAGTACGTCCCCTGCCCCGTCCCCGGCGTCGGCGGGCCGGCCGTGCAGGTGACGACCGACGACCCGGTCCGGGCCTGCCTCGCGTCCCAATACGCCGGCTGGCAGGTAGCGGTCGACGGCAAGTTCTTCGGCATGGGCTCCGGGCCGATGCGGGCGCTCTCCGCCCGGGAGCCGATCTTCGACCACGTCGCCGCGAAGGAGACGGCCCCCTGTGCCGTCGGCGTGATCGAGACCCGCCGCCACCCGACGGAAGCAGTGATCACCGCCGTCGTGGCCAAGCTGCCGCCGGAGGCCGAGGCGCTGACGCTCCTCGTCGCCCCCGCGTCGAGTATGGCCGGCACGGTGCAGGTGGTGGCCCGGGCGGTCGAGACGGCCCTGCACAAGCTCCACGAGCTGAAGTTCGACGTGAATCAGGTGGTGAGCGCCCACGGCGTCGCCCCGCTCCCGCCGGTCGCCGCCGACGAGCTGGGGGCCATCGGCCGGACGAACGACGCCATCCTGTACGGCGGCATGGTCACGCTCTGGGTGCGGGCCGACGACGAGGTGCTGGCCGCCCTCGGGCCGAAGGTGCCGTCGAGCGGGTCGAAGGACCACGGGGCGATGTTCGCCGAACTGTTCGCCCGCTACGGCGACTTCTACAAGATCGACCCGCTGTTCTTCTCCCCGGCCGAGGTCGAGTTCCGCAACCTCAAGACGGGCCGCTGCCACCGCTTCGGCCGCGTCGAGCCGGGGCTGGTCCGCAAGTCGTTCGGGCTGGAGTGACGGGCCGCATGCGCATCGCCATCCTCTCCGGCGGCACCGGCTGGCACGTCCAGGACCTGCTCCGGGCCGCCGCCGAGCAGGGTCACCACGCGGAGACCGTCGACTTCCGCCACCTCGCCGTCGGCGTCGGGGGAAGGCACGACGCGGGGCCGCTCGCCGGGTTCGACGCCGCCCTCGTCCGCACGATGCCGCCGGGGTCGCTGGAGCAGGTCGTGTTCCGCATGGACGTGCTGCACGCGGCGGTCGCGGCCGGGGTGCGGGTGCTGAACCCGCCGCGGGCCGTCGAGTCGTGCGTCGACAAGTACCTGACGAACGTCCGCCTCGCTCACGCCGGCCTGCCGACGCCGCCGACCGACGTTTCGCAGCGGGCCGACGACGCCCTCGCCGCCTTCGACCGCCTCGGCCGGGACGTGGTGTTGAAGCCGCTCTTCGGCTCCGAGGGCCGCGGGATGCAGCGGGTGAGCGACCGCGAACTGGCGTGGCGGACGTTCCACGTCCTCGAACGGACCGGGCAGGTGATCTACCAGCAGGCGTTCGTCCGTCACCCCGGCTGGGACTTGCGTGCCTTCGTGGTCGGTGGCCGTGTCATCGCGGCGATGAAGCGCACGGCCGCCGCCGACTGGCGGACGAACGTCGCCCAGGGCGGCACCGCCGAACGGGCCGAGTTGAGCGCAGCGGACACCGAGCTAGCCCTGCGGGCGGCGGACGCCGTGGGATGCCCGGTCGCGGGGGTGGACCTGCTCCCGGGACCGACCGGCGAGCGATTCGTGATCGAGGTGAACGCCGTTCCCGGGTGGCATGCACTTGGTCAAGCGTGCGGGCTGGACGTGGCGGCGGTGGCGGTGAGTTTCTTGAGCGGAGGGGACTGGTGATGGTTCCGTGGGACGTGGACGGAATCCCCCGCGATGCTCAGGTTGCCTGCCTGTGGGAAGCGACCGCCCGCAAGGTGGGCAACGTCCACCGCTTCGCGGACTTCACGAACCTGACTTACATGGACTTCCTGCTCTCCGCCGTCGCCATCGGGGACGGGCTACGAAACGCTTACACGGTGCCCTTCGGCCAATCCATCCGTTCAGCCGTTATGGAAACGCAGCGAGTGGTGCGAACTAACACGAACATCGGAATCGTGCTGTTGCTGGTCCCGCTCGCCGCGGCCGCCGCGCCGGGTGGGATATGCCGAGATCGCGTCCACGCTCAGTTATCGCGGACGACAGTCGAAGACACCAAGAACGTTTACGACGCCATCCGCTCGGTCAACCCCGGGGGTCTGGGCGAGGCTCCTGAACAAGACGTGCGGTTCGAGCCGACGGTCACGCTCCTCGAAGCCATGACGCTGGCGACCGACCGCGACCTGATCGCCCGCCAGTACGCGAACGGCTTCGAGGACGTCTTCGAGCTGGGCGTGCCCGCGTTCATCGACGCTCTGGCCCGGTATGCCTCAGTCGAGGCGGCGGTGGCCGACCTCCAACTCCGCTGGCTCACGGCCTTCCCCGACAGCCTGATCGCCCGCAAGAACGGCGTTGCAGTTGCGGACGACGTTTGCCGCCGGGCCGCCGACGTGCTTCGACTCGGCGGCGTCGCCACCCCCGAAGGCCGGCGGGCGGGCACGGCCCTCGACCGCTACCTGCGGAGCGACGGGAACAAGCTCAACCCCGGCACCACGGCCGACCTGATCGCCGCCTGCCTGTTCGTCGCCCTCCGCGAGAATAAGGTGACGCCATCGACCCCGTTCCGCTGGGACGCCCCCGACTGGCTCACACCATGAGTTCCGAACGCTACACGGTCCGCGTCACGAAGGACGAACTCGTCTTCAGTTGCGGCCACTTCATCACCTTCGCCGGCGACCACTGCGAGCGCCTGCACGGGCACAACTACCGCACCGCCGTCGAGGTCGACGGCGGGCTCGATGCCAACTTCTACCTGTTCGACTTCATCGCCCTGCGGGACCGCACCCGGGCCATCGTCGCCGAACTCGACCACCACATGCTCCTCGCCACCCGCAACCCGCGTCTTCCCGTCGAGGAAGTCGGGGCGAGCGTCCGCGTCCGCTACGGCGACAAGGAGTGGGCCTTCCCGCGGGAGGATTGCGTACTACTCCCCATCGAGAACACGACGGCAGAACTCCTCGCCCGCCACATCGCCGGCCGGTTGCTCGCGGAGCTGAAGGGTGAACACGGTTTCGTGCCGGCGGCGCTGCGGGTGGAAGTCGAGGAGAACGTCGGCCAGTCGGCGACCTACGAATGGCGGGGTTAGAATCCGCCCCCGAACCACGGAAGGCCCGCACGCATGCCGCTGATGTTCCCGCACCCCGCGACCGCCGCCGGCGACATCCTCGGGGCGATGATCACGCCGGCCGTCCTCATCTCGGCGTCCGGCACCCTGGCCCTGTCCACGTCGAACCGCCTCGGCCGGGTCATCGACCGCGTCCGGAAACTCTTGGCCGAAGCCGAAGCGTTGCCGCCGGGGGCCGTGGCCGGGGAGGAGGCGTGCGAGAAGCGGGCGCTCATCAGCGACCAGATTAGTCGTCTGGGCCGGCGGGTCGGCCTGCTCCAGCGGGCGTTGATCATCGTTTACGTGGCGATCGGCCTGCTCGTCGGCAGCAGCGTGGCCATCGGCGTCTCCACGACCATCAACGAGGCGCTGGGGTTCCTCCCCGCGGCGTTCGGGCTGGCCGGGGCGACGTGCCTGTTGGGGGCCTCCGCGCTGCTGGTTTGGGAGGTGCGAATGGCCGTGCGGTCGAGTTTGCGGGAGATGGAGTACGTGACGAAGGTCGTCGCTCGACGTGCGGACGTGACCGGCGGGGATGGGAAACCATGACATCGAAACGGCCGGAAGCAAGCCTTTGCCGGGGCATTTTTCGGAAGTTACCGCTTTCCCACCCCCCCTGGGAGCGGGGGCGTGGAAGTCATCAGCAGTTAACGAGTTGGGTAAAAATCAATGTATAAAAAGCGGTAAAAACCGGGGGGCACTCACCCCATCCACTAGCGTTAGACGACTTTCCCGGCCACCCCGTCAAGTTCGGTCAACGGGCCGAACGCGACGGTCGTCGCCCGGTCGACCGGGTAGCGGTCGAGGAAGGCCCGCACGTCGGCCAGGCTCACGGCGTCGTACCGAGCCAGTTCGGTGTCCACGTCGCGGTACTCGGCGTTGAAGGCCCACGCGGCGGCGATGGCCTGCATGCGGCCCATCGGCCGCTCGCTCCCCCGCACCACCCGCGACAGGATTTTGCTCTTGGCCTGGGCCAACTCGTCCGCCGTGATGCCGTCCCGCTGCACGTCGGCCAGGATGCCCCGCACGATTTCGAGGTTCTCGGCCGCCTGCTCCGGCTCGCAGGTGAAGCTCGTCGTCACCGACCCGTTGGCGTCGTACTCGTAGTACCCGGCGTCCGCCGAGTCGGCCAATCCCGGGTCCACCAGGGCCCAGAAGAGCCGGCTGCCGTAGCCGTCGCCGAGGGCGAGGACGAGGGTGTCGGCCGCGTACCGCATGAGCGCGTCGGCCGGCGGGCCGCCGCTCATCAGGAGGACGTACTCCTGCTGGACCTTCTCCCGCGTCAGGACGTGGGTGCCGCCGGCCCCGGCCCACTCGCGGCGGTGTGTGCGGCCCGTCTCCCCCGGCTCCCACCCGGCCGAGGCGTCGGCCACGAGCTTCACGAAGGCGTCCCAGTCGAGGTTGCCGGCGGCCGCCACGAGGATGTTCGACGCCCCGTACCGCCGGGAGAAGTAGGCGTGCATCTGGTCGCGGGAGAGCCCGCTGACGCTTTCCTTCGACCCGAGGACGCTGTTGCCGAGCGGGTGGTCGCCGTAGTAGAGCTTGCGGGCGTGGTCGACGGCCGCCGAGATCGGCTGGTCGTCGTACATGTCGATCTCTTCGAGGATGACCTGCTTTTCGGTGTCGAAGTCCTCGGTCCGCAGGCTCGGGCGGAGGATGTCGCCCAGAATGTCGACCGTCCGCGGGAGGTACTCGGGGAGGACCGCGGCGTGGTAGACGGTAAACTCCTCACTCGTGTAGGCGTTGTACTTGGCCCCGATGCGGTCGAAGTCGAGGTTCACGTCGAGGGCGGTCCGCCGGGGGGTGCCCTTGAACATCATGTGTTCGAGGAAGTGGGACACGCCGGACACATCGGGCGTCTCGTCCCGGGCCCCGGTGCGGACGAAAAATCCGACCGCCGCCGACCGGGCCGACGGGGTCGTCTCGCCGATGAGTTGCAGTCCGTTCGGCAGCCGGTGGGTGTGGAACGGCATCGGGTAATGCTCCCCGCTCAGTTGTTGAGGAAGAAGATGACGGCGAGGGCGGCGAACAGGTACGCCACGACGCCCCCGAGGTAGGCGAAGACCGCCGGGGCGGCGAGTTCGTCGGACTCCTTCGGCTCGAACGCGGTCATGAGTCGGTCCCCGGAGTGAGAAATCACGTCAAAACGAGCGGCTTCGGCCCGAGCGTCATCAGCATCGGTTCCTTGACCGGGAAGCGTTCGAGGTGGGCGAGGATGGCCGCGGGGGTGAGCCCGTCGACGGCCGCCTGCACCTCCTCGGACGGGCGGACGCGGCCGAGGTAGTACCAGTCGGACGCGATCGCCCCCGCCCGGGCCGAGGTCGACTCCTCCTGCATGATGAGCGACGACTTGAGCCCGGCCCGGACGCGCTCGACCTCCTCCTCGTCGATCCCGTCGCGGAGCCGCCGCAGTTCGTTCATCGTCACGTCGAGCGTCTCCTGGGCGCGGTCGGCCCGGGTGCCGGCGTAAACGACCATCGTGCCGCGGTCCTTGTACGACTCGTGGAAGGCGTACACCGAGTAGCACAGCCCCCGCTTCTCTCGGACCTCGGTGAACAGGCGCGAACTCATGCCGCCGGACAGGACGCTGGCCGTCCCCTTGGCCGCGTAGAAGTCCGCGTGGCCGATGGGGGCGCTCGGGAAGGCGAGGGCTAGGTTCGTCTGGTTGATGTCTTTCTCGATGTGCGCGGACACCGGGGCGTGGGCCGTGGGCTTCACCTCCGCGGTCTCGCCCGGCTGCCAGTCGCCGAACAATTTCTCGACGTGGGCCTTCAACGACTCCCACTGGATGTTGCCGGCGACCGAAAGGATGGTGCCGTTCGGGCGGAAGAGGCGGGCGTACTGGTTGCGAATCGCGTCCATCGACAGGGACTCGATCTCCTCGGCCCGGCCGAGCTTGTCGCGGTTGAGCGGGGCCGGGTAGTACCGCCGCCGCAACTCCACCATCACCTTGTCCTGCGGCGAATCCTCGAGCGCCTGGAGGTCTTGCAGCGCGAGCGACCGGGCGGCCTCGAAGTCGTCGGCCGGGAGGTGCGGCCGGCGAATCATGTCGGCGTAGAGGTCGAGAGCGGGGGCGAGGTTGCGGGCGAGGGTCGAGCCCCAGAAGCGGATGTTGACCGGGCCGACGCTCTCGTCGCGATCGATCCCGAGGGTGTCGAGGGCGACGGAGAAAGCCCGGCTGTCGCGGCTCCCGGCCCCGCGGGTGATGAGATCGACGAGAACGGTCGCGAGCCCGTGGCGGCCGGGCGGGTCGAAGGCCGACCCGGCCGGGACGAGGACGCTCAGGGCGACGGACCGGACGTGGTCCATGTGTTCGGCCAGCAGGACCATCCCGTTCGGGAGCGTGTGCTGGTAGACGGTCTGACCCACTGCGACCCCGCTTCTGCCGTGTCGGGCGGGCGGCCGGCACCGGCCCACCCGTTCCCGCCATTGTACGAACGGCGGCCGGCTAAATCCCGAGCCCGAGCGGAATCGGCTCGGGCACCACGACGGAGCGATAAATCGTCCGGTGGCAGCGGAACCCGAGCGAGCGGTACATGCCGACGGCCGCCCCGTTCGACGCCGTCGCTTCGAGGAACGCCCGCCGGGCCCCGGCCGCCCGGAACCCTTCGAGGGCTTTGACGAGCAGCGCCCGGCCGAGCCCGTCGCCCCGGTACTCGGCCACGACGCCGAGGTTCTGGATCGCGCCGAACCCCTGCTCGTCGATCACCCCCTGCACCGTGCCGACGGCCCCGCCCGGCCCGGCCGCGAGCCACGTCGCCCCCGGGCAGAATCCGAACCGGGTGCGGATGGCGTGCATCAGGTCGCGGCAACCGTCCCGGTAACCGAGACTCGGAAAAACGGTGGCGTCGACCTCGTGGCGGAAGCAGCGGAACTTCACGTCGGCGTGGAGGTCGATGAGGCCGTCGTCCCACGCCAGCCAGACATACCCGTCCGGCAGCACGGCCCGCGGCCAGTCGCCGCGCAGGTCCAACTCCATGCGGTAGCGTTTGAAGTAGGTGATGGTCGGCATGACGGGTGCGGCGGGGCGCGAGCGGGGACGACCCGAGCCCATGGTAGCACCCCGGCCGTCGAGGGTCAAAAGGCGTGGGGCGTGCGAGACCCGGTTCGGCCGTCTACGGCCCGCGTGACAGGAACACCACCGCCGCGGCGAGAAGGGATACGAAAACGGCGACGGCGAGCAGTAGCCACCGTCGCCGGGTTGGGGCCACCGAGGAATCGTCGAGCGAGAGCACGACCGGCGGGCGGGCCGGGGCGACCCACAAGCTCGGGTCGAAGTCGGGCGAATCGACGCTCGCCACGGCCTCCCCGGCCGACCGCGGGCCGTGGACGACGATGGCCACGGGCGCGTCCGCCGCCTCGGCCCACGGGAGTAACTTTGCCCTCACGTCCGCGGCCGAAGCGGGCCGGTCGGCCGGCGACTTGGCGAGTAGTTTCTCGACGAGGTAAGCGAACTCGGCCGGGACGGACGGGTTGAGCGAACGGAGCGGCGGCGGCGCTTCATTCTGATGCCAGCGCATCTTCTGCCGGGCGGTGCCGCCGGGGAACGGCGGCGCCCCGGTGAGCGTGAAGTAGAGCGAACAGCCGGCGGCGTACAGGTCCGACCACGGGCCGACGTCCGTCGCGTCGGCGGCCTGCTCGGGGGCGATGTAGTCCATCGTGCCGAGGATGTACCCCGCCCCGCCGACGACGGAACGGTCGGCCGGTAGCACCTCGTCTACCAGCAACGCGAGACCGAGGTCGAGGATTTTCGCCCGCCCGTCGGGCGTAACCATGACGTTCGACGGCTTCAAGTCGCGGTGGATGAGCCCGCGCTCGTGGGCGTGCGCCAGCCCGGCGAGGACGTCCACGAACAGCCGGGCGGCCGGGCCAACCGGCAGCGGCCCGCCCGCCGACACCACGCGCTTCAGGCTCTCGCCGGGGACGTACTCCATGGCAATGAAATGGACGCCCTCCTCGAACCCGTCGTCCAGCGTCCGCGTCACGTTCGGGTGGGCCAACCTCCGGCCGAGGTCGGTCTCGCGGCGGAAGCGGGCGAGGTGATGGCCGCTCTCGCGGGCCTTCTGCGGCGGCAAGACTTTGAGGGCGACGAGGGGCGACCGGCCGGCCGTTTCCGCGTCCGGGGTTGCACCGCCGATCCGCACGTCTCGCGCGAGGTAGACGGTCCCCATGCCGCCGCGGCCGAGTGGGGCGAGGACGTGGTACGGCCCGAGGACGAGGCCCTGCCACAGTCCCCGGAGGAGTTTGTCGGCCTGGTAGTGCGTCAAGCGGCCGGCCGCGATCAGGTCGTCCGCCACGTCACGCGCGCGGGGATAGCTGAGGCGCGGCGAGCCGGCGAGGGCGGCGTCGAGGGCGGCGCGGTCGAGCAGTCGGCTACGGAGGAGGGTGCGAACGAAGGCGTCGGCCGTCGGGTCGGGCGGACGGGCGGTGGCGGTCATCGGCGGCGTCCCGTCGCTCGCTGGAAAAGCAATATCATCGTAGAACGGCCGCGCGTTGCCGTCCAGCCAACACCGTTGAGCCACGATGTCCGCCCGAGACATTCGGACCGTGCTGGGCGAGACGGCTCTTTGCAAAACCCGACGCGGGATGAATAATATCCCTCGTCGTACCGCCCCCAACCGCGACCGCGGGGAACCGCTGAAGTGTCCAAACACCTCGCCAAGGACTTGGAGCGGCTTCATAAGACTGTCCTGACGCTCGCCGGCCACGTCGAGGACGCGATCGCCGTCGCCATCCAGTCGCTTCAAACCCGGGACGTGGCCTTGGCCCGCACCGTCGTCAGCGGCGACGACGAGATCGACCTGCTCGAGAACGAGGTCCAGGACGAGTGCCTTAAAATCCTCGCCCTCCACCAGCCGGTGGCCACCGACCTCCGCCGGGTGAGCGTCGTCCTGATGATCGTCACCGACCTCGAACGGATGGGCGACAGCGCGGTCGGCATAGCCGAGCGGACCGAGACCCTGTCCCGCCCTCCGCACCTGAGCATCCCACACCGGCTCACCGAGATGACCGCCCGCACGACCGAGATGGTCCGGGCCAGCATCGACTCGTTCGTCAACCTAGACCCCCCGGCCGCCTGCCGGGTGATCCGGATGGACGACGAGGTGGACCAGGATAATGTCGATTTGATCCAGTACGTCGTGGGCGAGATGAAGCGCGATCCGGCCTTGATCGAACAAGGGCTGTCTCTCTTCTCGGCCGTCCGACACCTGGAGCGGATCGCCGACCACGCGACGAACATCGCCGAGGACGTGATCTACCTCGTCAACGGCGAACTCGTCCGGCACAACCCCGAAGCCCTCGAACAGAAATGACTCAACAGGAGTGTTCGCCGCGCCGTTGGCGAGGCGAACCCCCGCTCCACGACTCACTGGTTGAACAGGAACGACTTGCTGTTCATCAGCGCCCACAGGACGTTCTCGTAGCCCGTCTTCTTGAGCTTGTCGTTTTTGGCCAGGTGATCGAGGGCCAACGCCAATTGCTCCGTCGTCGGCCGCTTGCCGACCGTCCAGAGGAACAGGTCTTCCACCTTCTCGGCGTCGGGCCGGGGGTCCTTCGCCAGTTGTTCGGCCCGGCCGCCGGGGCGGGCGATCTTGCCCTGTACTTCCTCGCTGTTCAGTAGGTGCAGGGTCATCGCGAGGCTGGCATCGTTGACCCGCTCGCACTCGCACGCGCTGATCCGCTGTGGCCGGCCGAACACGTCGAGGAAGTACGACACGAACGATTCGTCGGGCAACTGGATCGCCCGGCCAGGTGCGAAGCGGTCGGTGGGGAGCCCCGGGAACTGCGTCGGGCTGTCCGTCACCCGGGCGACCGCGTCGAACACCACCTCGGCCTGGAGGCGCTTCGGGTAATACCGGGCGTAAGATTGCTTGTCGCCAGCGTTCGACTCGTTCGGCGTCGAACTCAACTGGTACGTCCGGCTCTTGCAGATCGTCTTCACCAGCGACTTCAAGCTGTACTTGTGATCGATCAGGTCTTTGGCGAGTGCGTCGAGCAATTCCGGGTTCGACGGGGGGTTCGTGACCCGCATGTCGTCGAGCGGATCGACGATGCCGCGGCCCATGAAGTGTGCCCAGTAGCGGTTGGCCACGGCGCGAGCGAAGAACGGGTTGGCCGGGGCCGTGAGCCAGTCGGCGAACCGCTTGCGGGGGTCTTCCTCGGGCGCACCGGGGAGCACCCCGCCTTCGAGCGTCCGCATGTCGGCGACCTTGTTAGTCCGCTTGTTCGTGACCGTCCCGGTCGGCTTGACGAACACCACCTGCCGGACGTTCTGGCCCTGGTTCTGGGCCGACCGGCCGGGTAGCGGCACCGCCTTCTTGCCCACGCGGCCGAAGAACGCGGCCAACCCCCAGTAGTCGTCCTGGGTCCACTTCTCGTAGGGGTGGTGGTGGCAGTTGGCGCACGCCAACCGCTGGCCGAGGAACACCTGTGAAACGTCGTCCACGAAGTTCTCGGGCGTCAGTACCTCTTTGTACCAGACCGTCGGCGGCGACTTGGCCTCGTCGCCGGTGGCGCAGACGACGTCGCGGACGAACTCGTCGTACGGCTTGTCGGCGGCCACCGCCTCCCGAATCCAGGTGTGGAAGGCGAACGTCCCGGTCGCCCGGTCGGGCTGGTTCCGCCGCTTCACCCGCAGCACGTCGGCCCACTTGTTGGCGAAGAAGTAGGCGTACTCCGGAGAGTCCGCGAGCCGATCGACGAGCTTGTCGCGCTTGGCCGGGTCGCGGTCCGCGGTGAACGCCCGCACGTCCATCGGGGCGGGCAGGGTGCCCGTAATGTCGAGGAACGCCCGGCGGACGAACTGCTCGTCGCTACACCGCTCGGACGGCGCGATGCCGAGTTCCTTCCACTTGGCGGCGGTGTGGTGGTCCACCACCGACTGCGGGGCGAAGTCGAACGCCGGCGGGGTGCCGGGGCGGGGGACGACGGCCCGGAAGGTGGATACGTACCCCTGGTAGCGGACCATGACGGCCGCCTGCCCGGTCGTCTGCCGGGCCTCCACCAGGCCCGCCTCGCCGACGCCGGCCACGTCCGTCTCGTTGCACTCGTACTGCGCCCGCCGGGTCACGTCCTCGACGCTGCCGTCTGAATAGTGGGCGTGGACGGCGAGTTGCTGTCGGCCGAGGCGGTCGAGGACGCGGCTCTCGGGCGTCACCGTGATCTTCTTCACCACGGGGTCGGCCACGTCGCCGTAGGGCGTGCCGGACGCGATCCACCGGCGGATGAGCTTGTATTCCTCGGAGCCGACTTCCGTCTTCTTGCCGCCGCCGTGTGCCGCCGTCCCCGTCGCCTTGGTCAGCAGCAGGCTCGTTTCGGGGGCGGCCGGGAAGATGCGACGGCCGCGGGCCTCCTTCGTGAGCGTGGCGTAGTCGAACTCCGGCTCGAAGCCGAGGAGCGAAAGGCGGAAGCCGTTCTGCCCGGAAATCTTCCCGTGGCATCCACCGGCGTTACAGCCGAGCTTGGTGAAAACCGGCACCACCTGGTTGCCGAAGTTGATCGGCAGCGGGGCCTCGACGTGCCCGGCGGTCACCGCGATTTTGACCGCGTGCCCCTGGTAGCTGGCGGTGATTTCGGCGGTGCCATTGGCGAGGGGAAACACCCGGCCGTCCGGGGCAACCCGCACCACGTTCGTGGCCGACACGCTGTAGCGGACGGCGGCCGTGAGGTCGATCGGCCGGCCGTCGTCCCGCTGGCCGGTGATGAGGAGTTGCGGGGCGTCGTCGGCCCCTTTGAGAGTGAGACTCGCCGGGAAGGCGGTGAGAGCGGACACCTTCGCGGCCGGAGATGAGTCGGCGGAGGCGTGTACTGCTGTAGCCAACAGCAGGGTGGTGGCAAGAAGCCGCGTCATGGGGAGGCTCCGACAAGGGGACCGACGAGCGGCTCTCGCCGCGGGTCGGTCCACTGTCTCGCGGTCGGGGGCGGTGTGGGGGTATTGTACCGCGTGGTCGTCGGTCGGGGGTGGGGTCGGCGGAAAGCCCAGGGATGAAGATCCCCGGGCTCGCGAGGCACGTTTCACGATCAGATCAGCTCGCGGACCGGCTCGCGATCGTCGAGGACGTACATCGGCCGGCCGCTCCCGTTCGGGAAGGTCATCCCCGGGTCGACGCCGATGGCCCGGTAGAGGGTGCCCAGGACCTGCGACACGCTGTACGGCCGGTCCTTCGGCCGCTCGCCGCGGGCGGTGGACGCCCCGACCGCCTGCCCCATCTTCAACCCGCCGCCTGCCACCAACGCCGACATGACCGGTGACCAGTGGTCACGCCCGGCCCCAATGTTTATCTTCGGGGTGCGGCCGAACTCGCCCCACATCACCGTCACCACGTCGTCGGCCATGCCGCGGTCGTGCAGGTCTTGGATGAGGTTCGCCACCGCCCGGTCGACGAGCGGGAGCTGCTTCTTGAGCGTCGGGAAGATGTTCCCGTGGTTGTCCCACCCGCCCACGGACAGGGTGACGCACCCGACCCCGGCCTCGACCAGCCGGCGGGCCGAGAGGAACTGCTCCACGCCCTTGTACCGCTCGCGGACCTTCGAGTCTTCCTTCTCCAGGTTCAGGGCGTTGCGGACGACCCCGCTCGTGACCATGTCGATGGCCTTCTCGGTGTAGGCGTCCATCCCCCGCATGGCTCCGCTGTCGTCGATCTCGCGGCGGGTGTCGTCGAAGTTATCGAGCAGCCCCTTGCGGGCGTCGAGGCGGTCGGCAGTGACGCCGGTGGCGAGCTTGAGGTTGGCGTTCCCCGGGCCACTCGGCGCGAACGGCCGGTGGGCCACGCCGAGGAAGCCGGGTTCGGTGCCCCGGCTCATGCCGCGGAGACTCACGAACGGCGGTACCGGGCTCCCGCCGGCCCCGCTCCGGAGCTTCGACAGGACCGCCCCGAACGACGGGTGGTCGGCCGTCTTGTTCACCCGATCGGGGTAGCCGGTCGTCACGTACGAGTCGCTGTGTTCGTCGGTCGAGACGACCGACCGGACCACCGAGAGCTTGTCCCACATCTTGGCCTGCATCGGGAAGTGCTCGCTGATCTGCACGCCCGGCACGTTCGTGTCGATGGCCTTGAACTCGCCGCGGAACTCGGCCGGGGCGTCCGGCTTGGGGTCGTACATGTCCAGATGGCTGGGGCCGCCCGGGAGGTAAATCATGATGGCCGCCTTCTGCGACCGACTCGGCTGGAGCTTCGCGGTGGCCCCTTGTGCGGAGCGCATGCGGAGCATGTCGGCGAGCGTCAGCCCGGCCCCGAACGCCCCGACCTGGAGGAAGTTTCGGCGGTTCACGCCGTCGCAGAAGGGTTGCGCCGACCCGAGGAATTGCAGCATGATGGGCCTCCGAGACGCGGTCCGACAGGAGAGAATGAATGTGACGCCGGCGGGCAGGACGACCGGGGCTTTCTGGCGGGAGCCGGTGGTGACCGGCCGTACTGGCGGGAGCGAGGCTGGATCGAACCCCTACCGTCTCATCGAATCTTCACCCGGAATAACTCCGCAGTCAACACAAATCCATCCGAAGTAGTCGGCCCGCGTCACCGGCACCGGCGGCGGCACCCCTCCCACCGGCCGGGTCACGCCACCGCGACGGCGGTTTCCGCCCGCTGCCGCGGGCCGCCGGGCGGGCCTGCCGGGCGGTGCGGCGACGGGAGCGGGCGGTATGGGATGACGTGCTTCACAATGAACACAAAGAAGAAGACGCTCCCGGCCATGACGAAGAAGTGGAACACCTCGTGGTATGACACCCACCCCGGCCACAGGACGGGCCCCTCGAGCAGTTCGCACACCCCGCCGAGGGTGTACGAGAGGGCCCCCAGCCAGACGAGGTTCATGGCCCGCCAGCCGACCGCCCGGTAGTAGTGGACCACGGGCACGGTGCCGAGCCAGCCCATGCCCAGGCAGAGGCCGACGATCACCTCGTATGGGGTTTTCGGGATGAACCAGAGGCAGACGATGCCGGTAATGCCGAACGCCCAGATGAGGCTAAGGAACCACGGCCGGAGGCGGCCGCCCAGCAACATGCTGACCGGCGGCGTGCAGGTTCCGGCGATGAGGACGAAGATGGCGCTCTGGTCGAGCGTCTGGTAGAACTTGAACCGGGCCGGGTTCAGTCGGGCGTCGAGCGGCAGGCCGTGGAAGACGCCACTGGCGGCGTACAGGGCGACCATCGAGAAGCCGTAGACCAGGACCGCCGCGCGGCGGGCCGGTCCGCCGCGGGTGATTCGCAGGAGGACGAGGGTGGCGAACACGGCCCACACGGCCGTCAGGAGGTGGGAGGCGGAACTGACCGGGTCGCGCAACTCCATCCTTTACTCCGCACGATTCGCGGCACGGCCGCCCCTGGAAGTTCGGGGGCCCGCTCCAACGGGACGCCACGGCGGCTCGCCCTCGCGGAAATGATATGCCGCGATCCGTTGACGGGCCGGACGCAGGGTGAGAAACTGAGCCTTCCGCCCCCGTTCCCCCTCTCCGGTTCGCTACCCCATGCCCACCTCCCCGGTCATCGTCGCAGCCTTCAAGGGCCACGCCGACGCGGTCTACGCCGTCGCCCTCAGCCCTCACGGCAAGACGGCAGCGACAGGCAGCCTGGACAAGTCGGTCCGCCTGTGGGACGCGGCGAACGGGTGGGGACTCCGCGCACTCGCCGGGCCGCAGGGGCACACGGCCCAGGTGTACGCGGTCGCCTTCGCCCCGAAGGGCGACCTGCTCGCCTCCGCCGGGGCCGACGCACAGGTTCGGCTCTGGGACCTGGCGAAAGCGGACGCCCCGCCGCGGATCATCCCCGTGCAGGTTCCCACGAACGCGGTCGCCTTCGACCCCGCCGGCACCCGCCTCGCCGCCGTCGGCCAGGACGGGCAGGTTCGCGTCCACGACGTGGCGAAGGGGGCACTCCTGAAGCAGTTCGCCGCCCACGTCACGACCACGCCGGTGAACGCCGCCCACCCGATCTACGCCGTCGTGTGGTCGAAGGACGGTAAGCAACTCGTGACGGCCAGCTTCGACCGCAGCCTCAGGCTCTGGGACGCGGCAGCCGGCACGCTCGTGACCGAGTTCAAGGGCGTGCCCGTCGCGGTGCCCGGCGACAAGCCGGCCCCGCCACCGGCCGGGTTTCCGGGGCACCGCGACCAGGTGTTCGCGGCCGCACTGTCGCCGGACGGCAAGTTCCTCGCGTCGGGGTCGAGCGACCGCACTCTTAAACTGTGGGAGGTTGCGACCGGTAGGGTCGTCCGCGAGTTCGCGGCCCCGGGGGCGAAGCCTGTGATGGCGGGCGAGCCGGCCCCGTCTCACCCTGGCTGGGTCCACGCCGTCGCCTTCACGCCCGACGGCACCCGCCTCGTGAGCGGCGGCCCGGCCCCGCGTAACGGCGGGCACCTCGCGGTCTGGTCGGTCGTCGACGGCAAGCAACTGGCCGCCGTCGAGGGCGACCTGGGGCCGATTCTTTCGCTCGCGGTGACGGCCGACGGGGGCAAAGTCCTGGTCGGCTGCGGGCCGAAAGACCGCTCCCGGCCGGACGCGGATGCTCTCCTACTTAAGATGCCGGGGAGGTGACTTCCGTATGGGGAAGGCCGCCGGACGACCCGGCGACGTTCGCCCCGCCGACCAAGTGCCCCCGGATTTTACCGCTGCCCTGGGGGGGTGTTTACCGATCCGGCTTCAGGCAAAAGGCTTCCGCTCCCCGCCCCCATCACCCCCGGTAAAGCGGGAGCGTAGCGGAAATCCGGCTCGTTCGGCCGCTCCGACGTTGACCCACACCCCGCTTGAGGCAAGCCAAATCCCCGCCATGATTAAGACCCTCTGCTTCGACTTCGGTAACGTGATCGGCTTCTTCGACCACGACCGGGCGATCTCGAAGCTGGCCCGCCACACCGACATGGCCCCGACCGAACTCGCCCTCGTCCTGTACGGCGGCGTCATCCTCGACGACTACGAGGCCGGCCGCATCGCCACCCCCGAGTACGTCCGCGAGGCCCGCCTCAACGGCCGGGTCGACTGCCCCGACGACGAGTTCCTGGCCCACTTCGTTGACATCTTCTGGCCCAACCCCGAAGTCTGCGACCTGATCCCGAAGCTGGCCGGGCGTTACCGCATCGTCCTGGCCAGCAACACCTGCGACGCCCACTACGTGAAGTATTGCGAGATGTTCGCCGACACCCTGGCACACTTCCACGACACGGCCGGGGCGTCGCACCGGATCGGGGCGCGGAAGCCCCACAGGGAGTTCTTCGCCGGGGCCCACGCCTTCGCCGACGCGGAGCCGCACGAGTGCGTCTTCGTCGACGATTTGGCGGTGAACGTCGAGGCGGCGGAACGGTTCGGATGGAAGGGCGTCCTGTACCGGCCGGACGGCTCGCTGCCACACCGCCTGCGGGAACTCGGCGTGGTGGCGGATTGAGTCGGTCCGTACACTAACGGGGCCGCCGCCCCGTGTTCCGAGGCCACACATGGACATCCTGCAGCACGCCGACCCCGAGGTCTTCCACGCCGTCCAGGGCGAGCGGCGGCGGCAGCAGCACGGGCTCGAACTGATCGCGTCCGAGAACTACGCCAGCCCGGCCGTCATGGCCGCCCAGGGGTCGGTCCTTACCAACAAGTACGCCGAGGGCTACCCCGGCAAGCGGTACTACGGCGGGTGCGAGTTCGTGGACGCCGCCGAGCGGCTGGCCATCGACCGCGTCAAGACGCTGTTCGGGGCGGCCCACGCCAACGTCCAGCCGCACAGCGGGGCGCAGGCCAACATGGCCGTGTTCCTCGCCGCCCTCCAGCCGGGCGACACGATCCTCGGCCTCGACCTCGCCCACGGCGGGCACCTGACCCACGGGATGCGGCTGAACTTCTCGGGCAAGTACTTCAAGGTCGCCAGCTACGGCGTGACCCGCGACACGCACCGCATCGACTTCGACCAGGTCGCCGCCCAGGCCCGCGAGCACAAGCCGAAGCTCGTCATCGCCGGGGCCAGCGCGTACCCCCGGCTCATCGACTTCGCCCCGTTCGCGGAGATCGCCAAGGAGGTCGGGGCGTTGCTGCTGGTGGACATGGCCCACGTGTCCGGTCTGGTGGCCGCCAAACTCCACCCGGACCCGGTGCCGCACGCCGACTTCGTGACCTCGACGGCCCACAAGACGCTCCGCGGCCCCCGCAGCGGGTTCGTCCTGTGCAAGCCGGAGTGGGCCCAGAAGATCGACTCGGCCGTCTTCCCCGGCATCCAGGGCGGGCCGCTCATGCACGTCGTGGCCGCGAAGGCGGTGGCCTTCGGCGAGGCCCTCCAACCGAGCTTCCGGCAGTACGTCGCCCAGGTGTTGGCGAACGCCAAGACGCTGGCCGAGGAGTTGAAGCGGGCCGGCTTCCCCATCTCGTCGGGCGGCACCGACAACCACCTGATGCTCGTGGACGTGACGGCCAAGGGGGTGGGCGGCAAGCAGGCCGAGCAGCTCCTCGACGCGGCCGGGATCACGGTGAACAAGAACATGATCCCCTACGACCCCCGCAAGCCGATGGACCCGTCCGGCGTCCGCCTCGGCACCCCGGCCCTGACGACGCGGGGGATGAAGGAAGCCGAGATGCGGCAGATCGCCAAGTGGATCACGGACGTGCTGGCCCACTCGGACGACCTCGACGTGGTCGAGCGCGTCCGCGGCGGCATCCGCGACCTGTGTGCCCAATACCCGGCCCCCGCCGAAGGCTGAGTGGGGCCGGAAGGTGTGGAGTGTGAGTGTGGAGTGTGAGACGACGGAAACGACCTTCAGCCCGGTGCGGCTTTCCTCTCACCCCACACTCTCACACCACACCTTCGCCTGACGGGGGTTGAGTCGTGCTCCAGCCGCTGGCCGCGTTGCTCTGTTGCTTCACGCTCGTCCTGCTCGTCCCGGTCGCCCTGTACCTGTCGACGTACATCTTCCGGGTCGCCTGCCACCTGGCCGGGCTGCCGCGGCCGGGGGTGCTGGCCACGACCGGCAAGATGTTCATCTCGGCCGTCGGGGTCGCCCTCGTCATGGCCATCCTGAACGTCGCCATCATGGCCGCCGGGGACGCCGCCGGGGTGCCCCGGTGGGAGTCCGAGTTCGTCTCCTTCGGCATCCTCTTCCTGCCGGTCGACCTCGTGATCTCGTGCGGCGTCCACGCCGGGGTCATGCGCATCCCGTTCGGCAAGGCCGTCGAGGTGTGGTTCGTGAGGCGGCTCATCCAGCTCGCCGCCCTCCTGTGCGTCCTCGCCGTCGCCGCCCTCGTCTACTACTTCACGTAGGGCCCAACGGATGACCGGACACTTCGCCACTTGCGCCCGCGGCCTCGAACCGCTCCTCGCCCGGGAACTCCACGACCTGGGGGCCGCCGACGTGGCCGCCGGCCGGGGCGGGGTGACGTTCCGCGGCAGCGACGCCGTGCTCTACCGGGCGAACCTCTGGAGCCGCACCGCCGTCCGCATCCTCCGCCCCGTGATGGAGGCGACCGTCCGCAACCCGGACGAGCTGTACGACGCCGTGCGGACGGTCCAGTGGGACGAGTACCTGTCGCCGGACCACACGCTCGCCGTCGACTGCAACGTCCGCGACTCGGGCATCACCCACTCGCTCTACGCCTCCCGGCGGGTGAAGGACGCCATTTGCGACCAGTTCCGCGACCGGGTCGGCCGGCGGCCGAGCGTGGACGCCGAGCGGCCGATGGTCGGGTTCAACCTCCACGTCTTCCGCGACCACGCCACCCTGAGCCTGGACAGCTCGTGGGACTCGCTCCACAAGCGCGGCTACCGCCCGCTCATCTCCCGGGCCCCGCTCAACGAGGCGCTGGCGTCCGGCCTCCTGATGCAGTCCGGGTGGCACCCGAGCACGCCGCTGGTCGACCCGATGTGCGGGTCGGGGACGTTCTGCATCGAAGCCTCCTGGCTGGCCCTGAATCGGCCGCCGGGGCTGACGCGGAAGTGGTTCGGGTTCTTCGGCTGGCCGTCGTTCGACCGCCGCCTCTGGACCTCCGTCCGCGACGAGGCCCGCGACAAAGTCTTGAGGACGCTCCCGGCCGCGATCCGCGGGTCGGACGTGTGGCGGGACGCGGTCGAGTTCGCCCGCTCGAACGCCCGGGCGGCGGGGGTCGGCAACCTGATCCCGTTCGACGCGATGGACCTGTCGAAGGCCCGCCCGCCGGACGGCCCGCCGGGCACGATCATCTGCAACCCGCCCTACGGCGAACGGATCGGCGACGAGAAGGAGTTGGCCGGCGTGTACCGTTCGCTCGGCGGGGCGTTCGCGTCCCACTGGCCGGGCTGGCGGCTCTTCGTGTTCACGGCCGGCGACGAGTTGGCCCGGGCGGTCGGCCTGCGGGTGATGTCGCAGGTGTCGTTCTTCAACGGCAAGATTCCGTGCAAGCTGTGGGAGTTCGGGGCGGACTGAGAGGGTCCGCCCCGGTTGTCACTTCCCGTACGCCGGCAGTTTCGCCACCCGGGCCTTGATGTCGTCGATCACCTTCACGAACCGCGGGTCGCTGTTGTCGCCGAAGTCCTGCTCGAACCGCTCCTCGCTCAGCCCGTCCCGCAGGCCGACCAACGACGGCAGGTAGTCGGCCGCGTCGAAGTCCTGCTTCAGCTTGCCGATCAACTCGGGGTTCTTCTTGATCGCCTCCGCGAAGTCGGCCCCGGCCACGTCGGCGGCGACGGCCCCGAACCCGAAGCCGACCGGCCTGTGTAGGTCGAACTTCGACCGGCCGATGCCGCCTTCGAGGGCGACCGACGGGCCGATCAGGTCGGCGGTGGCGGCCGCGACCGCGAACCGCTGGCACAGGTCGCGGCGGCCGCGGAGGGTGGGCAGCCCGAGGACCGCCAGCCGCTCCTGCCGCTCGCCGTCGGTCTCGACCGCCTTCGCCACCGGCCCGGTCAAAGGGTCGTCCCGCAGCACGCCGGCGTCGTCGAGCGCGACGCCGAGCCCGGCCGCGAACGCCGACGGGCGGAAGTTCTCCTCCACGCCCGCCGCCGCCGCGGCCGCGGCCCGCACGTAGGCCGCCGTCAGGGCGTCGCCGCGGATCTTGTCGGCCGCGTCGGCGTTCTCCCGGGCCCGGGCGCCGACGGCCCGCACCACCTTGCGGATCGCCTCCTGTTGCGGCGACCGCGAGGCGAGCGGCGGGAGCGACGGGTCGGCCCCCTTCCCCGGCTCCTTCGGCCGGGGGGCGGCCCCGGCCACGCCGGCTTCGAGGTCGTTGATGTAGTTCATCGCCCGCCGGTCGTCGGGCACGGCGGCCGCCAGCGCCTTGTACACGCGGGCCAGCCGGGCCTTGTTCGCCGGCGTCACGCTCGCCAGGTCGCCCCGCGGGCCGCGGCGGAGTTCCTCGCCCCAGATGCTCATGGCCAGCGTGTTGAGCGGGTCGAAGCGGGTGCGGTAGCCCGTCGCCAGGGCCAGCCCGTTGGCCACCTTCGGCCGCATCACCGACTCGGGGTCCGGGCTCAGGACCGCCCCGGCGAGTTGGGCCAGGACGTGCGTGAGCGCCTCGACCCGTTCGGGCTCGCTCTTGGGCCGCCACTCCCGCATGAGGACGTGCCGGGCCAGCAACCCCTTCGTCAGGCCGAACGGCACCTCGGCCTTGTCCTTCTCCTCGATCCGCCGGCTCGTGTACCCGACGGCCACCTCGCCGGCCTTCACCTTCACCTTGGCCTCGAAGTCGTCGAGCAGGCCGGGCACGTCGAAGGCGGCCCCGTCGGCCTTCCATGTGCCGAACCCCTTGAACTCGAACCTGACGCCCGAGTGGGCCTCGACGGCCGCGGCGGCCTGGTCGAACCGCCTGCGGACGACGCCTTGCCAAATCTTGTCGGTCCGCGGGTCGGCGTCGTCCACCAGGAGGGTGACGGGGAACGTGACCGGCACGGCCTTCGCCGGCTTCTCGCCGGCCTTGGCGTCCTCGGCCAGCGGCTCGCCCGGGAGTTCGATCCCTTCGAGCCGGCGGCCGTCGTCCTTGTCCACCACCACTACGTAGGCGTTGTACGGTTCGAGCCGGTACGCCTTCGGCCCGGTCCGCGTCTCGATCCGCACGTCCACCGGGCCGCTCACCGTGACCGGCGACACCTGCAGCGCGGCCACCTTGACGGCGTGCGTCTCCTTGTCCGCCTCGGTGACGGTGAGCGTCACGTCGGCCCCCGTGTAGTTGCCGACGACGAGGACGGCGGCCGGCAGCGGTGGGGTGAACGAGGCGGTGGCCGCGAGTGCCACGAGTCCGAGGCGGAACGGTTTCATCGAGTGACCTCGTGCGGCGGGGCGGGACGGTCCCGTTGGGTGGAATGTAACACCCCGGGGGATCGGGTCAAGCGGCCGCCCGCCACAGACGGGCCGCGAGGAAGCCCCGCAGCCGGCACGCCTCGGCGACCCGCACGAATCCGCGGGCGGCGAGCAGCGGGTCGGGATCGACCAGTTCGCGTGCGGGCAGACGGGTGGCGACGCGGAAGAAGCGGTACATTCCCCACAACGCGACGTCCGCGAGCCGGCGTGACCACGCCCCGGCCGGCCGGCGGAAGTCGCCGACGAGCCACACCCCGCCGGGCCGGCAGACCGCGGCGAGCCGTCCGACCACGACCGCGAGTTCGTCCGCCGGGAAGCAGTCGAGCAGAAAATTCGTGACGATCAGGTCGTAGTCGGCGGCCGGGAACGGAGTGGTGCGGACGTCGCCGGTGACGAACCGGACCCGCTCGCGGCCGCCCGGGACGGCGGCCGCCCGCGTGGCCGCGCGGGCCGCCATCGCCGGGCTCACGTCGAGGCAGTCGACCCGCACGCCCTGGTCGGCCCGCAGCAGCACCGCGAGGAAGCGGCCGTCCCCCTCGCCGACGATGAGCGCGTGGCGGCGACCGACGACGTTCGGCAAGAGGGCCGAGCGGCACCACTGGAGCTGGCGGCCGAACGTGACCGTTTCGAGCCACCGGTAATGGCGGGCGAGCCGATCGAAGTGCGGCGGGGTCACGTCCACGGCCCCGCCACGAGCGGCGTCAGGAGGGCGACGTCGGCCAGCACCCGCCGGGCGCGGACGCTCACGTTCCCGCGAAAGACTTCGAGGAGGGTCAGGAGTGCGAGGCCCGCGCCCACGGCCGTCGCGGTCGGGCCGGGGAGCCACGCGGTCGAGCCGGCCGCGACGATTGCCGACGCCACGGCCAACGCCCGACACGCGGCCACGCCGTCGGGGCCGTCCTCCCAGAACGTGATGAGCGAACAATTTAAGACGCACAGGGCTGCGAACCCGAGCAGCGAAAAGCCGATGGCCGGCGTGAGCGGTTCCGGAGCGGCGAGGATCGGCAGCCCGACGCCGGCCGCGAAGACGACGCCGACCGCGAGTTCCTTCACCCCGAGCGTGGCCGCCTGGGGCAGCGCGTGGACGACGAGGAGGTAAACGCCCGTCGCAGCCGCGACCGCGAGGCCGGCCGTCAGCGTCGCGGCGGGAACTGACGCCAGTGCGACGACGGCCGCGACGCCGAGGGCGGCGGCCGCCGCGATCAGGAAAACGGGCCTGTGGCGGCGGGCGAAGGCGTGGCGATCGACGCGCGACAGTTCGGGGCGGGAGGCGTCGAACGCCCGGTCGGCGAGGTAGACGCCCCACACCACGAGGGCGAGAACGGCCGTCGTGGCCGCCGGCGACCGGGGGTCGAGGCCGCCGCACAGGTGGAGTTGCCACGCGGCCGCGACGGCGGGGGCGTCGAGGCACAGCAAGTTGGGCCACACCCACGGGGGGAAGCGTGGCCCGGCGGGGTTCGCGCGTGCGGCCGAGGTGGATGCGTCGGCCGTCACACTCACGTCGAGCCCCGCACTCACTTCTTGGACCGCGGCCCGGGGGCGGCCCGGTCGGCCGGCCGCTTCCGCTTCTTCTTCCGCGGCTTGTCGTCGTCGTCGTCCTGCTTGTTGACGGCCAGGTACGCCCCGCCGCCGCCCAGCACGAGGAGGGCGAGAGCGCCGAGGACCCACGGCCAGATCGACGACTTCTTTTCCGGCTCCGGGGTCGTGGTGGCGACCGGCTCGGCGGGGGCCGGGGCGACGGCGACGACCTTCGGCTCCGGCGGCTTGACCTCGGGCGGGGGCGGCGGGGCCTCGACCGTCTCGACGGGCGGGGGCGGCGGCGGGGCGGGCTTCGGACCCTCCTTCGCGGCCGTGTCGGTGACGCTCTTGGCGAGCAGGTCGGGGTCGATGATCTGCAGCTTCGACAGGTCGGGCGTGAGGTTCGCCCGCTTCAGGAACAGCAGCGCAAAGCTCGTGTTGATGACCGGGTGGGTGCCGTGGAAGCCGGCGTCGGCCCAACTGCCGTCGGCCTGCTGGTGGCAGAGGAGAATCTCCGCCCCCCACCGGTACCAGTCCTTGTTGGCGAGCGTCGGCAGTTCGTAGAGCACCGCCACCCGCTCCATCGCCCACAGGTAGTAGAGGCCGCCCACGCTCTTGACCTGCGGCCGGCCGACGGTGGTCCCGGCCGCGGCCCCGACCTTCTTGCTGAGGGCGACGAAGCCGTTGCGGATGTACGGATCGACCGCCGGCGGGGCGTCGGCCGGCTTCTTGGCGGCTGGCGCGTTCGGGTCAACCGGCGCGTTGGGGTCGGCCGGCTTGGCGGGGTCGGCCGCCGGCTCGGGCGGCACCTCGGGGGCGGGAGCCGGGTCGGCGTTCTTGCCGGCGATCTTGTCGTCCAGCTTTTTGACGTGGGCCAGCTTCTCGATCGGAATTTCGGCGTCCGGGGTGAGTCCCAGGGCGTGCCCGATGGCGAGCCCGAGGAGGGCCACGCACGTCATCGCCGGGGTCGTGCCCCTCTTCGAGTCGCCGTGCGAGAAGTAGTACCCCCAGCCGTTGGCGGACGTCGAACTCGCGTGGAAGCGGCGGACGAGCAGGCTGAACGTCCGGTCCACCGGCACGTCGTGGCGGCGGGCCGTCCAGATGCCGAGGATGGCGAAGTGGGTGTTCGAGTTGTCGGTGGTCGGGTTGAGCGGGTCCTGGCCCTTCTTCTCCGGGTCTTCGAGGACGAGCTTCTCCGCGTCGCGGAAGACGTTGATCCGGCGGTACTCGACCGGGAGAGTCGCAAGAACGTGGGCCCGCTACTTCTCGGGGTCGGTCGGCAGGGTGGACGGCGGCGCGGGCTTCGGCCGGACGTCCTCGG
>JANPKP010000197.1:0-4065 GCA_031426095.1 Gemmataceae bacterium
TAGATTTCGATGTGCTGACCCTCCTCCGGGTCCTTCGCGGCCTCCTGGAGGTAGCCGATCGCCTCCTTGTAGGTGTCGATGGCGTCGTCCGTCTTCCCGGCCTCCCGCTGGACCCACCCCTTGAGCTGGACGAAGTACCACCCGCCCTCGTCGGCCTGGACCAGGGCCTCGGCCATCTCCAGGGCCTTCGCCGTGTCCCCCTGCTTGGCCTTCGCCTGGACGAGCTTTTCGAGGACGAACGGCTTCTGCTTCTCCAGCTCCTCGCCGCCCTTGAGGTCGAGGAACTTCTGGCACACCTCCTCGACCCCGTTGAACTTCTTCATGTCCGAGTAGAGGTCGATCAGGCCGTCGTAGGCCCGGATCGTCTTGGTCACGCTCTGGATCTTCGTCGCCGCCTCGGCGCACTGCTCGTAGAAGGTCTCGGCCGCCTCCAACTGCTTGCCCGAGTGGGCGGCCTTGGCCAGGATGAGGCAGGCGTTGAAGTTGAACGGCGGCGGCTTCTCCTTGGCCATGAGCACGGCGGCGGCGATCAGCTTCTTGCTCTTGTCCTTGTCCTTGATGAGTTCGGTGAGCTTGCCCTGCATGGCGTCGTCGCCGGTGAAGCTGTTGAGCTTCAGCAGCTCGGCCCGGGTCGCCTCGTCCACGGCCGGCTTGTCCTCGGCCCGGCCGACGCCGCCCCCGGCCAGGAGGGCGGCCGCGAGCGCCGCCGTGCGGAGTCCGTATCCGATTCGCGCCGCAGTCATGGCGAAGTCCTTGCACGGGAGGGGGGGACGGGGGACGGTACCGATCAGGGGCATTCTAACGGTTGGGCGGGCCGGGTGCCATCCAACCTTCCCCGGGCGGAAAGACGGGCGGCGGGTTGTTACAATCTCCGAAGCAACCCCTCCCCCGGCTCCTCCCCTAAGAAGGGAGGGGAGACAGACCGACTCCGGCTCCCCCTCCCTTCCCAGGGGAGGGGGCTGGGGGGAGAGGTTCTGAACGAGGTGCCCCCGTGAGCGAACCGTTCCCCGCCAAGGTGCCGATCATCGGCGTCGGCCCCGACGGGCTGGCCGGGCTGACCGCCCGCTCCCGCGAACTCCTGGCCGCCGCCGAGGTGGTGTTCGGCTCCGACCCGACGCTCAAACTCCTCCCCGAACTCACGGCCGAGCGGGTGCGGATCGGGTCCGACCTGCCGGAAGTCGCCGCGCGGCTGAAGGCAACACTCGGCCGCAAGCGGGTGGCCCTCGTGGCGAGCGGCGACCCGCTCTTTTACGGCACCGCCCGCTATCTGAGTGACCGCGTCGGGGCCGAGCACTTCGAGGTCGTGCCGCACGTCAGCTCCATGCAGCTCGCGTTCGCCCGCATCATGGAGACGTGGGAGGAGGCGTACCTCACCGACCTGTCGGTCCGCACCCTCGACGACATCCTCGACAAGGTCCGCACGGCCGAGACGGTGGGCCTGTTCACGAGCGAGGCGTACCCGCCGGCCCGCGTCGCCCGCGAACTCCTGGCCCGCGGCATCGACTACTTCAAGGCGTTCGTCTGCGAGAACCTCGGCGGCCGCGACGAGCGGATCACCCGGGCCGAACTGCCCGACCTGCTCGACACGCGGTTCGACCCGCTCAACATCCTGATCCTGAAGCGGAAGCCGAACCGCCCGGACCGCCCCCGCCCGGCGGCCGCCCTGCGCCGCTTCGGCAACCCGGACGAGGTGTTCGCCCAGACGCGGCCCAAGACCGGCCTCATCACCCAATCCGAAGTGCGGGCCGTCGCCCTGGCCCAGCTCGACCTCCGGCCCGGCGACGTGGCGTGGGACGTGGGGGCCGGCAGCGGGTCGGTGGCCATCGAGGCGGCCCAACTGGTGGCCCCGGGGCCGGTGTACGCCATCGAGCAGGACCCGGCCGACTACCACCTGATCGTCGCCAACATGGCCCTGTTCGGCACCACGAACGTGAAGCCGGTGGCGGCGACGGCCCCCGAGGTGTTCGCTACCCTGCCGCCGCCCGACGCGATCTTCGTCGGCGGCAACGGCGGCGAGGTGGCCAGGCTCCTGGAGGCGTGCTACGCGGCGCTGCGGCCGGGCGGCCGGCTCGTCACGAACGTCGGCACGCTGGAGATGCTGACGGCCACCCACGCGGCGCTCAAGAAGTTCGGCCGGCCGGTGGACGTGGTGCTGATGAACCTGTCCCGCGGCGTCGAGCAGCTCGAAGCGTTGCGGTTCGAGGCGGTGAACCCGACGTTCCTCCTCCGCGTGCAGAAGCCGGCCGAGGACTGGGTGGTGTGAACGCCCCGCGGTCGCCCCTATAATGCCCCCATGAACCTCCACGACAATTTCGCCGCCGCCCTCCCCCTCGCCGACTTCCTGGCCAAGTACGGCACCCCGTCCGACCAGAGCCGGTGGGAGCGGGCGAGGGCCGCCACCACGCTCACCGAGCCGCAGCGGGCTACGCTCGCCAAGTTCACCCGCGAGACGCACGTCCTCCTCCTGGCCGGGGCGTGGTGCGGGGACTGCGCCTCCCAGTGCCCCATCCTCGACCGCTTCGCCGAGGTCGCCCCCGCCCTCAAGGTCCGCTACCTCGACCGGGACGAACACGCCGACGCCCAGGCCGAGTTGCAGGTCAACGGCGGCGACCGGGTGCCGGTGGCGGTGCTCTTCTCGGAGGACGGCTTCGAGGTCGCCCGGTACGGCGAGCGGACGCTGGCCAAGTACCGCCAGCTCGTCGAGCAGGCGACCGGCGAGTCGTGCGCCAGCGGCCTCGTGAAGGGGGACGACCCCCTGCAAATCCGCGTGGTGCAGGACTGGCTCGACGTGGTCGAGCGGGTCCAGTGGATCCTCCGCCTCTCCCCCCGCCTCCGCCGCAAGCACGGCGACTAAGCGTCCCGTCGCCGCTGCATTCCGCGCAACCGGGGGGTTTGCACAAGGTTCGGGTCCGGCGTAAGCTCTATTGGTTCACCGGGGGCCCGCGCCCGACCGATGAACGGGAACCCGGACGCCCCGCCGACCCGTCCCGGAGCCGAGCCGAATGTTTCGCTACCGCTGCCCCGAGTGCCGCCAGGTTCTTCAAGCCTTAGAGCTGCGGGCCGGGAAGGCGACCGTCTGCCCCAGGTGTTCCAAGCCGATCACCATCCCGGCCGACAAAGCTCGGTGGGTGAACGAGGCCGGCGAATCCCTTGCCGCGCCCGCCGACGGGCCCGCGAAGCCGGCCGCCCCGGTCGCCGCCGGGCCGGGGCTCGCGGGGCGCACGGGGGGCGATCTTGCCCTCCAGCTCGGGCCGGATCAGGTCGATCTTGCCCCGGTCGTCGATGCCGGCGATCTTCACACGCAGCTTGTCGCCCACGTTCATGACATCCTCGACGGCGTTCACGCGCTCCTCGGACATCTGAGAGATGTGCAGCATGCCGTCCTGACCGGTGAACAGGTTGATGAAGGCGCCGAAGGGCGTGGTCTTGACCACCGTGCCGTCGAATTCCTCGCCCACCTGGGCCGAGCGCGTGATGCTCTCGATCTTCACCCTCACGGCCTCGGCCGACGACGACTCGGCGCTGAAAATCCGCACCGTGCCGTCCTCCTCGACCGTGATCTGGGCGCCCATGGCCTCCAGCTCGCGGATCTGCTTGCCGCCCGGCCCAATGACCTTGCCGATCAGCTCGGGGTTGATCTTGATCGAGATGATGCGTGGCGCGGTGGGCGACAGTTCCGGGCGCGGCCCCGCCAGCACCTCGGCCATCTTGCCCAGGATGTGCAGGCGGCCGTCGCGGGCCTGCGCGAGCGCCTCACGCATGATCTGCGGGGTGATGCCGCCGACCTTGATGTCCATCTGCAGGGCCGTGACCCCCTCGGCGGTGCCGCAGACCTTGAAGTCCATGTCGCCCAGCGCGTCCTCAGAGCCCAGGATGTCGGTCAGGACGCGGTATTTCTCGCCCTCCATGACCAGGCCCATCGCCACGCCGGCCACCGGCGCCTTGATCGGCACGCCCGCGTCCATCAGGGCCAGCGCGCCGGCACAGACGGTCGCCATGGAGCTTGAGCCGTTAGATTCCAGCACCTCGCCCACGATACGGATCACGTAGGGGAACTCCTCGAAG
>JANPKP010000198.1:0-12756 GCA_031426095.1 Gemmataceae bacterium
GCCGCCCCGCCCCGGGGCCGGGCGGTCGCCCAGGAGGTAGTCCCAGGCCCGGGCGGACAGGCGGGTGAAGCGGGCGGGCGAATGCATGGGCGACGCTCGGGGGCGGTCGGGTCGAGTCCGTGAGGTGGGGATTAGACCAGCGGCGGCGGGCGGCGTCAACCGCCGGGGCGGGAAGTTCACGCCTCCTTCACGAAGACGGATTGCCGACCAAGGCATTGCGTCGAGCGAGCGCGGCGTCGAACCGTCGTGCTGGTGGTTGTTTGCGCGACAAGCCCTGCCGTGAGGGCGGCACGAACACGCCTGTGACATTTTTTTTGCGAACCGACGACTGGGTGTGCCGATGGGAGGCACGAAGCGGGCGTTCGGCGGACCGCCCGGTGCGGCCGGCCGGACGAAGCTCGAAGTTCGTGGGGTGGAGGAGGGGTCGGCGAAGGGTTCAAGCCAATGACGCCGCACCCGGCGGCGAGACCGCCTTCGGCCGGGGGCCGCGATGCCCCCGGCCGGGCCGAGTCGAGCCCCCGGGCTGGAACCTCGGCCCGGGGGCCGAGCGGGCGTCCCGTCAGTCGAAGTTGACCGCCTCGACCGCGTCCCCGCCGAACACGAGCTGGGCTCGACTCTTGTGGCCCGTCACGGGGTCCACGGCGACCCCGCCGTAGTACCACATGCGACCCAGACCCTCGATGTCCTGGGTCTCGTCCGGCTTGCCCAGGGCCGCAAGCACGTCCGCCGACGTCCGCACGACCACCAGGACGCGGAACTCGTCCCGGGGGGGCCCCGGTTCGCCCGCACCCGGTCCCGGTCGCCCCGCTCCTCCCCCCGCTGCTTGGCCTTCGCCTCCCGCTCCGCGTCCTGCCGCTCGGCCTTCGCCGCCCGCTCGGCCTCGGCCTTCGCCTCGCGGTCGGCCCGGTCCCGCCTGGTCTGGTCCAGGAGGGCCACGGCGGCCGGGTCGGCGTAGGGCGCGTCGAGCCTCTCGGCCAACCCCCGCCCGACCCAGGCGGCGGTTTCGTTATCGCGCCCCTGGGCCAGCTCATACCCCACGACCCGCCCGTCCTCCGTCTGTAAACGAAGCATCCCGGGGAGGCCCGGGACGCGGAGGCATCGAGGTGCGTTAACGACCGCCTCGGCGGTCAAGTGGCGATGACACCGGCAGCCTTCTCCCGGCCGTCCGCCGGCTTCTCCCGACGGGGGCTGGGCCGTACCAAAATGTTGGCCAGTGCCGCCCCGCCGATGGCGACCCCCGACGTGACGATCACGGGCACGGACGCGGCCACGGCCCCGGCCATCACGCCGACCGCCCCGGAAGTGGCGAGGATCGAGGTTCCCCGCGTCAGGTAGTGGTAAGTCCTGCTGGACATCTGAATCCTCCCGCCAATGGGCGTCCGGGGTCAGAGCCCCTTCACCCAGAGTAAGTATAGCACCATCGACGAGTACCCGAATACGTTTTCGACCGCGACGGTCCGGAGCTTCTTGCCGATTCCCCACGTCTCTTGAGATTCCGCCCGCCGGTGGGGTTCGGTGGCGACGTAGAGGAAGGCGACGAACGAGACGAAGAGGCTGACGCTGGTCCTGAACTGCTCGTCGGCAATCGGCCGGTGGGCCTTTGCGTACTCTTCACTCGACTTGAAGTTCGCCGCGTCGAGCTTCGAGTCGAGTTTGTAGAGGTCGCAGAAGTTGACCCCGCAGGTTGCAAAGCCGAGTAGAGCGAAGTCGACGCCCAGATTCCAGTCCGTCCACTTCCAGTTCTTGAACCCCTCCGAGGATACTTTCTTCCCGACCACCCCCAGCACGAGGAGGACGGTGGGGATGACGAAGCCTGGAAGGATGGGCGACATGAGAATCAGCGTGGGGTGATGGCGGCCGAGGGTCCGCGTGCCCTCGCACCCTCGTGGGCAGCCGCCGGCGACACGAACCGAGTCGGCGTGCCGGATGTTCCGCGACCGCCGACGTGCGAGCCGAGCGATTCCTGGCACGAATGAGGAGTAGTCTAAAGGTCCGGCGGGCCGAACGCAAGTCGCGTCCGGTCCTCACCGTACACTCCGGCACTGCCACGGGGTCGGCGGCCGCCCATGAAAGGCGGCGGGTCGGAACGCTCGGAACGCCACGCCGGCTTCGCGGCCGACGGGCGGCCGCCACTCCCGCCACCCCTCACAAGCGGGTGAATGTCACCCCGCTCACGGTCCCGTTCTCGAACTCCACCTGGACGCCCTGGTCGGTCTTGCCGGTGGTCGGGTCGGTGGTCCGCCCGGGGTAGTCCCAGAACTCCAGCGGCCCCGACTCCTGGGTGGACCGGGGCTTGCCGAGGAGCCCGAGAACCTCCTCCCGGTCCTTGCCGACGACGAGCGAGCGGAACTCGTCGCGGGTGTACCGGCGGTCCTTCACGTCCCGCTCGGTCTTCCCCTTCGCGGCCTCTTCGTCCTTCTGCTTGGCCCTCGCCGCCCGCTCGGCCTGGGCCTTCGCCTCGCGGTCGGCCCGGTCCCGCCTGGTCTGGTCCAGCAGGGCTACGGCGGCCGGCTCGGCGTAGGGCACGTCGAGCCCCTCGGCCAACCCCTTCTCGACCCAGGCGGCGGCCTCCTTTGAGTCCCCCCGGGCCAGCTCGTGCTCCACGATCCGCCTGACCACGCCCGGCTTCTCGGCCCCGGCGGCCGGGAACCCGGCCTTGTACTTGGCGACCGCCGCGTCCCGCCGGCCGGTGTCCCACAGCCGGGTGCCCTCGTTGAGGTCGCCCCGCTGCTGGTACTTCATGACGAGGACGCCCACCCCGGCGAGGACGCCGACGATCGCCAGCAGGGTGAGGCACCCGCCCGCGAGGGACCGCCGCCGGGCCGGCGGGGCGGCGGCCCGAACGTCGTCGCGGTCGTGGGGGCGGGGGGAGCGGCGGGCGGCCCGCTCGGCCTCCTGGGCGGCCCGGAGGGCGGGGTCGAGCGTCTCCCCGCAGTGCTTGCACTTGCGGGCCCCGGGCCGGTCCTCCGCGCGGCAGTACGGGCAGGCGGCCGCCGGGGCCGCCGGCTCCTCGACTTCGACGTCCGGGAGGGCCTCGACCGTGGCGGCCGGGGCGAGTGGGGCAAGCGGGGCGAGCGTGACGCCGCCACCGCACTTCGGGCACTTGGCCTTGCCCGAGCGGCCATCGGGGACGCGGAGGCGGGTGGAGCAGGACGGACAGTCGGCAACGGGCATCGGCCACCTCGGGGCTGGGCGTTCGGGAGGCCGCCGACCAACGGGGGATCGGTGGCAACCGCCCTCCGACATTGGGAGGACATGAGCAAGCAAATTCTAGCATCTAAGATACTATAAATCTCCACTTTTCCCTCGGTAGCTCCGCGCCGTCCGGCTCGGGTGTGATGGGCCATCCCAGCCCCACACAGCGAGTCGCCGTGGAAACGTCCGAGCTGCAGGTCCGGTTCGGGGACGCCGTCCGCCGCCGGCGATTAGTGGCACGACTGGGCCAGGAGGCGCTGGCCGAGCGGGCCAAAATCCACCGCACCCATGTCGGGCTCATCGAGCGGGGTGAGCGTCAACCGACCCTGGGCGTCATCCACAAGGTGGCGACCGCTCTGGGCACGACGATGGCGGAGTTGCTGGGGGATGTGGAGCGGGAGGACCGGCCGACGGACGAACCGCCGGCCATGCCCCGAGGGCGGCCCCGGCACCCGCCGAAGGCCCGCAAGGGGACCAACCCGGCGGTGTGAGGGGGGAATGCCCGAAGGGATCCCCTTGAGGAAGCGTTCGACCTGCGGCCCCGGTCCGGCGGACGCGAGTGGACGCACGGGGGCGGAAGCGCCTCGCGGAGTGTGGAGGGACCGCCGTTCGGGTATGGGATGAGACGGGCGGTCTTCCGGCTCACGCGGGTCTCGGGCAGGGCCGACTGGAGGGCCGCCGCCGTGGCCCTTGACCGGAACAGGTCCACGGTGCGGAGGTTCTTCAACCCGGTCAGGTTCGGGGGTCCGGCGGCCGTGTGGCCGAGTTCCAGCCGCCGCAGCTTGGTCAGGCCCTTGAGGTGTGCTAGTCCGGCGTCCGTCACCCGCGTGTGGTCCAACTCCAACCCGTCGAGGCTCGTCAGCCCGGCGAGGGGCTTTAACCCCTCGTCCCCCACCGCCGTCTCCGTGTCCCTCGAATCCGAACTGCTGGAACGGTTCGACGCCTACTGCGAGGCGGGCCGGTTCGCCACCCGGAGCGAGGCGATCCGCCAACTCTTCCGGGAGCGGCTGACCGGGGCCGCGTGGGCGGCCGACGCGGCCGACGTGGCGGCGAGCCTGACCCTCGTGTACGACCACCACAAGACGCGGGTGACGGACACCATGCTCGACCTCCAGCACGCCCACGGCGACCTGGTGGTGGCGACAATGCACGTCCACGTCCACGTCCACGTCCACGTCCACCTCGACCACGCCCTGTGCCTGGAACCTATCGCCCTCCGGGGGCCGGCCGCGAAGGTCCAACAACTCGCCGCCGAGCTGGGCGGGCTCAAGGGCATCCACCAGGCCCAACTCGTCGTCGCCCGGGCCGTCGAGGGGCACTCGGTCGCTGTCCACTCACACGGGTGACGGCACCGCCGCCCCTCCACGGCCCCACCGCCGGCCCTCGTCTCGTCCCGGATCGCTACTCCGTCCAACCGTCCGCGAGTGCCCCGGCCTCGTTGGCCCGGCGGCCGCTAGTCACGCGGCCGCTAGTCACGCGGCCGCCGGGCCAACGAGGCCGGGACACCCCCGCACCGAGAGCGTGGCCACGGGTGCCGGGCGTCCCGTGGCAGCGTGCGGGAACCGGGCGAGGGCACGCTCGGCACCAGCACACACAAGGGCCGGGGGCCGTTTGGCCCGTGCCGGGACGACGCCACCCGAGTGACAACGGCATGACACTCGAAGTGCGACCCGCCGACCCGACGCGGTCACCGTCCCGTTGGCCGCGCGGACTCGTCGGGAGGCGTGGACCCGCCAAAGCGGGCCGGCCGGCTCGCGGACGGGTGGTGTGGGAACTGGGCCCAGGGCCGCGAGGTGGGCGACAGGGCCGTTCGGCCGGGACGCCACCTGCGGGGGCCGCCGGTCCTGCGAACGCCCAGGGTGAATCCCCGACTCGGGGCCATCCTGGGTCGCACCCGAGCACGAGAGCGGCCCCCGGCGGCCCTTACCCGCAACTGACTGATATTGCTTATAACCCTTGCGTTTTCCGCCGGGCGTTTTTGCCACCCTCGTCGGTACGAGCCGCCGCCGGCGGAGGCAGTTCTTTTCGACCGGCGTGGTTTGGCCCTCGGTGCCGTGTCGATAGTCCCCACCGGGGCGAGTTGGGCCAAAATCATCGGCCGTGAGGATTTTCAGGGTTGTGCCGCCCGACCGCGTCTCCTATGTTGAAGCCCGTCCAACTCGTTCCCCGAGGGAGGTGTTGTCTGTGGGGGCCAAATCGATCACCCCTAACGCGACGCGGCCCCCCACGGTGGGGGCGTGGGCGACCCAGTCCGAGGCCCGCGTCGCCGCAATCGTCGCCCTCTGGGACGGTATCCGCAAGTCGCTCGGAGAGGCCGTGGCGACCTACCCCGAGGTCAAAAGGGTCATCGCCGCCGAGTTGCGGGCCATCGCCGACGAGTACGACCCGATTGAGGCACCGGCCGTGGCCGCCCCCTTGGGCGGGAGCAAGATTGGCCCAGACGACGACTCGATGGGCCGCACGTTCCTCCTCGCCCGCGACCACTTTCGTGGGACGAACAACGCGCCGATCACGCTCGAAAACTTGAGGATCGCGGTCGGGGTCTCGAAGGACGCGGTCAAGAAGGTGGTCTACCGCGACCACCCCGAGTGGTTCGACAAGGTGTCCGGGTCTCGGGGGGGGAGCGTGGAGTGGAGGATGAGGTCCGAACCGAAGGCCAAACCGACAGAACCGGAAGAGGAGTGAGACGGAGCCCGACTGCGGCGGAAGAGGTCAGGACCGGGGCGGGGATTTCAGCCGCCGGGCCTCTCTGATTAGCACGGCCCGAGCCCAGACGGAGACGTCGAGGGCCTGTGACTCGGCGGCGGCATCCAGCACCTCCCTTTCCGCATCGTTGAGGCGGATGCGGAGGACGTTAATCCGCTTCTCCCTGTCGGGCTTCTCTGGGCGACCCGGGCCTCCGTGAGGTTTCTCAGACACAACGCTCTCTCGGAGGTGCCTCGCCAAAACAGAATCGAGCCCTTGATCCTGTGAAATCCTGTCCAGGTGAACAAATAATCACACCGTGGGATTGCACCCAGGATTTTGAGGGCTACACTGTGTCTTGGCCGGACTAGTAGTCCGGTCTCGGGTGGCTTAAAAAGCCAACCCCCAGAAGCGAGAGGACCCTCGGTCTAGCACACCGAGGGCCCCTCTCATCGGTCTCCCGGCGGGTCGCATCCGCTAGGAAGCGATGACGCACGCGCCCAGTTTCCTGGCGCGTGCGGCTACCGACGCTTTCTATTGTAGCGTGCGCCCGCCTTCAAGCAACTCGTCCTTAGACGGGATGGAGGTGGAACGTGCAGGTTCATGTCGTCTATCAGGTCCACGGCCCCGAGGGGCGCTACCGCCTCAAGGACTACGAGGCCAAGTTCTCGTTCTGCTGCCCCCTGATGCGCTGGGCGTGGGACCGGCAGTTGATCGCCCTGCAACACACGGGCGACCACGCCCCGGCCCTCGGCCACCTGCGGGTGGTAGGGGGCGTCGCACACCGCAACCCGGGCGGGGAACTCGTCGGCGAGATCGTCCCCGTCGACAAGTGCCCCTGGTGCCTGGCGACCGTCGAGATCGTCGACGGCGGCAGCGTCCAGAGCCTCCCCGCGTTGGCGGAGGCCCGGTCCTGACCCGCAAGGGTTCGACCGGGAGGCACCCATGAGCAACCACACGAACCCCGACCCCGGCCCTGCGGCCGACCCGCCCCCCCTCCCGTCCGGCACGCCGGACTGGGTGACGCCGAAACTGGTCCGCGACACGATCCGCGTGTGGCAGACCCGCTACCCCGACCTCACGCCCGAGGACGCCCTGGGGATGATCGTCAACGTCGCCCGCCTCGTGGACGCAGCCTGACCGGCCGCCGCCCACGGCACCACGCAGTCCCCTCCGGCCGGGCGGCACGCCGCCCGGCCCTCGTCGGACCATCCCCTCGCTCACGACCGGAGATTGCCATGTCGAAACCCCACGCCAACAAGCCGACCCCCGTTCCCAAGACCGAGTACATCGGCCTCGCCCGCGTCTCGACCGTCGAGCAGCGGAAGGAGAACGCGTCCCTCGAAACCCAGGACGAGATCATCCGCCGCCGGATCGCCGACTTAGGCGGCACCCCGGACCGCATCTGGCAGTTCGCCGAGACGGCCAGCCGCGCCGCCGAGCGGAAGGTGTTCCGCGAGATCATCGACTACGCGAAGGCCAACGCCCACCGGCTGGCCGGGCTGGTCGTGGTCAGCCTCGACCGGGGGACGCGGAACCTCCCCGACTACATGGCCCTGGAGGAACTGGAGAAGCGGTACAAGGTCCGACTGGTGGTCGTCCAGCAGGAATTCAGCGACAGCGCCTTCGGCCGCAAGTGCCGGCGGGACGCCGCCAACGACGCCGCCTACTACTCCGAGCGGCTCAGCGAAGTCGTCAGCCAGGGCCAGGCCGCACGGGCGCGGCGGGGCCTCATGCTCGGGCAAGCCGCCTACGGCTACCGCAACGTCCGCGCCGGCGACCGCCGGGTCATCGACGTGGACCCCGAGAAGTCGAAGCGCATCCGGCGGGTGTACTACCTCTACGCCTACACCCGCCTGAGCGTCGACGACATTCGGGCGAAGTTCCACGAGGAGGGCGTCCCGTTCTCCGCGAAGTCCCGGAAGTGGCCCCGCTCTTACCTGTATCGCATCCTGCGGAACCGCGTCTACCTCGGCGAGGTCCGCCACCACGACGAGTGGTTCCCCGGCAAACACCCGCCGCTCATCGACATCCACACCTGGAACCGCGTCCAGGAAAAACTCCGCAACCTCACGCGGTCGCCCCTGGCAACGATCTACGGGCACGGGTGCATCCGCTGCGGTTTCTGCGGCCGCGCGGTCATCGCCGAGCAGATCACGAAGGAGAAATCGGGCCGCGTTTACACCTACTACCGCTGCTGCCAGAACAAGCGGACGCCCGGCCACCCGCCGGCCCGCATCACCGAGCAGAAGATCGACGAGCAGGTGATCGCCCTCTTCGACCGGCTGCGGATCGCCGACCCCGACGTGCGAGAGTGGATCATCGGCGTGCTCCGCACCCGCACCGCCGAGAACCGCCTGGAGGCGAAGGCGCGGGCGGCCGAGGTGACCCGCCAGATCGGCAACCTCGACGAGATGCTGACCCGGCTCACGGACATGCGGATGGCCGCCGAAATCGACCGGGACGAGTTCCTGACGCGGAAGGCTACGATGCTGGAGAGCCGGGACCGCCTGAAGGCCCAGATGGACATCGCGGCCAAAACCCGGGACGAGACGAATGAGGTCGCAATCCGAGCGTTCGAACTCGCGCAAAACCTGCGACAGCGATGGGTTGCGGCCGATTTCCCGGAGAAGCGGCGAATCCTCGAAATCCTGTGGTTGAACTGCAGGCTCGTCGGCGCAAGTGTAAGCTACACCCTGCGTAAGCCGTTCGACATGCTCGCGGACCCCGACGAAGCTGACGGAAGCGGAAGGGGAGGGAGTCGAACCCTCAAGGCTCGCGCTCGGCCGTTTTCGAGACGGCTGCCATCGCCGGTTGGCTCGCCCTTCCGAATGGCTAGAAGGACGGCCCCGGCTCGGAAGGGTTCGCGCGGCGGGTTTACCGCCCGAGGTCGGCCACGAGGGTGGCGTAGTGCCGGACCTCGTCGTACTTCTTGCCGGCCAGTTCGCCCGCTTTCGCCTCGATCCGCTTGGCGTACACGCCGAACCGGCCGCTCCCCTCGAACGCCGGGGTGTAGCCGTCGGCGTCGGTCTTGGCCGGCTTCTTGGCCCCGCCGGGCACGATGACCGTCACCTCGCTGTCGGCCACCGGCTTGCCGGCCGCCAGCACCCGGAACCGCGTCTTTCCGCCCTCCGTGGCCGGCACCACCTCCAGCCCGGCCTTCTCGCCCAGCGTCGCGGCCGCGGTCGGCACGCTCCCGACCAGCGCCTTCGGGTAGTAGGTCAGCCGGAACGGCTTGGCGTCGCCCTTCTGCAGCACGCCGTACTCGGTCACACCGAACACCACCCGCGGCCCGCTCCCGGGCACGTCGACGCCGTAGAAGCCCTCGCCCTTCGTGGTGGTCAGCGGCGTCTCCTTCCCGGCGGCGTCGCGGACGGCGAGCTTGGTGTCGGCGATCTTCTCGACGTTCACTTTCGTGTCCGGCTCGAAGGTGTCGCTGAAGATCACCTTCGCCTTGCCCCCGTCGGCCTCGGGGACGACGAACACGAAGTGGGCCGGGGCGACGGCCGCCGCCGCGAGCAGGGCCGCCGCCGCCGCGAACATCCGGTGCATGGCATCTCCTTGGAAAGGATGAAGGCTGAAGGATCAAGGATGAACGGGACCGACCTGGTCCGCCTTCATCCTTGATCCTTCAGCCTTGTTTTATGAGAAGCTCGGGGATGCGGAACACCCGGTCGCCGACCTTCGCCCGCTTGAACGGCCAGTCCTCGACCGGCGTCACCACGTCGGCCCCGGTGGGGGTCACGAGGACGGTATCGACCACCGCGGCCGGCCCCACCCGGGCCTGCCACGTCACCGCCTGGGCGTCGGCGAGCGGGTCGTCCTTGCCCGAGCGGCGTAGCTCCTCGGCGGCGTACCGGCCGGCCCCGTAGCCCGGCTGGCTCAGGCGGCCGTCGAACTCGTGTGGCGTCTCGGCCAGGAGGCGGGCGGTGGCGGCGGAAACGGTCGAAAGTGTCTCGTCCGGCCTGGCGTGGGCGAGGTCGACGGCCATGACGCGGGCGGCGAGGTCGAAGGCGGCCCGGAAGGCGTCCGGCGGCGGCCCGAGGGCGACCGTGCGGGACGCGGTGGCGTGCAAGCCACCGCGGTGGGCGGTCGCCTGGATCGTGCAGGTGTGGCGGACCGGGGCGGGCGTGAACCCGGCCCGCCGATATGTGCCGCCCCGGTCGTCGGCCGTCACGCTCAGGGCCTCCGGGTCGGCCCCGTGCCGCAGGAGCCGGTGGCCGACCTGCCCGGCGATCTCCTCCTCCGTGTCCCCCGGCCGGACGGCCCGGGCGGTCGCCTCCAGGGCGTGGGCGAGGACGCGGCCGAGCTTGTGGAATTCGTCCCGCTCGTGAGCCGTGAGCGACCGGAGGAACGGCCGGAGGCTCTCCAGGATCGGCGTCATGTGGGGGTACGAGCGGTCGGCGGCCATCGCCTTCCCGGCCGTCAGGCTCCCGATCAGGTCGGCCCGGCCGGCGTCCCAGCCCCACTCCTTCACCTGGAAGCCGAGGCGGTCCAAATCCTCGTCGAAGAGCCGCTGGGTGTCGACGGCGCTGCACAGGAGCCACCGCTGCCGGCCGTTCGTGTAGACCCCCGGCCGCTCGAACTCGGCCCCCAGCCCGCGGACGGTCAGCCCGCCCGTGAACCAGCCGACGTGGGCCGGGGTGAAGAGCAGGGCGGCCTCGCACCCCATCGCGTCGAGGACGCTGGCGACCTGCTCCTGCTTGGCGTCGATGTCGGCCCGGCGGGCGGCCACCTCCGCGTCCGTAGGACCGGGCGGGGTCGGTTCCGCGTCTGCGAGGTCGGCCGGCTGCGGGTCCACGTCGTTCCCCCGGTCACGTCCCGAACGGCCATGCAATCGCGCCTTCCGAATAGCGGCGTGCCATCTCCCGGTAGCGGGCGTTGATGGCCCTCGTCCTCGCCACTTCCTCGGCCGTTGCGGCTCGCACCACCTTGCCGGGCACGCCCATCACCACCGACCGCGGCGGCACCACGCCGGCCGGCACCACCGCCCCCGCCGCGATCAGGCATTCCGGGCCGACGTCGCTGCCGGAAAGGAGCCGCGCCCCGATGCCCACGAGCGTGTCGGCCCCGACCCGGGTGCCGTGCAGGACGGCCGCGTGCCCGACCACCACGCCGTCCTCGATGGTCTGAGGGGCGGCCGCGTCGGTGTGAACGATCACGCCGTCCTGGAGGTTGACGTTGTCCCCGAGCGTGACGCGGGCCAGGTCGCCGCGGACGACGCACCCGAACCAGACGTTCACACCGGGGCCGCACGCCACGTCGCCGGTGACGACCGCCCCGGGGGCGAGGTAGACGCCGTTCACGCAGCGCACGAGACGCACCGGGAGGGAGGTTCGGGACCGCGAAACGGCCCCATCGTACCCGCGACCAAGAGCCGGCCGTTACCAGATTTTACCGCAAAACGCGCTTTGCGCTCGGCGCAATTGGACAGCCTGTGTGCGGTTCGGGAAACCGTTACCAGATTTTGCGGTAACGCGGGAGCGTCAGCGAATTCCGGCCGAAGCGGAGGCCTCCGGTTTGACTTCCCGCAGTCCGTCACGCCAGAGCCGCACGCCGAGTCGGCACGCCAGCCCGGCCGTGACCGCCGCTTTTGCCGCGACCAACCCCAGGCCTAACGGCGTCGACCCGGCCCACGTCGGCGGGTCGCCGCCCACCATCGGCCCCGTCACGGTCCCGGCCGCGGCCGGGTAGACGAGGTTGCTCAGGACGCACAGGCCGACGAACCACGCGGCCCACCGCCGGCCCCCCGCGTCCGCCAGCGGGAGGAGCGGGACGAGCGGCGTCAGCCAGATGACGTACTGCGGCGACCCGACCTTGCTCCCCAGGATGAACGCGAGCCACGTGAGGACGCACGCCGCCACGAGGAGGCGGCCCAATTCCACGCGGCCTGGCGGTCCGGCGGTGCGACGCCAAAAGACGCGGCCCGCCGCCGCCACGGCCGCCAGCAGCAACACGCCCACGATCAGGGTTGTGAGCGGGGCGACGCGGTCGGCGAGCGGGCCGGCGAGGTGGAAGCCGCCGTAGTTGAACACCACCCGCGAGTCGGGGTCGGCGAGGCGGACGGGCGGGCCGTAGGTCGATTCCGGCTGGACGCCGCGGGCCGCGTGTGGGGCCAGGAACGAGAACGCCCCGCCGCCCACGAGCAGGGCCGTGATCGCCACGCCGAGCAGGAGCATTCCGCCGGCAATGGCCGCCTGCCGCACCACCGCCCGCCCGAAGGTTCGCCCCGCGGCCCGGTCCGCCGCGGCGGCCGCCAGCACGACCGCCGGCAGTAGCAACCCCGGCACCAGTTTGAACGCGGCTCCCGCCAGCAGCACCGCGTAAGCGAGTGCCGTCCGCCCGCCGGCGAACGCCAGCAGGGCGAGCACGGCGCTCAGGCCCACCACCGCGTCGAGGCGGTCGAACCAGACGGGGGCGAACGCGGCCGACGCCCCGACGTAGAGGCCGACCCGGGCCGCCCGCGTCACGGGCTCTTCGTCGGGGTAGAGCCTGCGGGCGGCGGCGTACACGGCCCCCGCGAGGAGGGCATCGACGGCGAGGAGCTGCAGCCCGAGGGCGGCCTCGTAGCGGGCGGCGGCCGGGTGGTCGGCGGTCCGCCGCCGGTCGGCCACGAGTCGGCCGAGGTCGAACGGGGCGTCCGCGAGCCACAGCGGCGGCACGAGGAAGACGGCCGTGAGGGGCGGGTACTCGGGCCGGCCGGAGCGGTAGAAGTCGGCGACCGACGTGTCGCGGACGGCCCGGGCGTAATCGAGGTACGGTTGCGGCTCGGTGGCGACGGTGAGGACGAGGAACGACGCGGCCCGGGAAACGACGAACGCGGCCAGGACGGCCGCGTACAGGGGAGCGATTCGGGTGGCGGGCATGGGGGCCGGG
>JANPKP010000199.1:0-3689 GCA_031426095.1 Gemmataceae bacterium
GGGCGGGCTTGCCGGGGCGGTCGTCGATGCGGGCGTCGTCGGGGAAGAGGAGGATCGGCTCCTGAAAGTGCTCGGACGGGCGGGCGGTGACGACGCTCGGGGCGGTCGTCAGCAGCGGCTTGTCCGGCCCCGTCCCCGACCGCCCGGGGCGGACGAGGTCGGCGAAGGGGGGGGCGGCCTCGCGGTTCCGGCGGGCGACCGGGGGCGACTGACTCGGCGGCACCGCCACCCGCTCGCCGGTGACCCACGCCCCGCCCGGCACGGCGGGGTTGACGTCGAATTCACGTGCGAGCGTCGTCGGGGCGTTCGACAGGATCAGGGCGGCCCCGCCGCTTTCGACCGTCAACCCCGCGGCCCCGAGCCAGCCCCCCTCGTTCGGGTCGGTGTCCCACAGGACGAAGAGGAGTTCGGCCCGCTCGGACTGCCTCATCCCTCCGTACTCGTCGAGCCCGACGGGGCGGACCTGGTGTTCGCGGAGCATGGCCCTAAAGAGGTCGCTGCCGGCCCGCGTGATCGGCGAGCGGGGCGGGGCGTCCTGCGCGGGGGCGGCGGGGGCCGTGAGCGCGAGCAGCAGAGGAATCAGAATCGATTTGGCGAGCCCCGTCCCGTCGGGGCGGGGAGGCAGAGGGCTCGCAACCACGCCCCACCCTGACGGGACGGGGCTCGCCCGGTTCGACTCGTCAATCATGCCGGGGAAACCCCCGCGAGTTCGCACACCAGCCGGCGGGCGTCGGCGAGGTCGGCCGGGGAGAGCGGGTCGGCCGCCGGGCTGTAGCGGGCGACCGCGTACAGGCGGGCCAGCCGGTCGGAGGTCGCGGGGTCGGCAGCCCACGGGCTCAGGGCGTCGCCGAGGGTGCGGTGGTTCCACGCCCGCGCGGCCGCCCCGCACCGGAGGACCGAAAGGTACTCGAACGCCGCCACCACGTCCGCCCGGCCGGCGAGCGCCCGCGGGTCGACCGGCCACGGGCCGAGGCCGGCGGGGGCGGCCTCGTCGCGCTCGACGGCCGGGTCGCGGGCGATCACGAACCGCCAGTAAAGGAGACAGCCGAGGAGGAGGACGCTCAGGAGGATGACCGGCAGCCAGGAGTCGCCCCCACCCGGGAAGGTCCACCCGAAGGCCGACGGGGCCGACGGCAGCGAGCCCCCCGAACCGCCGCCCGGGGTCGGGCCGTCCGGCCCCTGGGCATTGCCCCCCCAGTCGAACCCGCCCATTGAGGGGAGGTCGAACGCCGGCAGCTTCCAGTCGCCGCCGGCGTTGAGCCCGTCGAGCCAGTTCGCCATCCCGTCGGCCCCGCCGGCCTGCCCTTCGAGGAACTGCCAGAGGTCGGCCCCGTCGGCCCCCTTGACGTCCTCCCCGGCCAGGACCATGTCCATGAGCGCCTTCCTGAGCGCCGGGCTGTCGTCGAGCGGGCCGATGGTGCGCTCCCAGGCGTTCGAGAGGGCCTTGAGCGCCTTGTTCCGCCGCTGCACCTCGGCCGACGGGTCGAGGGGGTCGAACGGGTCGCGGGGCATCTCCGGCGGCGGGGCGTCGTGGCGGTGCCCTCGGAAGCGGTCGTGTGGGCGGTCGCCCCACGGGCCGCGCGGCGGGTGGTCGCGGGTCCACGGGTTGAACGACGGCCGCGGCGGGGGTGGGGTCGGGTCGATCTCCGACGGGGGGGGGGATTCCGGGTCGGCCGGCGGGGTGCGCTCGATGATGTGGCGAAGTTCCTCCCGCAACCGCTCCGGGTTGCGGCGGAGGCCGGGCGGCAGCGGGAGGTTCAGGCTCTCCGTCCACTCCTTGAGGTCCGGTCGGCCGGCCAACCCGCGGGTCAACCTCTCCTTCTGCTCGGGCGTTAACCCCTTCAAGAACTCGCCGGCCGAGCGCAAGAGGTCGTCGCTGAACGCCGGCCCGCCCACGTCGGTCCGCAGGCGGAGGAGGGCGGCTTGTACCTGTTCGCGGGGAATCTCGGCCGGCGGCGGGGGCGCGACTTGAGCTGGCAGGGCCGCGGGCGAGAACGCGACGACGGCAACGGCCAGCGCGGTAAGGCGGATGCGGGGGAGTTCGGCCACCGGTCACTCCTCCCGTTGCGAGGGCGTGTGTTCCCGCCCCATTGTGGCGGGCTCCGTGGCCGCAATCAAGCATGGGAACGGTTCGGGGCCGATTTCCAGGGCAAACGCGAATTGTGAAGACTTTACCGGGGGATTGCCGGGCGGGGGAAGTAAGTCACACCGGAGCCTCGGGATCGGGCGGTTGCGACACGCAAAATGCGGTAAAAAGTGGGAACGCCCGTCAGCCGCGGGGCAGTGCGTGCGACGGGTGGTAGACCCAGCCCGGGGGCAGCGTCTCCTCCGCGTCGTCCTCGTACTCCTCGTCCGGGTCGTCTTCCGGCTCGCCGTCCCAGGCGGCGACGCGGGCGGCCACGCAGTGCCGGGCGATGATGAGGAAGCCGCCGTACCAGAGCCAGTTGAAGCGGAAAAGGTTGTGCCCGAAGTTACCCAGGAACAGCAGGAGGAACACGACGGTGCCCACCGCCGCCGGGAGTTGGAACACGAAGTCGTCCCGCCACTCGGGGTACGCCTTCCGCACCCGCTTTACGGCCCGGAGGTTCACCCAGAAGCAGGCCAGCAGGGCGAGGAAGGCCAGCAGCCCGAGCGTGCCCGTCTCGCCGACGAGTTGGCCGTAGAGGTTGTGCGACTCGATCACCCGCCCGGTGGCCGGCCGCCACGCCCCGGGGCCGACCCCGGTCAGCGGGTTGGCCGCCCACAGTTGCAGCCCGGTGAACAGCCCCTCGATGCGTCCCTCACCCGACTCCTTGGCGTTCGCCGGCCCGGCGTCCGGGTTCACGATCGTCTCGAACCGCGTCTGCAGCGACTCCGGCAGGGCCAGGAACGCCACCGGGGCGAGCGTGAAGGCCGCAGCGAGGAACAGGAAACGCCGGCGGTGCCCGAGGATGGTAATGCTCGACCAGAGGATGAGACCGAGCAGCGACGACCGCGACCCGGTGAGCAGGATGCACAGGGCCGATAACCCGACGTACCCGAGGAGCACCACCTTCCCCTTCGAGCCGCCGACGTTCGACTTCCACAGCGCCGCGGCCATCGGCAACGCGAACACGATGCTCATGCCGAAGCTGTTCGGGTCGCCGAGCGACGTGTCGACGCCCACCATGCGGGCGATGCCCATGCGGAAGGTGTACTTCCCGCCCAGGTACTCGCGGAACGAGTGGAGCAGGTACAGGGCCATGACGCCGACGAAGCCGACCGCCAGCCGCTTCAGCCCCTCTTCGTCGTGGACGGTGGTGACGAGCAGGACGTAAAAGACGACGACCTTGAACCAGTCCTCGACGGCCGGCTGCCCCGTCGCCGCCCACGGGCTGAGCACCCACGCCGACAGGACCGCGAAGGCGAACGCGGCGTACGCCCCGTGCTGGACGTTGCCCAGCCACCGCTTGTTCGGGTAGACCGCCCACGCGGCCAGGACCACGAGCATGTAGACCCGCTCGACGCGGAAGTCGTCGAGGGCCGGCCACACTTCGCCGGGCCGGTGGATGAACAGGAACATGTAGCCGACGAGGAGCCAGTGCATGGCGGGGCCGTCCGTGGCGGGCCGTGGGAATGCGAATCGTAACCCGCCCGGGAACCTCAAAGGAAGGCCAAAGATGGGGTGGGCCGGGGGGTAGGTGCGCGCCGGTTGGGGGGCGTGGGGGGGG
>JANPKP010000200.1:0-3634 GCA_031426095.1 Gemmataceae bacterium
GCGCCCCGCCGCCCGCGTGCCGTGTCTACAATTCCCCGGTGCGAATCGCCACCGGAGCCTCCCCCATGTCAGCAGCCCCGACTCAACACCCCGCCAACCGCCTCGCCGGCGAGACGAGCCTGTACCTCAAGCAGCACGCCCACAACCCGGTCGATTGGTTCCCGTGGGGGCCGGAGGCGCTTCAAAAAGCGAAGGAACTGGGCAAGCCGATCTTCCTGAGCGTCGGCTACTCGGCGTGCCACTGGTGCCACGTCATGGCCCACGAGAGCTTCGAGGACGAAGCGACGGCCCGGGTGATGAATGCGCATTTCGTCTGCGTGAAGGTGGACCGCGAGGAGCGGCCGGACCTCGACACGATCTACATGAATGCCCTCCAGGTGCTCACCCGCGAGGGCGGCGGGTGGCCGCTCTCCGTGTTCCTCACCCCGGACCTCACGCCGTTCTTCGCCGGCACCTACTACCCGCCCGACGACCGCTACGCCGGGCACGGCCGGCCGAGCTTCAAGCGACTCCTCGCCGGCATCGCCGACGCCTGGGAGAACCGCCGCGACCACGTCGCCGAGGTCGGCCGCAACGTCGCCGCGTACCTGCGGGACACCGCCACCTTCGACGCCGACAACGGCCCGCTCACCGACGACCTGCTGAAGGCCGCCACGTCCGCCCTGCGCGGCACGTTCGACGCCACCCACGGCGGCTTCGGCCACGCCCCCAAGTTCCCGCACGCCCTCGAACTGAAGCTGTTGCTGCGGGTGGCGAAGCGCTTCAACGACGACACGGCGTTGCGGATGGTGAAGCTGACGCTCGACAAGATGGCCCGCGGCGGGATTTACGACCAACTCGGCGGCGGCTTCCACCGGTACAGCGTGGACGGGCACTGGCTCGTCCCCCACTTCGAGAAAATGCTCTACGACAACGCCCTGCTCACCACCGCCTACGTCGAGGCGTTCCAGCTCACCCGCGACCCGTTCTACGAGCAGGTCGCCCGCGAGACGTGCGAATACGTCCTCCGCGAGCTGACGAGCCCGGTCGGGGCCTTCTACAGCACCCAGGACGCCGACAGCGAGGGCGAGGAGGGCAAGTTTTCCGTCTGGAGTGACGCGGAGTTCACCAGCACCCTCGGGCCGGAGTTGGCCGACATCGCCTCGCGGACGTGGGACGTGACCGTGGGCGGGAACTTCGAAGGGCACAACATCCTCCACCGCACCAGGACCGACGCGGAGGAGGCGAAGCGCTTCGGGCTGGGCGTCGAGGCGTTTCGGGCGAGGCTCGACGACGCGCGGGCGAAGCTGCTCGCCGTGCGCGGGGGGCGGGTGTGGCCGGGGCGCGACGAGAAGCTCTTGACGGCGTGGAACGGGCTCATGATCGCGGCGTTCGCCCAGGCCGGGGCGGCGCTCGATGAGCCGCGATACGTCGAGGCCGCGCGGCGGGCGGCCGACCACGTCCTCACCCATCTGCGAGGTGCGAACGGCCGGCTGTTCCGCACCGCCGGCGTCGATCAGCCGGCCAAGCTCAACGGCTACCTCGAAGACTACGCCTTCCTGGCGGACGCCCTCGTCACGCTCTACGAGGCGACGTTCGAGCCGCACTGGCTGCGGGCCGCCCTCGACCTCGCCGACCTGGTGGTGAAGCACTTCGCCGACCCGGCCGGCCCCGGCTTCTTCTACACGGCCGACGACCACGAGGAGCTGATCGCCCGCACGAAAGACCTGCACGACGGCTCGACCCCGAGCGGGAACGCGATGGCCGTGACGGCGCTGCTGCGGCTCGCCGTGCTGTGCGACCGCCGCGACCTCGCCGCCACGGCCGAGGCGGCCCTGCGGGGTTACCGGGGGCTGATGGCCGACGCCCCGGCTGCGTCCGGGCAGATGCTCGTCGCCCTCGACTTCTACCTCGGGCCGGTGGCCGAAGTGGCGGTCGTCGGCCCGGCCGGGCACGCGGACACGGTGGCGGTATTCCGGGCCGTGCGGGCGGGCTTCCGGCCGAACCAGGTGGTCGCGGCCCCCGACCCGGCCACGGGCGAGCCGCCGGCGGACCTGATCCCACTCTTGAAGGACAAGCCGCAGGTGGGCGGGGCCGTGACGACTTATGTCTGCCGGGACTACGCCTGCGAAGCGCCGCTCGTGGGTGCGGACGCGGCGGTGAAGGCGTTTGCGTGACGGGGGCCGTATGCTGATCCCATGTCCCCGGACCGCCCGCCAACCCCGCCGGACCGCGGCCGCCTGTTCGGCCCGCTCCTCCGGCACGACCTGACCCGGCTCGCCCGCCGCGGGCTCCAGCCGCGGTGGCGGGCGGCGTTCGCCGGCTTGCTCCTCATCGCCCTGTTCGCCGGCTACCTCCGCGACTTCCCCGGGGTCGGGGCGGCCGACCTCCTGTTCGGTACCGGCCGGGCGATGGAGACGGGGCGGGCGGCCCAGTTCGGCGAGCGGTTCGCCCTTACCTTCCTTTTCATCCAGATGCTCGTCGTGGTGGTGATGACGCCGGCCGTGGTCGGCGGGCCGCTCGCCGGCGACGGCGACCGGGCGGCCCTCGACGCCCTCCTGTCGTCCCCGCTCACCGACCGCGAACTCGTCCTGGGGCCATTCGCCGCCCGGCTCACGTTCGTGTCGTCCGTCGTCCTCACCGGGCTGCCGGTCCTGGCCGTGACGATGCTCTTCGGCGGCGTCGACCCCGGGCTCCTCCTCGGCGGGTACGCCGTCACCCTGCTCACTGCGTTCAGCCTCGGGGCGTTCGCCCTGTCCCGGTCCGCCCGGGGCGACGGGTTCGGGGCCGTCCTCCGCGACTCGTACACCGCCGCCGTGGGCTGCAGCCTGTTCGGACTCCTGTGCGGGTGCTGCGTCGTGCCGGCGTTCGCCTCGCCGTTCTCGGCCCTGCTGGTGATGGTGTACGGCCCGTTCGGCGTGTTCGACACGTCGAAGCCTTACGGGGCCGGCGTCACCGTCGCGGGTTACGCCCTGGTCCACGGGTTGGTCGGCCTCCACTACCTGTCGCGGGCCGTCGGCGGCGTCCGCCCCCCCGCCGCGTGCCGCACCCCACATTTCGCCGTGCCCGCGGCCGACCCGCTCCCCGAGGCGTTTCGGCCGCGGGAGCTCACACCGCCCGCCGACTTCGCCCGCTGGCACGAGGTGCCGCTCCCGGGGCCGGACGAGGACGGGCTGGCGTGGAAGGAGCGGCACTTCGGCCCGGGCCGGATGCCGACGGTCCACGAGCCGGCGTACTCGCTGCTCCTCGTGGTCGGCGTCACCGGGCTGACGCTCTTGGTGGCCACGGGGCTGGTTTTGATCATCGGCGTGGGACTGAGAGCTAGCGGCGAGGCGCGGTCGGGCGGGCCGGCGGCGGGGGCTTACGCCCGGCTCACGGTCGCGTGCCTGCTGTCGCCTCTCGTTCTGGCCGTGGGGACGGCGGCGGCCACGTCGGTGGCGACGGAGCGGAAGCGGGGCACGCTCGACGCCCTCCTCACCCTCCCTGGCGACCGGCGGGCCGTCCTTGTGGCGAAGGCGACCGCCATCGGTCGGCGGGCCAGATTGGTCGCGGCGGGGGCGGCACTGGCGGTTGTCATGGGCGTGCTGGCGGGCGGCGTGTTCCCCGCCGCCCTCGTCAGCGGGCCGATCCTGATCGGCGGCTGGGTGTCGTTGGG